>NZ_JAGDEZ010000034.1:0-59395 GCF_017498305.1 Pseudomonas sp. OA65
GAGGGAGCTTGCTCCCGCTCGAGTGCGCAGCGCTCGCAGGCTTTTAGGGCCGCTTCGCGGCCCAGCGGGAGCAAGCTCCCTCGCCACTAAAAGCCGCAAATCTCAATCCATCGAGGGCGGCGGCTGCTCGTAGCGGGCATTGAAGGCCTGGACGAAACCGTTGCGCAGGATCTGCAGGAAAGCTTCGAAGGCGCTGATGTCCTGCTGGTGGACATTGCCGCTGAGTTCCACCCGGGTGGCGAACTGGTTCTTGCGTTGGTTCTTGAGGGCCGTTTCGCCTGCGCCGACCAGGGCTTCCCAGACCGAGCGGAAGATGTTCTTGTTCTGGTTTTCAACGTCCTGCTGCCAGTCGAACACGTCGACATCACGCAGCAGTGGCTTGATGTAGCCGCTGAGCTTGGCGTTGTCGGCTTCGGCCTCGATCACCAGGTCGCCGTGGCCGGCATTGAAATCGAACTTGCCATAGGCGGCGGCAAAATCGTTGAGGCGCTTGAGTTCGATGTTCCTGGCCCGCAGGCGGAAATCGAAATCCTCGAAGTCGCTCAAGGGGTCGAAGGTAGCCTGCATTTCCAGGGGCGCATGCTCGGCCACCAGGGCCTTGCCTTCGAAGCGGGCGTCGCGCTTGCCTTCGGTGTCGACCACGTTGGTCAGGTTGTAGAAACTGGCGTTGACGTCGGTGGCCCGCAGGTTGACCGGCGGCTTGGAATTGAAATTGCGAAAGGTGACCTTGCCCTCCCGGATGCGCACTTCGTTGAAGGTGATGGGCAGCAGTTTTTCCAGTTGCTCGCGCCAATTGGTGCCCTGGCCGGTCTGGGAATTCTGCCGGTTGGCGCCGCCGTCGACGAAGTTCACTTCGGGGCGGGTGAACTCAACCTCGGACACCACCGCATGGTCGTACCATAGCGAGTGCCAACTCACGGAGAGATCCACCAGCGGCGCGTTGACGAACGGCACCGGGACCTTGCCGTCGACCTTGACGATTTCCAGGCCGTTGATCCGGTAGGCACCGCGCCACAGGGCCAGGTCCACGTCAGTGATCTGGCCGCGATAATCGCCCATGTCGGCCAGTTTATCGTTCAGGTAGTCGCGCACCAGGTAAGGCAGGGCGAAATGCAGGGCCACCAGCACCGCGACGAGGGTGGCGAAGACCCACAGTGGCCAGCGGTATCGACGCTTCATGTCAGTCAGTCTCCAGCGATTGTTAGGGGAGGCGCCTCCTAATGCCATTGACTGTTGCAACAACGGGATCGTTCGGTGCAACTGGACGCCCATGGGCAACAGGCATACCTTTAAAGGCTTAAATTCACGCCGCATCAAGGACCCAGCCATGAGCCGCATATTTGCTGACAACGCCCATTCCATCGGCAATACGCCACTGGTACAGATCAACCGCATCGCGCCGCGCGGCGTGACCATCCTGGCCAAGATCGAAGGGCGCAACCCGGGGTATTCGGTCAAGTGCCGGATCGGCGCGAACATGATCTGGGACGCGGAAAGCTCGGGCAAACTCAAGGCTGGCATGACCATTGTCGAGCCGACCTCGGGCAACACCGGTATCGGCCTGGCATTCGTCGCCGCCGCCCGTGGCTACAAGCTGATGCTGACCATGCCGGCCTCCATGAGCATCGAGCGGCGCAAGGTGCTCAAGGCCCTGGGTGCGGAGCTGGTGCTCACCGAGCCGGCGAAAGGCATGAAGGGCGCCATCGAGAAAGCCGCCGAGATCCTGGCCAGCGATCCGTCCAAATATTTCATGCCGCAGCAGTTCGATAACCCGGCGAACCCGGCGATCCACGAAAAAACCACCGGCCCGGAAATCTGGAGCGACACCGACGGCGCGGTGGACGTGCTGGTCGCGGGTGTCGGCACCGGCGGAACCATTACCGGGGTTTCGCGGTATATCAAGAACACCTGCGGCAAACCGATCCTGTCGGTGGCGGTCGAGCCCGAGGTGTCGCCGGTGATTACCCAGGCGATGGCGGGCCAGGAGATCAAGCCCAGCCCCCACAAGATCCAGGGGATCGGTGCCGGGTTCGTGCCGAAAAACCTCGATCTGTCGATCGTCGACCAGGTCGAACGGGTCACTGACGACGAGTCCAAAGCCATGGCCCTGCGCTTGATGCAGGAGGAGGGCATCCTCTGCGGGATCTCCTGCGGCGCGGCGATGGCCGTGGCCGTGCGCCTGGCCGAAAAACCGGAAATGCAGGGCAAGACCATCGTGGTGATCCTGCCGGATTCGGGCGAGCGGTACTTGTCGAGCATGTTGTTCAGTGATCTGTTTACCGAGCAGGAGACTCAGCAGTAACGGTGGATTCACTGCGGTAGTGAGGGAGCCCTGCTGTGGGAGCAAAGCTTGCTCGCGATACAGGCGCCTCGGTTTTATGGCAGACCGCATCAATTTCATCGCGGGCAAGCCTTGCTCCCACAGAGGGCCTGCCTGCAAAGGTTCTTATAGCGGTGTTTTAACAGGCGTCAGCCAAGGTTCAGGTGGCGCCTGTTAGAAAGTGTTTATTGCGTTTTACTCAACAGAGAATGTTGCGTCAGACGGTTTTTACCCAGGCCATGGGTGTTTAACATGGCCCCCGGCTACGTCGGGCAGTAGGCGTTGCGTCAGTTGTTTTTGGACAAGGAGTTTAAAAAAAGTGACCGTTTCGTTTGTCGCCAAGGCCTCGCTGTTGCTGCTGTTCCTGGGCAGTACGCTTTATGTGCATTTGCGTGGTAAGGCGCGTTTGCCGGTGTTGCGTCAGTTCGTCAACCACTCGGCGCTGTTCGCCCCCTATAACGCCTTGATGTACCTGTTCTCCGGTGTGCCCTCGAGGCCTTACCTGGATCGCAGCAAGTTCCCCGAACTGGATGTGCTCAAGGACAACTGGCAAGTCATTCGCGACGAGGCCATGCACTTGTTCGACGAGGGCTACATCCGAGCCGCCGAGAAGAACAACGACGCAGGCTTCGGTTCGTTCTTCAAGAAGGGTTGGAAGCGCTTCTACCTCAAGTGGTACGACAAACCGCTGCCGTCGGCCGAGTTGCTGTGCCCGAGGACGGTTGAACTGGTCAGTCGGATCCCCAACGTTCGCGGCGCGATGTTTGCCTTGCTGCCCGGTGGGGGCCATCTGAACCCTCATCGAGACCCCTTCGCCGGTTCGTTGCGTTATCACCTGGGGCTTTCAACTCCCAATTCCGAAGACTGCCGGATTTTCGTCGACGGTCAGATCTACGCCTGGCGCGACGGCGAAGACGTCATGTTCGATGAAACCTATGTGCACTGGGTCAAGAACGAAACCCCGCAGACCCGCGTGATCTTGTTCTGCGATGTCGAGCGGCCCTTGAAAAGCCGGCTGATGACCCGCCTCAACCGCACCATCAGCGCGTTCCTCGGTCGTGCGACCGCGCCACAGAACCTGGACGATGAACACGTTGGTGGCATCAACCGGGCCTATGCCTGGAGCAAGTCGTTCAGCGACGGCATCAGCGGCCGGGTCAAGCAGTTCAAACGCAAGCATCCCCAGGCCTACCGGGTGATGCGACCAGTGTTGGCGGTGGCGGTGCTGACCGCACTTGGCTATTGGTTGTTCGTTTAAAACATTGCGTAGTCCATCGGGCGCTGGTTATAGTCAGCGCTCTTCGGGTTTTCGAACCCACCCTCCAAGAGATCGGCTCATGCCTGCATCCCCTGTCATCGCGGTCGTGGTTCCAGCGTTCAACGCTGGCGTCGTGCCGTGTGGGATTCAGCAGCCTGCGCAGATCGGTCAATACCCCCCACCTGTCCGTAGCTCATCGGTGTACGCCGTCGTATCACCGCCGGGCGTTGGCATTCAGGGCTGATCGGCAACGGTTGCCATCCCCTGTGCCCGCCTGAAAAAACTACTGGACTTCAGCTTCGGCTGAGTTGGCTTTTTGCCTGACTACAGGTGGTATCCATGTTTTCCCTTTCCAAAAACGCCTTATTGGCGGCGGTTTCCACGAGCCTGTTCGTTTTGCTGTGGAGCAGCGGGGCGATCTTTTCCAAGCTGGGCCTGGCCCACGCTTCACCTTTCGCTTTTCTGCTGATCCGATTTGCCATCGCGCTGTTCGCGCTGGTGCTGTTGATTCCGTTGCTCAAGTTCAAGTTGCCCAAGACCGGCAAGCCGATGCTGTACGCGGTGACCACCGGGCTGGTGCTGCTGGGCGCCTATCAGATTTTTTATCTGCTGGCGCTGCAAATGAATGTCACGCCCGGCGTCATGGCGACCCTGATGGGGGTGCAACCGATCCTGACTGTAGTGCTTATGGAACGCCGGCGTTCCGGGGCGCGGATGTTCGGTCTGGTGTTGGGTTTGGTCGGGTTGGTCATGGTGGTGTACCAGGGCATCGGCCTGGCCGGCATGTCCCTGGCGGGGATGCTGTGCGGGTTGCTGGCACTGGTCAGCATGACGGCCGGCTCCATCATGCAGAAGCGCATCACCGACAACCCACTGGGCACGCTACCGGTGCAGTACCTGGCCGGGCTGGTGCTGTGCACAGTGTTCGTGCCGTTCCAGCCGTTTCATTTCGAATACAGCGCGGGGTTCTTCGTGCCGGTGTTGTGGATGGGGCTGGTGGTGTCGGTATTGGCGACGTTGCTGCTGTACCGATTGATTGCCCGCGGCAACCTGGTGAATGTCACCAGCCTGTTCTACCTGGTGCCGGCGGTGACGGCGATCATGGACTACCTGGTGTTCGGCAACCGCCTGGCGTTGTTGAGCTTGCTGGGGATGGTGCTGATCATCGTGGGGTTGGTGTTTGTGTTTCGTAAGAGCCGCTGAGCTTTGGCTACTCGCTGACTGAACTACCGCTATCGCGAGCAGGCTCACTCCCACAGGGTTAGCGCAATTCCCTGTGGGAGCGAGCCTGCTCGCGATAGCATTTTCAGCGGCACCGATGGGTTATCGGGCAGACACCTCAGCCGGTTTCGCGACGGAAGGCATTAGCACCAACCACAACGCCGCCGCAATCAACACCCCGCCATACAAATGCGCCATCCCCAACGGCTCATCCAGCAGCAACGCCCCCCACAACACGCCGAACGGCGGAATCAGGAACGTCACGGTCATGGACTTGACTGGCCCGATGGAACTGAGCAGACGGAAATAAAGGATGTACGCCAGCGCGGTGCACACCAGACCCAGGCCCAGCAGTGACAACCAGACACTCCAGCCGCCCCAACTGGCCGGCGGCTGGCTGATGACGCTGTAGCCAAACAGCGGCAGCAAGAACACCGTGGCGCCGAACATGCTGCCCAGGGCCGAGAGACGGCTGTCCAGGCCGCCTTGGTGATCGAGCCAGCGACGGGTGAGGAAACCGGCGAAGCCGTAGCAGGTGGTGGCCAGCAGGCAGGCGAGGGCGCCCATCAACAATTGCAGGTCGAACGCCACCGGGCCGGCGCGGGTCAGGATGCCGACGCCAAGCAGCCCAAGGAAGACACCGCTGACCTTGGCCAGAGTAAGTTTCTCGCTGAAGAACAAGCCGCCGATCAACACCCCCATCAGCGGCGTGGTGGCATTGAAGATCGCCGAGTAACCGGCCGGCAGTACCTGGGCCGCCAGTGAATAGAACGTGGCCGGAATCCCCGAGTTGATCAGGCCCAGCCCCATCACGACTTTGAGCTTGCCACGAAAATTCCAGTCGACGCGCATCAGGGCCAGGATCACCAGCAGCCCGACGAAGGCAATGGACACACGGAAGAACGCAGTGGGAATCGTGCCGATAACGGGGGCGATGATGCGCATGAACAGGAAACTGGCGCCCCAGATGGCAGCCAATGACAGTAAACGCAGGATATCGACGAGGTTCACGAGCCACTCCTTCCTTGATGGGGTGGCAAGTGTCGCCGCCCTGAATAGCGATGGCAATGGTTGCGTTGCCGCGTGCTTGGCCTCTAAGCTCAGTCGCCAATAACAAGCATGACCCGCCGAGGTTTACCTATGCCGCAGCCATGGCCCGCCACCGAAATCGCTCGTTCGATCCTCGACGGCTTCGACGATTATCGTGAGCATTTCCGGCAGATCACCGACGGCGCTCGCGCCCGGTTCGAGCAGGCGCTGTGGCTGGAGGCGCAAACGGCTTCGGCGGCGCGCATTAACTTGTATGAAGAAAAAGTCTTCGAAACCGTCGCCAAGCTGCACAAGGCCTTCGATGACGAAACCCTGATGGACGTGAGCTGCTGGCCGTTGGTCAAGAGCGCCTACATCAGCCTGATCGACCTGCGCTTCGACGATGAGCTGTCGGAAACCTGGTACAACTCGATTTTCTGCGGGCTGTTCAGCCACGACCTGATCAGCGACGGCACCATGTTCATCCACACCACCCGGCCCAGCCTGCGCCGGGCCCGCGCCGCCCAGACCCGCACCTACAAGCCCCAAGGGCAACTGGACCGGATGCTGGCGAGCGTCTTCGCCGATTACCGTTTCAGCGAGGACTACGCCGATTTGCCAGGGGACCTGCAGCGCCTCGAAGCGCAGTTGCGCGAGAACCTGCCGGACTGGGTCTGCAAGGACCCGGAACTGACGGTGGAGTTGTTTTCCTCGGTGCTCTATCGCAATAAGGGCGCCTACCTGGTGGGCCGGATCTACACCCGCGACGACCAGTGGCCGTTGGTGATTCCGCTGTTGCACCGCGAGGGCCGGGGTATCCAGATCGATGCGCTGATCACCGACGAGGCGCAGGTGTCGATCATCTTCTCGTTCACCCGCTCGTACTTCATGGTGGACGTGCCGGTGCCGGCGGAATTCATCGGCTTTCTCAAGCGCATCCTGCCGGGCAAGCACATCGCCGAGCTGTATACCTCCATCGGCTTCTACAAACACGGCAAGTCCGAGTTCTACCGGGCCTTGATCAATCACCTGGCGAACACCGACGACCAGTTCATCATGGCCCCCGGCGTGCGCGGCATGGTCATGAGCGTGTTCACCCTGCCGGGCTTCAACACCGTGTTCAAGATCATCAAGGACCGCTTCTCACCGTCGAAAAACGTCGACCGGGCCACGGTGATCGAGAAGTACCGGCTGGTGAAAAGCGTCGACCGGGTCGGGCGCATGGCCGATACCCAGGAGTTTGCCGATTTCCGCTTTCCCCTGAGCAAATTCGAGCCGGCCTGCCTGGAGGAACTGTTGGAGGTGGCTCCGTCCACGGTGTCGGTGGAAGGCGAGACGGTGCTGATTCGTCACTGCTGGACCGAACGCCGGATGACGCCGCTGAACCTCTATCTGGAAAACGCCAACCCGGACCAGGTGCGCGAGGCGCTGGAAGACTATGGCCTGGCGATCAAGCAACTGGCGGCGGCCAATATCTTCCCCGGCGACATGCTGCTCAAGAACTTCGGCGTGACCCGCCACGGCCGCGTGGTGTTCTACGACTACGATGAAATCTGCTTCCTCACCGAAGCCAACTTTCGCCACATCCCCGAGCCCCGCACACCGGAAGACGAAATGGCCTCCGAGCCCTGGTATTCCATCGGCCCGCTGGACGTCTTCCCCGAAGAGTTCCCGCCGTTCCTGTTCGCCGACGCCGGGCAACGCAAGCTGTTCGACCAGTTGCACGGCGAGCTGTACAACGCCGACTACTGGAAAAGCCTGCAAGAGGCGATCCGGGCAGGGAAGGTGATCGACGTGTTCCCGTATCGGCGTAAGGGGTAGAAGCAGCTTCAAGCTTCAAGCTTCAAGCGGCAAGTTTTGAGTTTCAGGCCAGTGCCGCTTGCAACTTGCCGCTTGCAGCTTGAAACTTGCCGCTGCTCCTATTCCCCTTGCGTACCTGATGACTGACCAAGCCCCCGCTATCGACAAACTGCTGAAAAACCTCGACCACGCCATGCTCGCCGACCGTCACCGGTTGCGGCGGCAGTTGCTCGAGCTGCGCAAGAAGCCCGACGAGGCCAAGCTGGCCCAGTGGGTGACCCGCATGCAGGCGTCGTGCGATCAGGTCCTGGCGCGCAAGGCGAGCCTGCCGGTGATCCGCTATGACGACAATTTGCCGATCGCCGCCAAGCGCGACGAAATCAAGCAAGCGCTGCTCAAGCACCAGGTGCTGATCATCGCGGGCGAGACCGGCTCGGGCAAAACCACGCAATTGCCGAAGATCTGCCTGGAAATCGGTCGTGGCCAGCATGGCTTGATCGGCCACACCCAGCCGCGCCGCATCGCCGCCCGCAGTGTCGCGAGCCGCGTGGCCGAGGAGCTGGCCACGCCGTTGGGGGCGCTGGTGGGTTATCAGGTCCGCTTCGAGGACCAGAGCGACGCCAACACCCTGATCAAGCTGATGACCGACGGCATCCTGCTGGCCGAAACCCAGAATGATCGCTACCTCGAACGCTACGACACAATCATCGTCGACGAAGCTCACGAACGCAGCCTGAACATCGACTTCCTGCTCGGCTACCTCAAGACCCTGCTGCCGCGCCGTCCGGACCTGAAAGTCATCATCACCTCGGCGACCATCGACCTGGAGCGCTTTTCCAAGCATTTCGATGACGCGCCGATCGTCGAAGTCTCGGGCCGTACCTTCCCGGTGGAAACCTGGTATCGCCCGCTGACCCTGGAGCAGGACGAGGAGGGCAACCGGGTCGAGGATGACTTGACCGTCGACCAGGCGATCCTCGCCACCCTCGACGAAATTGCCGCCTACGAGCGCAGCGAGCGCCGTAGCCCCGGGGATGTGTTGGTGTTCCTGCCGGGCGAGCGGGAGATTCGCGACGCCGCGGAAATGCTGCGCAAGGCCCAGCTCAAGCACACCGAGATCTTGCCGTTGTATGCGCGATTGTCGCCGGCCGAACAGCAGCGCATCTTCCAGTCCCATCCGGGCCGGCGTGTGGTGCTGGCGACCAACGTCGCCGAAACCTCGCTCACCGTGCCGGGTATCCGCTACGTGATCGACAGCGGTACCGCGCGCATCAGCCGCTACAGCTACCGGGCCAAGGTCCAGCGCTTGCCCATCGAGGCCATTTCCCAGGCCAGCGCCAACCAGCGCAAGGGCCGCTGCGGGCGGGTCGAGCCGGGGATTTGCGTGCGCCTGTACAGCGAAGAAGATTTTCTTGGACGGCCGGAGTTCACCGACCCGGAAATCCTGCGCACCAACCTGGCGGCGGTAATCCTGCAGATGCTGCACCTGCGCCTCGGCGAGATCACCGATTTCCCGTTCATCGAGCCGCCGGATGGCAAGGCCATCAGCGACGGCTTCAATCTGCTGCAAGAACTCTCGGCAGTGGACCGCAACAGTCAACTGACCCCGCTGGGTCGGCAGTTGGCGCGCCTGCCGGTGGACCCGCGCATGGGCCGCATGCTGCTGGAAGCGGCGAAACTGGGCAGCCTCCAGGAAGTACTGATCGTCGCCAGCGCGATGTCGATCCAGGACCCGCGCGAGCGTCCGCCGGAACGGCAACAAGCGGCCGATCAGGCCCACGCCCAGTGGAAGGATGCCGACTCGGACTTCGCCGGGCTGGTCAACCTGTGGCGCGGTTTCGAAGAGCAGCGCCAGGCCCTGACCGCCAGCCCGCTGCGCAACTGGTGTCGCAAGAACTTCCTCAACTATTTGCGTTTGCGTGAATGGCGTGATTCCCATCGCCAGTTGAGCCTGATCTGCCGCGACATGCAGTTGAGCCTCAACAAAGACCCGGCCGACTACCCGAAACTGCACAAGGCAGTGCTGTCGGGCCTGTTGAGCCAGATCGGCCAGAAAACCGAAGACGGTGATTACCTCGGCGCTCGCCAGCGGCGGTTCTGGGTCCACCCCTCGTCGGGCCTGGGCAAGAAGCGCCCGCAGTGGCTGATGACCGCCGAGTTGGTGGAAACCACCAAGTTGTACGCGCGAATGGTGGCCAAGATCGAGCCGGACTGGATCGAGCCGCTGGCCGGGCACCTGATCAAGAAAAACCACTTCGAACCCCACTGGGAGAAGAAGCGCGGGCAAGTGGTGGCTTATGAGCAGATCACCCTGTTCGGGCTCATTGTCGTCGGTCGCCGGCCGGTGCATTACGGGCCGGTGGACCCGGTGGTGTCCCGTGAACTGTTCATCCGCGAAGCGCTGGTGCGCGGCGAGATCCAGTCCAAGGCCAAGTGCCTGGGGGCCAATACCCGCTTGCTGGAGCAGCTCGACGAACTGGAAGCCAAGGCCCGTCGCCGCGACATTCTGGCCGACGAAGAAACCTTGTTCGCGTTCTACGACGCGCGCCTGCCGGCCGAGATCCACCAGACCGCGACGTTCGACAGCTGGTACCGGATCAACAGCCAGAAAGACCCGCAATTGCTGATCATGCGCGAGGAAGACGTGCTGGCCCGCGAAGCCAGCGAAGTCACCGCCACGCAATACCCCGACACCTTGCGCGTCGGTGACCTGACCTTGCCGCTGAGCTATCACTTCGAGCCCAACCACCCGCGCGACGGCGTGACGCTGCGGGTACCGGCGCCGCTGCTGCCGATGCTGCCGCCGGAGCGCTTGGAATGGCTGGTGCCGGGGATGATCGAGGCCAAGTGCATCGCCCTGGTGCGCAACCTGCCCAAGGCCTTGCGCAAGAACTTCGTGCCGGTGCCGGATTTCGTCAAGGCGGCGCTGCAGCGCATCACCTTCGCCGAGGGTTCGTTGCCGCAGGCCTTGGGCCGTGAGCTGCTGCGCATGACCGGGGCGCGGGTCAGCGACGAAGCCTGGGCCGAAGCGGCCCAGCAGGTCGAAAGCCACCTGCGCATGAACCTGGAAATCGTCGACGGCCAGGGCAAGTTCCTCGGCGAGGGCCGCGACCTGGCCGAGCTGACGGCACGCTTTGCCGAAGCCAGCCAGGCGGCCTTGGCCGTGCCGCAAACGGCGAAAAGCCAGGCGCCGGTGGAGGCGAAGGTCTTCGCGCCGGTGGCGGAGAAAACCCAGCAGAAGATCGCCGGGCTGTCGATGACGGTCTACCCGGCGCTGGTGGAAGAGGGCGGCGTGGTCAAGGAAGGACGTTTCCCGACGCCGGCCGAAGCCGAATTCCAGCATCGCCGCGCCTTGCAGCGCTTGCTCATGCAGCAACTGGCCGAATCGGCCAAGTTCCTGCGTAGCAAGTTGCCGGGCCTGACGGAGCTGGGTTTGCTGTACCGCGACTTGGGCCGCATCGATGGCTTGGTGGAAGACATCCTGCTCGCCAGCCTCGACAGCTGCGTGCTCGAAGGTGAAGCGAGCCTGCCCCGTGACGGCGCCGCCCTGGCTGGCCTGGCCGAGCGCAAGCGCGGCGGCTGGACCGAGCACGCCGAACGCCTGGCGAAGCTGACCCTGGACATCCTCAAGCTCTGGCACGGCCTGCAAAAGCGCTTCAAGGGCAAGATCGACCTGGCCCAGGCCGTGGCGCTGAACGACATCAAACAGCAGCTCAGCCATCTGGTATACCCAGGCTTCGTGCGGGAAACCCCGCATCAGTGGCTCAAGGAACTGCCGCGCTACCTCAAGGCCATCGAACAACGCTTCGAGAAACTCGGCAGCCAAGTGCAGAAGGACCGGGTCTGGAGCGGCGAACTGTCGAACCTCTGGGCCCAATACCAGGCCCGCGCCAGCAAACACGCCCAGGAAGGCAAGCGCGACCCGCAGCTGGAACTGTACCGCTGGTGGCTGGAGGAATACCGGGTGTCGCTGTTTGCCCAGCAATTGGGCACCAAGGTGCCGATTTCCGATAAGCGCCTGGGCAAGCAGTGGGGGTTGGTGGAGGGGTGATCAGATAAATTGGACAGCACCACATTTCCCCTGTGGGAGCGAGCCTGCTCGCGATAGCGATGTGTCAGCCAACATCAATGCAGCTGAACCACCGCTATCGCGAGCAGGCTCGCTCCCACAGGGTTTTGTGTGGTCAGTAAGGGAGAATGGGCCAAACCCCAGCGTTTATGGCAAACTTCGCGCCTATAAATGCCGGTCCCGTGGTTTTGAGCTTCAATGCCACGGGCGGATCGGAATAAAGCGATGCCAGGGCTGCTTCCCCGGATGGGAAAAGTCCCTTTGCGTGTTGGTACGTCGGTGCCAATACTTTCTGCCTGAACAGATCAGAGACACGACCCATGCATAATGTCGTCATCAGCGGCACCGGCCTGTATACCCCGGCCAACAGCATCTCCAACGAAGAGCTGGTGCAATCTTTCAATACCTATGTCGCGCAATTCAACGCCGATAACGCCGACGCCATCGAGCGTGGGGAAGTCGAGGCCTTGACCGAATCCAACGCCGCGTTCATTGAAAAGGCTTCTGGCATCAAGAGCCGCTTTGTCATGGACAAGGACGGCATTCTCGATCCACAACGCATGACGCCACGCTTGCCCGAGCGCTCCAACGACGAGTGGTCGGTGCTCTGCGAAATGGCCGTCGGCGCCGCCAAACAAGCGTTGGAGCGCGCCGGGCGTTCGGTCGCCGACATCGACGGGGTGATCGTCGCTTGTTCGAACCTGCAGCGTGCCTACCCGGCCATCGCCATCGAAGTCCAGGAAGCCCTGGGCATCGAAGGGTTCGGTTTCGACATGAACGTGGCCTGCTCCTCGGCGACCTTCGGTATCCAGGCCGCGGCCAACAGTGTGCAACTGGGCCAGGCCCGCGCGATCCTGATGGTCAACCCGGAAGTGTGCACCGGCCACCTGAACTTCCGCGACCGCGACAGCCACTTCATCTTCGGCGACGCGGCCACCGCCGTGATCATCGAACGCGCCGACCTGGCGACTTCGCCGTACCAGTTCGACGTGGTCAGCACCAAGCTGCTGACCAAGTTCTCCAACAACATCCGCAACAACTTCGGCTTCCTCAACCGCACCGCGGAAGAGGGCATTGGTAGCCGCGACAAGCTGTTCGTCCAGGAAGGCCGCAAGGTGTTCCGCGATGTCTGCCCGATGGTGGCCGAACTGATCGGTGCCCACCTGGAAGAGAACCAGTTGAGCGTTGGCGACGTGAAGCGCTTCTGGCTGCACCAGGCCAACCTGAGCATGAACCACCTGATCGTGCGCAAACTGCTGGGGCGCGAAGCCACCGAAGCAGAAGCCCCGGTGATTCTCGACCGCTACGCCAACACCAGCTCGGCCGGTTCGGTGATTGCATTCCACACCTACCAGGACGACCTGCCCAGCGGCTCGGTCGCCGTCCTCAGCTCGTTCGGCGCCGGTTACTCGATTGGCAGCGTGATTTTGCGTAAGCATTGATCACTGTTGCAGCGAGCAGATTTGTGGCGAGGGGATTTATCCCCGCTGGGCTGCGCAGCAGCCCCAAAACAGGCGATGCACCACTCATCCTGAGATACCGCGATGGTAGAGTTTAGGGTCGCTTCGCAACCCAGCGGGGATAAATCCCCTCGCCACAAAAGCATCGCAGTCTTGCAGATATTGGGATGTTGAATGACGATCACCGACGACACCCTCCTGCTCCAACGCCTCCTGGCCGGTGAGCAGCAAGCCTACAAGGAACTGGTCAGCGCCTACCAGAGCCCGATGCGCGCGGTGGCCTATGCCATCGTCGGCAGCCGCCATGCCGACGAAGTGGTACAGGACGCCTGGCTGTCGGTGGTGCGCAATCTCAACGGATTCCAGGGCCGTTCCAGCCTCAAGACCTGGCTGTTGACCATTACCGCCAACGCCGCCAAGGGACGCTACAAGCAGAACCGGCGGGAAGTGCTGCTCGATGACCTTCCGTCACCCCACGGCACCCTCGGCGATGATCGTTTCGCCGCTGACGGCCATTGGCTGCTGGCGCCGTTCGCCTGGCACCAGGACACGCCCGAAGCGCTGCTGACGATGGACGAATTGCGCGATTGCCTGGAGCACACCTTGCTCAGCCTGTCGGAACTGCAAGGCAGCGTGCTGAGCCTGCGGGAACAACAGGGCCTGGAGTTGGACGAAATCTGTAATCTCTTGGGCATTTCGCTCTCCAATGTACGCGTGCTGTTGCATCGCGCCCGATTGAAGGTCTTCGCGACTGTTGAACATTTCGAGGAAACCGGCGAATGCTGACCTGCAAGGAACAAGTAGCCCGCTCCAGCGACTACCTCGACGGACAACTGAGCTTTCGTGAACGCCTGCTGGTGCGCCATCACCTGATGTTCTGCGCCAATTGCCGACGGTTCATCCGCCAGATGCGGCTGATGCAGGCGACCCTCAAGAAACTGCCGAAACCGCCGATTCCCGACCTGGATCAGTTGGCCGAGAAACTCGCCGCCGAGCGGCGTAAAGACAGCCGCTGAACCCCTCGATACACCCACCGACCCTTTGTGGGAGCGAGCCTGCTCGCGATAGCGGCGGATCAGCCAGCATTGATGTTAATTGACCCACCGCTATCGCGAGCAGGCTCGCTCCCACAGGGGTCTCCATAGCGGTACTGGTTATTCCCTTTCGAAGTAAAAAGTTCCGCTGTCATAAAATCTTTATGTGATAGCAACTCGCCTGACACAACCGGCCGCCAAGATCCCCTCCCAACACCAGCGGGCCCAGTTCCGCGTGTTTTCTAACGGCACAGACTACCAATAGGGGAATTCTTCGATGATCCGTAAGCACTTCGCAGGTGTTGCCGCCAGCGCATTGGCAATGGCAGTAACCGCCCAGGCTTTCGCCGGCACCGTCACCACCGACGGCGCCGATATCGTTGTCAAAACCAAGGGCGGCCTTGAGGTCGCTACCACTGACAAAGAGTTCAGCTTCAAGCTCGGTGGTCGTTTGCAGGCTGACTACAGCCAGTTCGACGGTATCTACACCGACAATGGCAATTCGGCCGATGCTGCCTATTTCCGTCGCGCCTTCCTGGAACTGTCCGGCGTGCTGTACACGGATTGGGCATACACCATCAACTACGATCTGTCCCATAACACCGGTAATTCGGATGACGGCTACTTCGACGAAGCGTCCTTGGCCTATAACGGTTTCAAACCGGTATCCATCAAGGTTGGTCGTTTTGACCCGGACTTCGGTCTTGAAAAAGCGACTAGCTCTAAATGGGTAACCGCGCCTGAGCGAAACGCCGCATACGATCTGGTCGACTGGGCCATGGATAAGCAGAACGGTATGGGCATCCAGGCCTCTAGCACCTTCGCTGATTCCTTCTATGCCTCGGCCGGTGTGTTCAGCAAAGACAATGATGATGCTGACGGCGAAAGCGTCAAGCAAGTCAACGGTCGTTTCGTGTTCGCTCCGATGCACGAAGCCGGCAACGTGCTGCACTTCGGTTTGAACGTGGCCTCCCGCGACGTTTCCGACACCGCGTTTGACGCGCGTTACCGCTCTCGTCTGGGCATGCGTGGCGTCGATACCCAGGGCGGCAACAATGCTGGCGACAACGGCAATCGTCCGGTCCTGGGCGGCACCAACGTCTCGCCAGCCGGTTCCTACGACACCGACACCGCCTTCGGCCTGGAAGCCGCTTTCGCCATGGGCCCGGCGTCGATCCAGGGTGAATACGTCTCCCGCAAGACCAAGGCTGACAGCGATGCCTTCGAAGACCTCAAAGGCCACGGCTTCTACGTCCAGGGTGCCTACACCCTCACCGGTGAGTCCCGTGGTTACAAGGTCGGCAAGTTCGACGCGATCAAGCCTCAGAACAAATCCATCGGCGCCTGGGAAGTGTTCTACCGCTTCGACAGCATGACCGTCGAAGACGACAACATCACCACCGCCTCGGCAACCCGTGAAGTCGGCGATGCCGAAGCCAAGGTGCACAACCTGGGCGTGAACTGGTACGCCAACGAAGCGGTGAAAATCACCGGTGCCTACGTCAAGGCCAAGACCGACAAAGTCACCAACGCCAATGGCGATGACGATGGCGACGGTTTTGTTGTCCGTGCCCAGTACGTGTTCTAAATCGTTTGATTTGATACACCGCTGCACTTTCATCCGTTAATGCTCCTTTCGACCCCGCCCCAGGCGGGGTTTTTTTTGAGCTTTATTCGCACCTTTGCGTTTTCTTGTCCCGACTACTGTATGGACCCCCACCTGTTAACCCTGACAGTTTCGCGGTTTTCGAAGAGGGTGCTTACTTTCTACAGCCGCAGAGCGGCGGTGGCAGGCGTCTGGAAATCCCCGGCACTGCCCGCTCTGCTTTTCGCAACTAAGCGTCCATGACGAACGGTGGCCGCTAATGGTGAATGTGGAGAACAGCAATGGCGGGTTCAGATGAAACGGAACAGTTGCCGGCTGGCGAAACGTTGATCAGCTTTCACTACGACGCGCTGGACACCTTGATCGGGCGCAGTGCGTCGGGCGGCAGGGAGCAACGGTTCTACCGAAACGATGAATTGGCAAACGAGATCCAAGGGGGCGCCAGCCGTACCTTTGTGCGGGCAGAGGGCATCGTGCTCGCCCAACAGCAAGCCGGCGGTGGGGCAGCGCCCTTATTGCTGGCGGGGGATGGCAAGAACAGCGTGTTGGTTGAGGTCAGTCAGGGCGCCGTCAAGGCGACCGCGTACTCGGCATACGGTCATCGCAGGGATGATGACGCGTCGGTTAGCAGCCATTTGGGTTACAACGGCGAGCGGCGCGAAACGCAAACCGGTTGGTACTTGCTGGGCAAGGGCTATCGCGTTTTTAATCCGGTGTTGATGAGATTTCATAGTCCAGACAATCTGAGCCCGTTTGGGAGGGGAGGGTTGAATGCTTATATGTATTGTGTGGGGGATCCGATTAATAACGTGGATCCCACCGGGCATGTTTTAAGGCGTTTCTTTCAAAGGTTTAGATCAACTACTGGCTCTCCTGTTACAGATCGTACCCCTCTACTTGATGTTGCCGATAAAAAAAATGAAACTCCTTCACTAAAGCTTGTGCGGGATAAAGATATCCAAAATATCCAAATAGTGAGGGATTATTATAAGGACAAAGCGCTTAAGGCCGAAATGCGCCGTAATGACATCGATTCTATGGAGCGTCCTGACCTTCTGGAAGTGGTTGAAGCACATGAACAAGCAAGTGAACTCATTACAGTAGCGAACAGGCACGAGAATAATTTGCAGAAAGCCTACAAACAAAAGGGAAAAAACGGTATTACTTCTGAGGCTAGGCGTAAATACAAAACGGACGCGTTTAATGTTTTAGTGAATCAAGCAACTGCTGCTAATTTGGCTGTGGATAAACAGCACGTTGCTCTGCTGCGGACTCAGGATGAAATTCGCAGGTATGGAACTGCCGAATATATTTATATCTGAGTTTTATTATCGGCGTGAATGGCAACGAAACTAAGCGCTGCTGTTCTAGATGAGCATTAAATCGACAAAACCGTAAAAAATCACCTTGCTGCTCGTACCATCCGACCCAGATCGGCGATACTCCCTATCGCCGCCTGGGCTTCGGAGAACCGCATGCCGCTTCACGTCTTGGACAGCCTGTCCGCCATCGCGCCTCTGGAGTGGGATGCGTTGGTGCCCGTCAACCAGCCCTTCTTGCGCCACGCCTTCCTGAGCACATTGGAAGACAGCGCCAGCCTGGGACCGCAATCCGGTTGGCAAGCCGAGCATTTGCTGCACATGGAAGACGGTCGTCTGCTGGCGGCCTTGCCCAGTTACCGCAAGTGGCATTCCTACGGTGAATACGTGTTCGACCATGGCTGGGCCGACGCTTGCGCCCGCGCCGGCATCGACTATTACCCCAAGCTGCTGACGGCGGTGCCGTTCAGCCCGGTCAGTGGCCCACGGCTGTTGGCAGCGCGGGTGGAGGACGGCCTGGAGTTGCTGGGCAGCGTGCCCGGCTACTTGGAAATCGAAGGGCTTTCCAGCGCCCACATCAACTTCACCGATGCCTTCACCGACGCGGCGCTCGCCGGGCAAGAAGGCTGGCTGCAGCGGATTGGCTGCCAGTACCACTGGCAAAATCGCGGTTATCGCGACTTCCAGGATTTTCTCGATGCCCTCAGTTCCCGTAAGCGCAAGCAGATGCGCAAGGAGCGCGAGCAGGTGACGGGGCAGGGGATCGACTTCGAATGGCTGGAAGGGCATCAGTTGGACGAGGCGCAGTGGGATTTTGTCTACGCCTGTTACGCCAACACCTACGCGATACGACGGCAGGCGCCGTACCTGACCCGAGCGTTCTTCAGCCTGCTGGCCGAGCGCATGCCCGAGGCCATTCGCGTGGTGCTGGCCAAGCAAGGTTCACGGCCGGTGGCGATGGCGTTCAGCCTGGTAGGCGGTGACAGTTTCTACGGGCGGTACTGGGGCTGCCTGACGGAATTTGACCGTCTGCACTTCGAGACCTGCTTCTATCAAGGCATGGACTACGCGATTGCCAACGGCTTGCAGCGCTTCGACGCCGGTGCCCAGGGTGAGCACAAATTGATTCGCGGGTTCGAGCCGGTGATTACCCGCTCATGGCACTACCTGCGTCACCCGGGCCTGAAGGCGGCAGTGGCGGATTTCCTCATGAGGGAACAGGAGGGCGTGCTGGCGTATGCCGAAGAAGCGAAAACAGCACTGCCTTATCGGCAGTGCTGATTTTTGCGGGAATGACTCAGCGGTTTTCCTGACCCAGCCAGCGGTACAAGACACCACCAATAATGGCGCCCAGCAGCGGTGCCACCCAGAACAGCCACAGTTGCTCGATGGCCCAGCCGCCGACAAGCAGCGCCGGGCCGGTGCTGCGGGCCGGGTTGACGGAGGTGTTGGTGACCGGGATCGAGATCAGGTGAATAAGCGTCAGGGCCAGGCCGATGGCAATCGGTGCCAGCCCGGCCGGTGCGCGTTTATCGGTGGCGCCGAGGATGATCAGGATGAACATCGCCGTCATCACCAGTTCGGTGACGAAACCGGTCGCCATCGAATACCCACCGGGCGAATGCTCGCCGTAACCGTTCGCGGCCAGGCCGGACGCAGTCAGGTCAAAGCCTTCCTTGCCGCTGGCGATGAAGTAGATCAACGCGGCGGCCAGCACCCCGCCGATAACTTGGGCGATGACGTAGGCAGGCAGCTCCTTGGCTGGAAACCGACCACCCACGTACAAGCCCAACGAAACGGCCGGGTTCAAATGGCAACCCGAGATATGACCGATGGCGAACGCCATGGTCAACACCGTCAAGCCGAAGGCTAGGGCCACCCCCAAAACGCCAATACCGGAGGCGGCCAATACCGCGCTGCCGCAGCCGCCCAGCACCAGCCAGAACGTACCCAACAACTCAGTCGTTGAACGTTTGAGTAAAGACATAAGCATCCTTGAAAAAACAGTCGTGATATTCGGTTATGCATCCCAGCAGCATTACGACAGGTTCATCTCCAGAACCTGGGCTGAGTACAGCAGGGTTTATCGACAAATCCAGCGGCATGAAAAAACCGCCAGCGTCATGGGACGGTGGCGGTTTTGGCCGTGGTCGGCGGGGAGTATGGGGTGGCTGCGTGGGCTAAATGGATCCTGGACAGATTTTTTCAGTATTGCTGATTCAAACCGGACCCTGTGGCGAGGGAGCTTGCTCCCGCTGGGCTGCGTAGCAGCCCCAATAAGGCTGGGTGTCCAACGTATTTATTGTGTTGGAACTCAGATTTTGGGGGCGCTTCGCGCCCCAGCGGGAGCAAGCTCCCTCGCCACGGGGTCAGTGGTGTCTGGTAGAGATCAGTCGATCCCCACGAACCCACCCGTCTGATGCTGCCACAGCCGCGCATACAACCCGCCATGGGCCAGCAACTCGGCATGGCTGCCGGTCTCGGCAATGCGGCCATTTTCCAGTACCACCAAGCGGTCCATCCGGGCGATGGTGGAGAGGCGGTGGGCGATGGCGATCACGGTCTTGCCTTGCATCAGCGTCTCGAGGCTTTCCTGGATCGCCGCCTCGACTTCCGAGTCCAGCGCGGACGTCGCTTCGTCCATGATCAGGATCGGCGCGTCCTTGAGCAGCACCCGTGCGATAGCGATGCGCTGGCGCTGGCCACCGGACAGTTTCACGCCGCGCTCACCCACATGGGCATCGAAGCCGGTGCGGCCTTCGGCGTCCGATAGCAACGGAATGAACTCATCGGCCCGGGCCTTGTGCACGGCTTCCCAGAGTTGCGCATCGGTGGCGTCGGGCTTGCCGTAGAGCAGGTTGTCGCGAATCGAGCGATGCAGCAGCGAGGTGTCCTGGGTGATCATGCCGATGCGCTCGCGCAGGCTTTCCTGGCCGACTTCGGCAATGTCCTGGCCATCGATGAGGATGCGCCCGCCTTGCACGTCGTAGAGGCGCAGCAGCAGGTTGACCAAGGTGGATTTACCCGCGCCGGACGGGCCGATCAGGCCGATTTTCTCGCCGGGCTTGATCACCAGGTTCAGGTCGCCGATGACCCCGCTTTTCTTGCCATAGTGGAAATCCACATGCTCGAAACGCACCTCGCCCTGGGCCACCGCCAGCGGCTTGGCCTCGTCGCGGTCGGTGACGCTGACGGGCTGGGAAATGGTCTGCAAGCCGTCCTGGACCATGCCGATATTTTCGAAGATGCCGGTGACCACCCACATGATCCAGCCGGACATGTTGACGATGCGAATCACCAGGCCCGTGGCCAGGGCGATGGCGCCGACGCTGATCAGCGACTGGGTCCACAGCCACAGCGCCAGGGCCGTGGTACCGACGATCAACAACCCGTTCATGGTGGTGATGACCACGTCCATGCTGGTCACTACGCGGCCGGCCAGTTGGGCTTTTTCGGTCTGTTCCTCGATGGCTTCGCGAGCGTATTGCTGTTCGAAGTTGGTGTGGGCAAATAGCTTCAGGGTGGTGATGTTGGTGTAACCGTCGACAATCCGCCCCATGAGCTTGGAGCGGGCATCGGAGGAGACCACGGAGCGTTCCTTGACCCGTGGCACGAAGTAATAAAGTGCGCCGATGTACGAGGCGATCCACATCAGCAGCGGAATCATCAGGCGCCAGTCGGCTTCGGCGAACAGCACCAGGGAGCTGATGGCGTAGATCAGCACGTGCCACAGCGCGTCCACGGCCTGCACCGCCGAGTCGCGCAGGGAATTGCCAGTCTGCATGATGCGCTGGGCGATGCGCCCGGCGAAGTCATTCTGGAAGAAATTCAGGCTCTGCTTGAGCACGTAGCTGTGGTTCTGCCAGCGGATCAGGCTGGTCATGCTGGGGCTCAGGGTTTGGTGCACCAGCAAATCATGCAGGGCCACGAAGATGGGCCGAAAAACCAGGGCCACAACAGCCATCCAGGCCAGTTCGAGGCCGTGGAGCTTGAAGAAATCCGCGCTGGGCGTTGCCTGGGTCAGGTCGATGATGCGGCTCAGGTAGCTGAACAGCGCCACCTCGATCAGCGCACCGATCAGGCCCACCACCAGCAACGCGGCGAAGCTTGGCCAGACCTGCTTCAGATAATAAGTGTAGAAGGGCAGGACGCGGTCCGGCGGGGCCGAGGTCGGGGCGTCGCGGAAGATGTCGATCAGTTTTTCGAAACGGCGATAAACCATGGGTACCTAGCCCGGGCAGGGCTCTCCTTTTTTGCTGTGAGCGGCGCGGGGTCGCCGGCGCCGCTCAGGCTTGCCCTGTGGGTTTTAGTCGAGGCGCTTGGCCGACTTGATGATCACAGGGTCGACCGGCACGTTTTGCATGCCTTGCTTGGTGGTGGTCTGGGAGTTGACGATGATGTCCACCACGTCCATGCCCTTGACCACCTTGGCGAACACCGCGTAGCCGGCGTCACGACCCGGGTCGAGGAAGGCGTTGTCGGCCACGTTGATGAAGAACTGGCTGGTGGCCGAATCCGGGTTGGACGTGCGGGCCATCGACAAGGTGCCGCGAACGTTGTGCAGGCCGTTGCTGGCTTCGTTCTTGATCGGTGCCTTGGTTTCTTTCTGCTGCATCTGCTGGGTGAAGCCGCCGCCCTGGGCCATGAAGCCCGGGATCACGCGGTGGAAAATCGTGTTGGTGTAGAAGCCGCTGTCCACGTACTCAAGGAAGTTCTTGGTACTGATGGGGGCCTTGACCGGGTCCAGTTCGATTTCGATCTGGCCGTTGGTGGTGTCCAGCAATACATGCGGTGCCTTGGCAGGTGTCGCGGCCATCAGGTTGGCGGCGAACAGTACGGTGCCGGCGGCGAGGACGATTTTTTTCAGCATGGGGTCAGTGATCCTGAGTGGTGGAATCGGTTGCGGTCAAAAAGTCGAGCAGGGTTTGGTTGAAGCGTTCGGGTTGATCCAGCGGGGTAGCGTGCCGTGAATCGGCGATGACCACCAGCCGTGCGTTGGGCAGATGCTTTACATAGGCCTCTTTCAGCGCCACCGGGGTGTAGTCATGGTCGGCGCAGATGACGAGGGTTGGACAGGCGACCTGTGAAAGTCGTTCCTGAACGCCCCAGCCTACGATCGCATCGAAGCTGGCGAGATAAGCACGTTTGTCGTTCTTTGCCCAGCGCCGGGCCATTTCCAGGCGTAACTCGGTTTGTTCAGGTTTGGGAAACAGTTTGGCGCCCAGGGCCTTGCCGATGGTCTCCAGGCTGAGCAGGCGCATCAGGCTCCAGCGCTTGAACCATTGCCAGCAATCGTCGGGCGTGCGGACCTTGACCTGCGGCGCGCTGTTGACGATGCACAGGCTCTTGACCCGTTCGGGTTCATCCACCGCCAATTGGAAACAGATCATGCCGCCCATGGACCAGCCCACCAGGTGCACCGGGCCAAGGTCGAGGTGTTCGATCAGCGCGCTCAGGTCGGCGCTGAAACCAGCGATGCTGTAGCGCTCGCGGGGCTTATCGGAACGGCCATGGCCGCGCACATCCATCACGATCAGGCGGTAGCGGGCGGACAGCGCCGGAATCTGCTTTTCCCAGTCGCGGGTACTGGAGCCGAGCCCGTGGACCAGTACCAAGGGCGCGCCGTGGCCGTACTCCTCGTAGTGCAGGTTGCAACCTTCGTGCTCGAAATAGGCCATCGGCGAAGTCCTTGTCAGGCTTGTTCAGGGGCGGCGAACGGCGCATCCAGCGGCGCGGTGTCGAAGGTGCGCAGCAGTTCGATCAGGATTTGCGTGGCCGGGCCCAGGGGTTTTTCCTTGTTTGAAAAAAGATAGAAGGTCGAGTTGCGGCTGCCTCCCTGTTCCAAGGGTAGACGCTTGAGCACGCCTTCCTTGAGTTCCCGCTCGATCATGTGCCGAGGCAGCCAGGCGAATCCCAGGCCGCTGCCGACAAAACTCGCGGCAGTGGCCAGGCTGCCGACGGTCCAGCGCTGTTCGGCGCCGAGCCAGCCAACGTCCCGGGGCTGCTGGCGGCCGGAGTCGCGGATGACCACTTGCAACTGGCTTTCCAGGTCCTGGAAGTTCAGCTCGCGATTGAGGCGGTGCAGGGCATGCTCGGGGTGGGCCACCGCGATGAATTCCACATCGCTCAATTCCGCCCCCAGGTAACCGGGAATGCTGAAACCGCTGATGGCCAGGTCGGCCACGCCTTCGAGCAGCACTTCTTCGACACCCGACAGCACTTCTTCACGCAGCCGCACCCGGCAACCGCGGCTTTGCGGCATGAACGCGGTCAAGGCGCGAACGAGGCGGGCGTTGGGATAGGCCGCGTCGACCACCAGGCGCACTTCCGCCTCCCAGCCTTGCTCCATGTGGTGGGCCAGGTCTTCCAGTTGGCTGGCCTGTTTCACCAACTGCCGGGAGCGGCGCAGCAGCACACCACCGGCTTCGGTCAACACGGCCTTGCGCCCATCGATACGCAGCAGCGGCACGCCGAGCTGGTCCTGCATGCGGGCGACGGTGTAGCTCACGGATGACTGGGAGCGATGCAGCACTTCGGCGGCCTGGGCGAAACCGCCGTGGTCGACCACCGCCTGCAGGGTGCGCCATTGATCCAGGGTCACGCGGGGCGCTTTCATATCGAGCTCCTCTTGTCCTAAGCTGGCGGTCCCTTGGTGGAGACTGCCGAATGAAGAAAATCTGTTGTGTGGTGCTGGCCTTGCTGCCACTGACTGCGTTTGCCTACCCGATCGATGTGGAAAAACACCTCAACGGCCTGAGCATCGATTACAACGCCTATGACACCGATGCCGACATCGGTTCCATCCAGGTCAATAACTACGGCAGTACCGACGCGGCCTGCACCGTCGTGTTCCGCAACGGTCCCGAGGCACCGCGCACCCGCAAGATCGAAGTCGCCGCCGGCAAGTTCAAGAACGCCACGGCCAAGTTCAACCGCAACATCATCAAGCTGCGCATCAAGCTGACCTGTCAGCCGAAATAGGCCGCCGGCGGGGCATTTGATATTGCGTGCTCCGCTTATAAACGAAAATATCGATGCATTGCAGCAGTTATTTGCGCTTTTTCATCGATATGCTCACGTTTAACCTTCATTCCATCGACTGACAACATTCTCAGATGGAGCCTACAAGCCATGTCCCGCGTTCTGATCATCGAAAGCAGTGCCCGCCAGCAAGACTCGGTGTCCCGTCAACTGACCCAGACCTTCATCAGCCAGTGGAAAGCAGCGCACCCGGCCGATGACATCAGCGTTCGTGACTTGGCCATCAACCCGGTGCCCCACCTGGATGCCAATCTGCTGGGCGGCTGGATGAAGCCTGCCGAGCAGCGCAACGACATTGAGAACGCCTCGCTGGAGCGCTCTAATCAACTGACCGATGAGCTGCTGACCGCCGACGTGCTGGTCATGGCGGCGCCGATGTACAACTTCGCCATTCCCAGCACCTTGAAAGCCTGGCTCGACCACGTGCTGCGTGCCGGCGTGACCTTTAAATACACCCCTACAGGCCCCCAAGGCCTGCTGACCGACAAGCGCGCCTTCGTGCTCACCGCCCGTGGCGGCATTCACGCCGGTGGCAGCACCGACCATCAGGAACCCTACCTGCGCCAAGTCATGGGTTTCATCGGGATTCACGACGTGACCTTCATCCATGCCGAGGGCATGAACCTGGGCGGCGACTTCCAGGAGAAAGGGTTGAATCAGGCCAACGCCAAACTGTCCCAGGTCGCTTGATCTGTTAATCCTCAGGTAATCGCCGGGTGGTCTATTGACTTGGCGCTTCCCTTCAAACCGTTTTGCGCATCGAACCTCCCTTTGCACTTATTGCTCCTGAGTGCATCAGCCCGATTGAACGCTTTAGCGAGATCGGGCTTTTTTTTTGGGGAGATGGAAACAAAGAACCCTTAAGATGCACAGCCTTTCAATCTTGAAGGGCGGAACCGAAGCGTCACCCGGATTGGGCAAATCTCTCGATGCCTGCTGTGGTAATTTATGCGCGCAATTGCAGTAGGGAGACTGTGATATGTTCAACCTCAAACGGAAAACATGGGCTTTATTCCTGGCCTATCTCTTAGGGGCGAGTGGCTACATCTACTACCTCTATGTCGAGACGCAAAGCGTCCTTACTGACAATATCAACAATAAATTGCTGCATGCCGCGCTGGGCGCTTCGGCCATCCTCGGCGACCGTTACCATGACAACCTGGTCGATAAACATTCCAAAACCCAGGCGCAAGACTGGGACACCATCGAGCGGCTCTCCAGCTTCAACGAGTCCATGGGCACTGCTTTTGTCTATAGCGTGATCCAGCGAGGTGGAGAGGCTTATCTGGTCAGCTCCAGCGCATCGAAGGAAGAAATTCAAGCGGGGAATTTCGTGCGCTTTTTCGATCCGTATCCCGATGCCAGCCAAGCCTTACTCGACAGTTTCAAACGCACCGAGCCAACCTGGATCGATTATTCGGATCATTGGGGGGATTTTCGCGCGGTCTTTGTGCCACTGAAATCACAAGACGGTACGGTGTACGTTGTCGGGGCGGAAATTACCTTGGCGGAGTACTACCGACAACTTAATCATGACTCCCTCTACCATATCATCCTGGCCATTCTGGTATTTCTCGCTTTGATCCTTTTGCGCATGCGTGCGCATGTCCAGCAACTGCGAGTCAACGAACAGGTATTGAATCAGGCAAAAAATGCCGCCGAAGAGGCGGATCGTTCAAAAACCCGGTTTCTGGCCACCATGAGCCATGAAATTCGCACCCCTATGTACGGCGTCATCGGCGCGACCGAGCTGCTGGCGAAGTCGGAACTGAATCCTGAGCAGCGCCGCCTGTTAAAAACCATTCATGGCAGTGGACGAACACTGTTGTCGCTTATTGATAACATTCTCGATCTGGCAAAAATCGAAGCGGGCAAACTTGAGTTGAAGCCTTGTGTGTTCGATGTGAGAACACTGGTTTCATCCAGTCTTGAAATGATCCGACAAAATATCCAGGGTAAACCAATCGTCCTTGAGGCCAAGGTCTCGGCGGACGTACCGCCCTTGGTCAAAACCGATATCGAGTGTCTTCGCCAAATATTGATCAACTTGCTGGGCAACGCCGTCAAGTTTACCGAAAGCGGCGAGGTCTCGCTCACGGTCTCCACCATCGGTCACGGCCCTCAAGCCCGGCTCGACTTTTCCATCCGCGATACCGGCATTGGCATTCCCCTGGAGCGGCAGAACAGCCTGTTCAAGCCCTTTGCCCAGTTTAAAGAGCCGGTCAGCCAAGGTTTTACCGGAAGTGGGCTGGGGCTTTCCATCTGCAAGACACTGGTTGAGGCGCAGCAGGGAACCTTGTCCTTTACCAGCCAGCCAGGAGCCGGATCGACGTTTTGCTTCTCGCTTCCCCTAACGCTTTTTTCAGTCTCGGAAATACCCCACGGAAACGATCGCGCCGCGGTGAGTTTCGACGCCTCTTTTGCCGAGGATTACCCGCTGGATATCCTGCTGGTGGAAAATCATCCCGTGAGCCAGAAAGTTGCCATGGCGATGCTACAAGAGCTGGGCTATGTACCTGACTTGGCATCCAACGGGCGGGAGGCGGTCGATCAGTGCAGGGTTTCGACGCCGGAGATCATTTTCATGGACATCAACATGCCCATCATGGACGGACTGGAGGCTATCCATGGCATCCGTGAACTCCCGGGGGGCGATACCTGCTACATCGTGGCTTTCACCGCGAGCGCCTTTTCCAGCGAGATAGAACGTTTCAGGGCCGCGGGTGCCGACGACATCCTGACCAAGCCGGCGAACTTTCAGGCGTTGACCCGTGTGCTTCAGCGTGCCGCCAACCACCGGCGCCAGCGTCAGGCCAATCCTTGGGTCGTGGATGAAACGCCAAGTTAGTGGAGGACCTGTGGGAGCGAGCTTGCTCGCGATGGCGATGGGTCAGAATATTGACTGACACTCCGCAATCGCAAGCACGCTCGCTCCCACCGTTCAAAACCGCTATCTTCGCCGCCATTCGAAACGAGGGGCGGTATGGGCTATCTACTGTTTGTGACCTTGATCCAGGCGTTTTCCTTCAGCCTGATCGGTGAATACCTGGCCGGGCATGTGGACAGTTATTTCGCGGTGCTGGTGCGCGTGGTACTGGCGGGACTGGTGTTCATTCCCTTGACGCGCTGGCGCCAGGTGGAACCGTCGTTCATGCGCGGCATGCTGTTGATCGGCGCCTTGCAGTTCGGCGTGACCTACGTGTGCTTGTACCTGAGCTTCCGGGTGTTGACCGTGCCGGAAGTACTGCTTTTCACCATTCTCACCCCCCTGCACGTGACCTTGATCGAAGACGCGCTGAACCGCCGCTTCAATCCCTGGGCGCTGATCGCGGCGCTGGTGGCCGTGGCCGGCGCGGCGGTGATTCGCTACGACCGGATCAACCCGGATTTCTTCATGGGCTTCTTGCTGTTGCAACTGGCCAACTTCACCTACGCGGCCGGGCAGGTGCTGTACAAACACCTGGTGGCCCGCCATCCGAGCGACCTGCCGCATTACCGGCGCTTCGGTTATTTCTATCTCGGTGCGCTGATGGTGGCGTTGCCGGCTTTCCTGTTGTTCGGCAAGGCCAACTTCTGGCCTGAAGCACCGCTGCAATGGGGCGTGTTGATGTTCCTCGGCCTGGTCTCCACCGCCCTGGGGCTGTACTGGTGGAACAAAGGTGCATGCCTGGTCAACGGCGGGACGCTGGCGGTGATGAACAACCTGCATGTGCCGGTGGGGCTGCTGGTGAACCTGCTGATCTGGAACCAGCATGAGGCGTTGGGGCGGTTGCTGTTGGGTGGGTCGGTGATATTGGCGGCGGTGTGGATCAGTCGGTTGGGGGTCCGCCAACCTCAGCCTGCGTACTGACCCCCTTGTGGGAGCGAGCCTGCTCGCGAACGCGTCGTGTCAGTCGGTATATCAGTCGTCTGGCACTCCGCTTTCGCGAGCAGGCTCGCTCCCACAAGGGATCTCCAGTGTTTGAGGGGCATGCCGTTTGAGGTCAGACCACCTGCTTCTGCGGCTCCGGCAGGTGGCTTGCCCCCAGCACCGCCGGTAACAACCCCGAGCGCAGGTCCGTGCCGCTTGGCTGCTGGTACAGGTTCAACCCGAACTCCGGCATCACCGCCAGCAAGTAATCGAAAATATCCCCCTGGATGCGTTCGTAGTCCGCCCACGCGGTGGTGCGGGTGAAGCAGTAGATTTCCAGCGGGATGCCCTGGGCGGTGGTCTGCATCTGCCGGACCATGCAGGTCATGTTCGGCTGGATCTCCGGGTGGCTCTTCAAATAGGCCAGGGCATAGGCGCGGAAGGTGCCCAGGTTGGTCATCCGCCGACGGTTGGCCGACATCGCCGCGACGTTGCCCTGAGCCTCGTTCCAGGCCTTGAGTTCAGCCTGCTTGCGGCTGATGTAGTCGGTCAGCAGGCGGACCTGGGTCATGCGCTGTTCTTCCTCGTCATGCAGGAAGCGCACGCCGCTGGCGTCGATGAACAGGCTGCGCTTGATCCGTCGCCCACCGGACTGCTGCATGCCGCGCCAGTTCTTGAACGACTCGGACATCAGGCGCCAGGTGGGGATCGAAACGATGGTCTTGTCGAAGTTCTGCACCTTGACCGTGTGCAACGTGATGTCCACCACATCACCGTCGGCGCCAACCTGGGGCATCTCGATCCAGTCGCCGACCCGCAGCATGTCGTTGCTGGTCAACTGCACGCTGGCGACGAACGACAGCAGGGTGTCCTTGTAGACCAACAGGATCACCGCCGACATTGCACCCAGGCCTGACAGCAGCAACAGTGGCGAACGGTCGATCAGCGTGGCGACGATGATGATCGCGCCAAACACATACAGCACCATCTTCGTCAGTTGCACGTAGCCTTTGATCGAGCGAGTCCGCGCGTGTTCGGTGCGTGCGTAGACGTCCAGCAGGGCGCTGAGCAGGGCACTGAGGCTCAGCACCATGAACAGGATGGTGAACGCCAGGGCGACATTGCCCAGGAAAATCATGCTGGTCTTGCTCAGTTCCGGCACCAGGTGCAGGCCGAATTGAATGATCAGTGACGGCGTCATCTGTGCCAGGCGATGAAAGACCTTGTTCTGGCGCAGGTCGTTGACCCAATGCAAGGCTGGCTGGCGCCCAAGCAATTTGGCGGCGTGCAGGATCAGGTAGCGCGCCACGCGTCCGAGCACCAGGGCGATGACCAGCAGCAACATCAGGGCGAGGCTGGAATGCAGGATCGGGTGCTGGTCAAGGGCACCCCAGAGGTCTTGAATATTGATCCAGAGTTGTTTGATGTCCATGGACGAAACGATTCTTCTATAAAGACGCGACGGTGCGATTAGAGCATTTAAGCCCGGTCAAGTGACCGTTGATGCAATAACAGCTGATAAAAATGCACTGATTTACCGCCGTTTGTATAAAGAAACTCGGCCTTCGCGTTCGAAACCGTTACCCTATGCAGCTGTTTTTTTGCATTTCTTCGAGGTAGCACCCGTGTTTTCCCAATTCGCCCTGCACGAACGCCTGCTCAAAGCCGTGGCCGAGCTTAAATTTGTCGAGCCAACGCCGGTGCAGGCAGCGGCTATCCCGCTCGCGCTCCAAGGGCGTGACCTGCGGGTAACGGCGCAAACCGGCAGCGGCAAGACCGCCGCGTTCGTGCTGCCGATCCTCAACCGCCTGATCGGCCCGGCCAAGGTTCGCGTCAGCATCAAGACCCTGATCCTGCTGCCGACCCGTGAACTGGCCCAGCAGACCTTGAAGGAAGTGGAGCGCTTCTCGCAATTCACCTTCATCAAGTCCGGCCTGATCACCGGCGGCGAAGATTTCAAGGTCCAGGCCGCCATGCTGCGCAAGGTGCCGGACATCCTGATCGGCACGCCGGGGCGGATGATCGAGCAGTTGAACGCCGGCAATCTCGACCTCAAGGAAGTCGAAGTGCTGGTGCTGGACGAAGCCGACCGCATGCTCGACATGGGCTTTGCCGAAGACGTGCAGCGCCTGGTGGACGAATGCGTCAACCGCCAGCAGACCATGCTGTTCTCCGCCACCACTGGTGGTTCGGGCCTGCGCGAGATGATCGCCAAGGTGCTGAACAACCCTGAGCACCTGCAGCTCAACGCGGTCAGCCAACTGAACTCCACCACCCGTCAGCAGATCATCACTGCCGACCACAACCAGCACAAAGAGCAGATCGTCAACTGGTTGCTGGCCAACGAAACCTACGAAAAAGCCATCGTCTTCACCAACACCCGGGCCATGGCCGACCGCATCTACGGCCGCCTGGTGGCCCAGGAATACAAGGCGTTCGTGCTGCACGGCGAGAAAGACCAGAAGGACCGCAAGCTGGCCATCGACCGCCTCAAGCAGGGCGGCGTGAAGATCCTCGTCGCGACCGACGTCGCTGCCCGCGGCCTGGACGTGGATGGCCTGGACATGGTCATCAACTTCGACATGCCCCGCAGCGGTGACGAATACGTGCACCGCATCGGTCGGACCGGCCGCGCCGGCAACGACGGCCTGGCGATCTCGCTGATCTGCCACGGCGACTGGAACCTGATGTCGAGCATCGAGCGCTACCTCAAGCAGAGCTTCGAGCGCCGCACCATCAAGGAAGTCAAAGGCACCTACGGCGGACCGAAAAAGGTCAAGGCGTCGGGCAAGGCCGTTGGTGTGAAGAAGAAAAAGGTCGACGCCAAGGGCGACAAGAAGAAGACCGGTGCCAAGGCCCCGACCAAGCGCAAGACCGCCAACCGCCCGAAGACCGACGCCCCGTCGCTGGTCAGCAAGGACGGCATGGCCCCGCTCAAGCGCCGCAAGCCAGAGGCGCCGGCGGCTGAGTGAGTCGGCGTTAGCGCTTGATAAAAAAACCGGACCTTGGGTCCGGTTTTTTTTATGGGCGGTTACTCAGCCTTACGTCCAGCACAGGCTCTTGTGGCGAGGGAGCTTGCTCCCGCTGGGCTGCGCAGCAGCCCCGAGAGGGTCACTGGTTTATCAGCCCTCATGTTGACGCTCAGGTTTGGGGGCGCTTCGCACCCCAGCGGGAGCAAGCTCCCTCGCCACAAAAGCTGGCCATGCTCGCTCGGCGATCACTCCGCTTTCCTCTGCGCCTCTTCCAGCTCCTGCAGGCGCTCATCGATCAACTGGCACTTATCCGGCACATCCTTGCTGGATGTTTCCAGATCCATAGCCTTCAACTCGTCATTCATCTCCTTGGCCTTGGACGGATCCTGTTCGGTGAGCTTGGCGATTTTATCCGCCAGTTGTTCACGCTTGATGGTCGCCTCCTCAGGTGTGCAAGCGGCCCAGGCGGGCAGGGCACAACTGAGGGTGGCGGCGAGGGTGAGCGTCAGGAGGGTTTTCATGGCAGGGCCTCATATTCCTTGTTGGGCAGGTAATGGGTTGAGGCCCGGGTCGGGTGGAAAGTTCACCCTAAGCCGACGTCGCTTGAGATCTTTTTTGAGGTTCCCCTCGCTGATATTAAACCGTCGACTACCATGGAAGATGCGCCCGCTGCACATCTGCTTCCCACTCCATGCGTAGCCATGAATAAAACGGAGGTGACTACAAAAACGGTTGAGCCTGGACACTTCGCTGTCGGTACGGATCATGTTTAGCAAATGGAATAACTATCCAGGCATATGTATGACCTGAGGTAGTCAATCACTCAAGGAATGAAACCTATGAGCCTTAGAACGATACTCGGTCGGATGATGTTGTGTCTGTGTGGTTTATCTGTGCTCTCATCGGCTTATGCGGAGAGACTGATTACCGCCACGCCGCTCTTACAAGGTGGCGGAATTATCGTCGATGTCTTTGATGATCCAGCTGCCTCAAGCGACAAGCCTTCTTCGACGACCACTGTGCCATTCAAAACCACATACACTGTTCCGGTGGTGCAGTCGTTCAAGGGCCAGGTCTATATGTTCTGGACCAGTAAAGATGATCAGAAAAAAATCTTTTATTCCACTTCAGTAGAGGGGAAAAACTGGTCCGCTCCAAAATTCATCCCGGTCGGCAGCATCTTGACCGATGTCTCGGCAACCGTATTCAAGCAAAAACTGGTACTGACCTTTGCTGATGCGCAAGGTCGCTTAAATACTATCAGCTCCTTGGATGGCACCGGCTGGCCGCCTGCTGTCAGCCTTGTTCCGACCGTCCATAGGGCCGCGAACAACAAGCCTGTCGTCTATAACGGTCAGTTGTTCGTCTTGTATAACGAAAACAGTGGTAAGGCTGCTTATTACGTGACCTATGATGGCCTTAAATGGAGCTCGGAAAAAACCGCTTTCCAAGAAAGTCCTGACACGATCGTGAATCTGGTACCTGTCGTCTACAACGGTGCTTTGAGGGTTTATTACACTTTTTTTAACGGCGGCCTGTTCGAGCGTACTTATGACCGGGGTGGTAGCTGGGGCGAGAAGCAGAGACTGAGGGGTATACCTGGCAGTTCCCTGAACAGTGCAGTGATGGTCAATGAGCGCTTGTTCATCAGCAGTGGCCCCAATATTTTTTATACCACCGGTTCAACCGGCCCAACCGGTTCAATCAATGGACTTGAATGGGCGCCCTATTTCGCTTATTCCGGACGTTCCGCCTTTCCCTCGGGATTGGGCGTTTCCTATGCCATTACCACAAGCGATCTCACTGGGGACAACCCGCAACTGCCTGCTGACCTGGCGACGGGCCTTAGCCATACTGACTATGCAACCTTCGCCTGGCGGAGCTTTTTTGCTTTGAACAACACCGCCATGACGCCGTTACCGGCTAAGCGGGGTGTCGGCAATCCCGGCAGCAGCTTTGCCGATTCGGGCAAGGCCTCACAGTCTCCAACCCCTTTGTTGTGGCAAACCTTCGCCCACCGCAGCGAGTTGTTTCCGGCGGTAGGGTTCAATCCCGTTGGCGGTCCTACGCGTTCTTATGGTTCTGAGCCGCAATACACCTACACCCAGTTCCTCCAGAAGAAGATCCGGATGGCGCCAAGTACGGACTTCACCCTTTACAACAATCTGGATGAGGCGACCCAAATAGGACAAAACGCTATTTTCTTCCCGGTTAAGCCTCCCGATGCGGCGAAGACAACCGATGCACGCGGCGTCTACGCGCCTTCAAACGACAGCCAGATCCTGTTCGAGGCCAAGGCCAACCCCGTTGTTTACAACTATGCGAAAGGCCTGACCCGTTATCCCGATCATATTGTGCTGCCCGACGGCGCGGTGGAGGTCAAGGCGGCATGGCGCAAGCTGGCCGACATCCCGGTAGCGGATCGCGGGCGTTACCATACGGCGACAGTGGTGACCTATAAGGGCCTCGACAGTGACCCGGAGGCGCAGAACGAAGACTACGCACTGGTCGCTTTGCATATCATCCATAAGACGGCCAACTACCCAACCTTCATCTTCGCTACGTTCGAGCACGAAGATGCCCTGACATTACCCGACGGTAAATCGCCGACCGGGCTCTACTACATCGCCAACTACAACAAGATTGCCTACCCCGGTTTTATCCCTTCCCCGACTGCCCCGTCCCCGTCCGCCACTTTCTCCGACGGTGGGAGCGAACCCCATAAGGTTTTCCTGCCGGAGGAGGGCCCAGTCGCAAACGCGAAACTTGATCCGCCGGTCTACTCCGGCAGCAACGGGATCCCCGAAGGGCAAGCCGGCCCGATCAAGGTCGTGCAACCGCTCACCATCCATTCAGAAGTCAAGGCGGTGAACGACCAGGTCAAGCAGCTCATGGACGGCAGCAGCGAATTCAACAATTCGGTCTGGAAGCACTATCGGCTCAAAGGCGTGCAGGCCATCCCGTCGAGCACCTCAACCGACCCGGATTACTACCTGGCCAATATCATGGTCGAAAGCAGCCAGCCGGGAATCCAGCTGTTTCAAGGTAGCAACGTCTTTCCGATTGGGGATAACAACACCCTGATCAATGCCCGCAACCAGCCGAACATCAAGGTGCCGGATTACGACCACAGCACTCAAAGCCTGACCATGGGCGGCTGCATGGGATGTCACGGCATCGCCCAGAGTTCGCTGAAACAAGGTTTCAGCTTTCTGTTCGATGCGATCAACCCCACGTTCGCCAAAGGCGTCACCGGCTTCGCGGGTCCAGAAACCGTAGGCTTGCCTGATCCGCGAACCTCGAAGGCACGGGCGCTGAAATACTCTTTCGGTCCTCAGAATACTGCTGCCGTTGAGGAGGCGAGCAAGTAGTCGTCGAATCCTTGCTTTCTGAGGTAGATGCCTAGCTCTTCCATAAAGAACCGGACCTTGAGTCCGGTTTTTTGATCATTTTGCTCTCCGCGCATATGAAAACGGGCGACCCAATGATCGCCCGTTTTCGTTACCCAGCAGCCTGCACCCGCAGCCGCCTCCCTATTACGTCCATCACATCACACCCATCGCGCAACGCTATGGTCAACATCTTGCAAAAGTCCGAAAGCACTACCGTATCGGAGCTGATATCCGAGCGGAAGGCGATGTTTTCCAGCAGTTGGGTCACGGTGCGGATGCGGTAGTCCATTTGTCGGCTTAAAGCGGGCGACTGCTGCGCAGTCGAGCGGGAGCAAGCTCCCTCGCCACGGGGTGGTTCGATCTCAGATGGAACGCCGCTTTGCACACCGTTTTACCGAACGTGCTGAACCACGGTTGAAAAAATATCAATGTGCCACTAATCATTTGCCCACCACTGCCGACATAAGCAACATCATTTTTAATCATAAGGACTTGGATTACATGCCTTTTCATACGCTTCGCACCCTGGCGGCACTGACATTGCTTGCCTGCTTGACGCTCACCGGATGCGCCCACGTTCAGCCCCCGGTACCGCTGGACCATCAATTCTGGGATGCCAAGGAGCCAACGATCGGGGTGGCGATTTCCGTGGTGCCGGAACCTGTGCTGGCCTTGACCGGCAACCAGGGCATTCTGGATCTCGCCATCAACACGGGCGTCAACAGCAAGCTCAGCGACAATGTCGAAAAATGGCAAGTGCGCGACCTCAACACGCTACCCGATGTCATTGTTGCCAAGTTGCAGGCCAAGGGTTACAAGGCCAAAAGAATCAACGAGCCCGTTGACCTGAAGACCTATAAGGAGGTCAGTTTCCGCGAAGGCTACACGGTCCGCGACCTGACACCGATCAAGGCGACTTACGGTGTTGATCGTCTGCTCTTGATCAACATCCTGGGCACCGGGGCCACTCGCAGTTATTACAGCATTGTACCTACCAGCGTTCCGATGGCGCAGGTGGGCGGGCAGGGCATGGTCGTCGATCTGGCCGATAACAAACTGCTGTGGTTCAAACCTTTTTCGGTGGTGCAGGCGGCTCAAGGCGAGTGGGACGAGCCGACCTACACTAATCTGACCAACGCCTTCTACCAGGCGATGGACACGAGCCGGCAGCAAATGATCACCCCGTTCGAACAATGAAGTGCTCGCTAATATCGGTTGGTGCGCTGCTTCTGCTGATGCTGGTTGGCTGTGCGCAGAAGCCGGCGCCGCAGACCGGTTTCAAGTCGCAAGAGGCGGTGTCCTACATCCAGGCCCATGGGGTCAAAGTGGATATGCAGTTGCCTCAGGCATTCGTCGGTGCCAGCACGGTGATCGACGCTGAGAGCGCACAGAAAGCCGCGTCGTCGAGTCATAATCTGATCGCGAGTTCCGGCAACAGCGCCGGACTCGCCGGTTTGCTGGTTGCCAGCCTGATCAACACCCAGATGGGCAGCGGCAGTTTGCAGCGGGATGCGGAAAACGCTGCAGCCAAGGAGTCGCGCCCGATGGCTGACTTGCTTGCCGGTGTGCCGTTGCAGGAGCGTCTGCAACAGCGTTTCCAGCAGGCTTCGCTAACCGCGGGCCTCAAGCAGGGGAGCGGGGACGTCAGCGCGCGACTGGTGATAGAACCAAAAATGATGCTTACACCCGATCGCGGCAGTTTCGTGCTGATCAATCAGGTGCAGGTCCAGGACATTGCCGGCTCCGCGCTGTATCGCATGCGCATCGAAGTCACCAGCCAGCCGATTCGACGCTGCGGCAAACGTTGCATCGATGACGGCGGTCTGGACCTGGCGCAAGTCACGGCGGTACTCGACGAGTGCATCGACGAGTCGATGCGAGTACTGGCCACGGACCTGATGTTAGCGCCGCCGCCGGAAGCCGCTCAGGAAACCTTGCGCTATGTGCTCGACGGCCAACGTGTGGTCGAGCGTGGTTATCAACTGCCCAACAACGGCAATTACTGGCGCTACCGTAACCTTTACGGCGCGGTGAAATCAGTGCCGGTGCCGTTCGAGGACGCCTTGACGGGGGAACAGTTGGAGAGGGTCTATGGCGCGCCCCATCTCCGTTAAAAACACCTGTCGCGCGTCATTCAAGCTGTTTCGCTCGTGCAGATAACCAACGACGGCTACCACTCTGGCGAGGATGGCAGTGGTAGTTGTCGGCTTTGGCTCAGGCAAAGCAAGCGACTGCTACGCAGTCGAGCGGGAGCAAGCCCCTAGCCCCAGGGATCGCGCTCGACTGGGCGGGTTGGCGCATCAGCTGTGGCAGCAGCCATGGGGCTTGGCCTCTTCGTATTTATCGTGGTGCCGCACCCAATCCATGATCTCGTCTTCATTACGGCCCTTGGGCGTCAGGTCAAGGTAGTTGTAGGTGCCGACCAGGATGTCGAGGCCGCGGGCGTAGGTGGAGTAGGTGTGGAAGATGTCGCCGGCTTCGTCGCGATAGAAGACGCTCAGGCCGGGGAGTTCGCCTTCGGTGGTATCGGTTGTTTCGTAGTTGTAGGTGGCTTTTCCGGTGGCGGTGTCTTCGGCTTTGAAGCTGACGCCGAAGTCGTAGTTGAAGTCGCAGCCTTCGGACGAGACCCAATCGAAGGCCCAGCCCATGCGGCGTTTGAAGGGTTGGAATTCGGCGAAGGGGGCGCGGGAGACGGCGACCACGGCCACGTCGTGGTGGGCCAGGTGTTGGTTGGCGCCGTCGATGTGGTCGGAGAGGAAAGAGCAGCCCTGGCAGCCTTCTGTCCAACCAGGGCCGAACATGAAGTGGTAGATGATCAGTTGGCTGCGGCCGCCGAACAGGTCGGCCAGGCTCAGTTCGCTGTGGGGGCCTTGGAAGCGGTAGGGTTTGTCGATTTTGACCCAGGGCAGGGCGCGGCGTTCGGCGCTGAGTTTGTCTCGTTCGCGGGTGAAGGCTTTTTCGTGGGCCAGGTGTTGGCGGCGGGCGGCGAGCCATTCTTCCCGCGAGACGATTGGATGATTCTCTACGTTCATGGTGATTTCTCCTGTAGGCAGTTGCTCAAGTCGGCGCTTCATTCATTGGTCGTTTGGCCTGGGGTGAATTCGACACGCCGTTGGTCGGCTGGCGGGATGGCCTGTCCGCCAACCCGGCTGAACGGTGGCGTGGCGCCTCGGTCACAACCTAGGTAGGCATCTCACTCTTTAGAGGATGGACCAGGATGACGACTTATAACTGGGACTTGATCGAACGGTTGTTGCACGAAGTGCAGAACGGCGCTGGCCACAGTTTTACCCCTCGGCCCTATGCGGAGCAGTACGCGGCGGCAAAAGCGGCTGGCGGCGAGGAAATCGAGAACCTCGATCATCTGAAAGCAGTCGCTGGGGAGTATGAAAAGTTACTGCTGGAGCGTGGCTATATCGAGCCGCGGCCGGAGGAAGAGGGCGGCAACGGCGAGAATTTTGTGCTGACGCCGCGTGGCTCGCGGTTGTTGAGCCTGATCGACAGCAGCATTCCAGGCAATGATCATCCACGCGAGGTGTTGGATGAGCAGGAAGACGCGCTGGATGAGCTTACCTTTGATGATTTGGCTTCGAAGGCGCAGATTGCCTGACAGGCTGGCACTGAACACTGTGGGAGCAGGGCTTGTGTGGGAGCAAGGCTTGCCCGCGATAGCATCACCTCGGTTCACCTGATAGACCGAGTTGCCTGCATCGCGGGCAAGCCTTGCTCCCACACAAACTCGCTCCCACATTGGATCATCCACAGGATCTCAAGTGATTTTAAGAGCGTGCTGCCTTCAGGCACTTCAAGTCAGTGAAATCTTTCTTCACCCCGTCGATTTTCTTCAGCAGCCGTTCGCGCTGGGGCGGGGGGCTTTCGGCCATGAGGTCCACCAGCAGGCTGCGGGCTTGGGCTTCGGTTTTGCTGAAGGCCTCGCGGTAGGCGGGGGTCCAGAGGCTTTCGCGGTCGACCAGCAACTGTTCGATGCGTTTGGGGAAGTCGGGGTTGTGGCGTTGGGCCACGGCTTCGCTGAACTGGTTTTGCCAGTGGGCGCGGTTGGCGATCCATTGCTGGTTCTGGTCGCCGAGGGCGGTGGACCAGGCCATCACCCGTTGGCGCTGGGCGTCGTTGAGCGGGCCGAGCCAGTCGTCCAGGCGTTTGATCATGCGTTCGCTGCGTTGCTGGATCTGCTCCTGCAACGTCGGCTTGAGGTATTGCTGCTGGCGTTTGCGCTGATCCTTGACGAAAGCGGCGTCCATGTCATCGACTTGGTCGTCGCTCAGGCCTTGCAGCAGCTCGATGGCCGAGGGGGTGATTTCCCGGGCGGTTTCGGCGATGGCGGCCTTGGCCTCCCGGGTGCGCTGTTGTAGCGCCTCGTCAGTTACCTGGTTGGTCTGCACCATGGTCTTGAGGCGGTCCAGCCAGTCGAGGTAGCCGGGTAATTGGGTGGTGCAATGCCAGCTCAGGTGTTCCTTGAGGCGTTCGTTGAACCAGTCCTTTTTCTCGCCGTTGATCTCCAGGTAATCGTTGAGGGTCCAGGGGATGATCAGGTCGAGGTTGCGATAGGCCAGGCCGATGCGACTGCAGGCGGTGACGGCCAGCAACAGGGCGATGAACATGGCGGTGCGTGTCAACCAGCGCGACATGAGCGAGTCCTTGCGAAGGCGTAGATGCTTTGTTTGAGCATGGCAGGCGCGTGGCAGTTCAGCCGATCGAATAAGTAACGCTTAGTAAAAAGGATGGGCCATCTTGAGGGTCAGCAGGCTGTCGCATTCGCTGTTGTGGCCGGAGTACGCCGAGCAGCTGCTGCCGCTGAGGCTTGAGTCGCTGTAGATCAGGTCCAGGTCGATGCCCATCCAGGGGCGGGAAATTTTCAGTGACCAGTCGCTGAAACTGCCTACAGAACCGTTCTCGACCGAGACCGGTGTATTGAGTTGGTGGGTGGTGTATTTGGCGCTGATGCCAATGCCAAACGGCACGTTGCCGCCAAGATCGGCAAACAGTGTGCTGTTCTGTTTGTCCGGATCGTTGCTCAGGGCCGCGCCGAAACGGCTGCCGAGCACGGTCAGGCCGCCGTAGAACGCCTGGCTGTCGAGGGTATCGACGGTGGGGTAGCTGTAGTGGATCAGGCCGACTTCGTAACCGAGGGTCTGGTCGAAGGGTTGTTTAAAGCCCATGTAGGAATCGACTTCAAGATCGGCGGATAGGCCGGCGCTGGGTGACCACTGGCCGACGTACCAGCCGCTGTCGTGGCTCAGGTCAAGGCCGCCATGGAACGAACCGGTGCTCGACGGCGTGACCAGCCCCTGGGCCATGCTGCGGCTGGGGGTGGTGCCGAGCTTGAGGTCGAAGTCGCCGAGTTCGCGCTGGAATACCTGCCCGTGAGCGAGAGAACACGGCAGTAGGCTGGTCATCAGCAGGACAACAGGAATGCGCATGCTTCACTCCATGAAATAGCGAGGAGCAGGAACTAAGCTGAAAGGCTTGAGCTAGAGAGGTGCAAGCATACCGGCGAATGCTCGGCAGCGAAGGCCGTTCGTCGATTTTTGGGAAAAGGGTGGGGCGGGAAGGGTTCCAGTCCAAGCGCTTCGAAGCTCAAAGCGCTTTGGGACCAGGTGACGCGCGGGTTACTTCTTGCCCAGGCTGATCTGCTTGGACGGGCCGAAAGTCTGGCCGCTGACGCCTTTGGCAATTTGCTGGATCTCGCCGCCGGACTTGAGGAACGCAGCGATCTGGTCGTTGATCGACTCGCTGGTTTCAACGGCTGGAGCTGGCTTTGCTTTGCTGTTGGATGCTTTTACGCGCATGACGGCCATTAACCTGTAGATAATTAATTGGGCCAGGCATCGTACAGGAAATACTTGACAATTGCTTGGCAAATATCCTTCTGAATTATCGTTGTCGCGATGGAAATATTCAGCCGTTATCCGATAAATATTGCCCTAAGCCACTGTTTTAACTAACAACCGTGTGAAAAATATCGTGCCGATGGTGAGCGGTACGCACCGCCGCTCGCCTGACGAATGGCCGTGATCGTGGCGAAAACCCCGGAAAATCAAGGGTTGTGCCGGGCCTTGTCGGCAAACCGTGCCGGCGGCCACGAATCGCGCCGCAAAACCGGGTAGAATGCCGCCCACGCAATGAGGGTATTGGAAATGGCTTTAGTCGGGCGCTACAACAGTTTGCAAGTGGTTAAACACACTAACTTCGGTTTATATCTGGACGGCGGTGCGGACGGCGAAATCCTGCTACCCAACCGATATATTCCCAAGGATATTCCCAGCGAAGATGAAGATTGGCTCAATGTTTTCATTTATCTGGACAGCGACGACAAACTGATCGCCACCACGGAAAAACCCAAGGTTCAGGTGGGTGAATTTGCCAGCCTGAAAGTGGTTGAGGTCAATAGCATCGGCGTGTTCCTGGACTGGGGCCTGCCCAAGGACCTGTTGCTGCCGTATTCCGAAGAAAAGCGCCAGATGACCGCTGGCGAATATTGCGTGGTGCACGTCTACCTCGACAAGCACACCCGCCGCATCACCGCCACGGCGCGCCTGGATCGTTATCTGGACAAGACCCCGGCCAATTACGCGCCGGGCCAGGAAGTGGATTTGCTGGTCGCCGAAGCCACCGACATGGGGTTCAAGGCGATCATCAATAACAAGCACTGGGGCCTGATCCACAAGAATGAAATCTTCAAGTTCATGCGCGCCGGCAAACAGGAAAAGGGCTTCATCAAGGAAATCCGTCCGGACGGCAAGATCAGCCTGAGCCTGCAGCCCGTTGGCCAGGAGGCCGCCACCAGCCTCAACGCCAAGATCCTCGCCAAGTTGCGTGAGAACAACGGCACCCTGGCGGTCAGCGACAAGAGCGACCCGGTGCTGATCAGCAGCCTGTTCGGCGTGAGCAAGGGCAACTTCAAGAAGGCCATTGGTGCGCTGTACAAGAATGGTCAGATTGTCATTCATGCGGATCGCATTGAATTGAGCTGATCGGACGCAGAATCCTGGGCTTGTGAATCTTTTGGATCAGTGGTCAGTGGTCAATGATCCAGTGGCTTGTGACCTTGTGACCTTGTGACCTTGTGGCGAGGGAGCTTGCTCCCGCTGGCCTGCGCAGCGGGCCCCGGCGTTCTCCCTGACATACTGTGGTGAAAAAACACTGTGGGGGCTGCTCCGCAGCCCAGCGGGAGCAAGCTCCCTCGCCACGGGTGCTCATCTCTGTATACAAATCCCTGCACCTTTAGCATGCATTCACGCCCTGTTCGTGGGCGCATGCCTGCTCCTGCTCGATCTTAATCCCCGCTACACACCCCGGTTTGTCTCACATTCCACGCCTATGGCACGCATTCTGCGTAGCAACGCGTATACAAACCATGCCGGCTCCCGTGCGCAGGATGGTGAGCAGGTCGATACGGGGGCACGGTGGTACTCAAAAGGAGCCCCGCAATGTCCGAGCAATTGCCCAACGGCTACAGCCCCCGCCTCTATAACCAGGACCTGGGCCCGCTGCCGCAGAAATGGAATTGGTACAACATCTTCGCGTTCTGGATGAGTGATGTGCACAGTGTGGGCGGCTATGTGTTCGCCGCCAGCCTGTTCGCCTTGGGCCTGGCGAGTTGGCAGGTGTTGATCGCGTTGCTCGGCGGGATCTGCATTGTGCAGTTGATCGCCAACCTCGTCGCCAAGCCGAGCCAACAGGCGGCAGTGCCTTATCCCGTCATTTGCAGGCTGGCGTTCGGCGTGTTCGGGGCGAATATTCCTGCGGTCATTCGCGGCTTGATCGCGGTGGCTTGGTACGGCATTCAGACATACCTGGCGTCCAGTGCGCTGATCATCGTGGTGCTGCGGTTTTTTCCTTCGATGGAAGTCTACGCGACGCCGCATTTTGCCGGTTTGTCCTACCTGGGCTGGTTCGGTTTCCTCAGCTTGTGGTTCGTCCAGGCGCTGGTGTTCTGGACCGGCATGGAGTCGATCCGTCGTTTCATCGACTGGGCCGGACCGGTGGTGTACGCGGTGATGTTCCTGTTGGCCGGCTGGATCGTGTGGAAGGCCGGTTGGAGCAATATCAGTTTCACCCTGGCGGAAAAGTCCTTGTCCGGCTGGCAGGCGTTCGGCCAGGTGATCGTGGCCACGGCCCTGGTGGTGTCGTACTTTTCCGGCCCGACCTTGAATTTCGGTGATTTCAGCCGTTACTGCCGGAGTATGTCTGACGTGCGCAGGGGCAATTTCTGGGGGCTGCCGGTGAATTTCCTGGCGTTCTCCCTGGTCACCGTGGTGATTGTTTCCGGAACCTTGCCGGTGTTCGGTGAAATGCTCCACGATCCGATCGCCACCGTGGCGCGCATCGACAACGACGTGGCCGTCCTGCTGGGTGCCTTTGCCTTCGTGACCGCCACCGTCGGCATCAACATTGTCGCCAACTTCGTCTCTCCGGCGTTCGACTTCGCCAACGTCGCCCCCAGCAAGATCAGTTGGCGCGCCGGCGGCATGATCGCGGCGGTGGCATCGATTTTCATCACGCCGTGGAACCTGTTCAACAACCCCGAAGTGATCCACTACACCCTGGACGTGCTGGCAGCGTTCATCGGCCCGCTGTTCGGGATTCTGCTGGTGGATTACTACCTGATCAAAAAACAGCAGATCGACGTCGATGCGCTGTTCAATGACGGGCCGAGCGGGCGTTATTACTACAGCGGCGGCATCAACTGGACCGCAGTCAAGGCGTTGATCCCGGCGACGCTGATGGGTGTGGCGATCACCTTCACGCCGCTGCTGCAACCGATGGCCAACTTCGCCTGGTTCACCGGTTGCTTCCTCGGCGGGGTGTTGTATTTCGTCTTGGCCCTGCGAGAGCCTACCGTGCAGTCGAGCAAAGCGTTCAGTCCGGCCGGCCAGGCCTGATCAACGCAGAGCGGTCTGGGCGCAAGGGCCCACCGCGTCCCGGCTGGCGGGCCGCAGCAACAGGCCGCCAGCCAACAGCAGGCCGCTGCCGGCAATGATCAGCGCCGGTTGCAGGCCGCCACTGAAATGGCTGCTCAGCGCCGCCAGCAGTGGCCCGCTGAGTTGGCCCACGGCAAAGCAGGCGGTCAGCAGGCCGGCGTTGCGCTGGGTGGCGTGGGGCGCCAGTTCCCGGGAGCGCAGCATCACCAGTTGCATGCAGGCCAGGAACGGCGCACCACACAGGATCACCCCCAACGCCAGTCCCGGCCCACTGCCCAGCAGGCAGGCAAATACCCCAGCGGCTTGCAGCCAGAGCGTACCAATCAACCAGCGACCGGTGCTGTTCGGGTTCGGCCGCCGCAGGCTGACCAGCAACACGCCAGTGGCGGCGGCCAGGCCGAAGCAGGGCCAGAACAGGTCCGCCAGCCATTGTCCGTGGAACTGCGCCGAGGCCATTTGTGACAGGAACGTGGCCGGAATGATGTAGCCCACGCCGTACAGGGCGTACACCACGCCCAGTCGAGCGATGCCACGATTCGGCGAGGAGGTGACCGGCGCGGCAACGGTTGCGGTTGCGGTTGCGGTTGCGGCGGGTTGCGGCAGGATCGGCAACATCACCAACAACATCGCCAGCGCCACGCCGGCGTACACCAGCCACAGGGTCGCAGAGGTGTGGCCCAGCAGGTTCGAGCCCAACGCTAATAAACCTGTCAGAAAAATTCCCAACCCAGGGCCGGCAAACACCAGGGCACCGAGCCGTGGCCGTTCCGCCGCCGCAGCCAAGGGTTGGCTCAAGGCGGTGATCATCACCATCACCCAGGCGCTCGCCACGCCGGTGCCGAAGCGCAGCGCCAGGTGCGGCCAGAAGCCCCAGGCCCAGAACGACGCGAGGGTCAGCAGCACGCACAGCCACAGGCCGCCGAGCAACCGCCGCCGTACCTGTTCCGCACGCCGGGCGAACATCGCGTCCAGCGCGCCGAGGAAATAGCCCAGGTAGTTGGCGGCGGCAATCAGACCGGCGGCGGTCAAGTCGACCTGACCTTCGCCGATCAAATGAGGTAACTGCGGTGTGAGGGCGAAGCGGCCGATGCCCATGGCCATCATCAACGCGATGAAACTGCCGAGCAGGCGAATTAGAGGTGACATGGTCGTTCTCCGGGTGTCGGGGCGAATGACCGTCAGGCTAGGATCGATTGACTTTCATTAAAAATGAATAATAGTGAGCAACTTGTTCTTTTTTGGAGAAGGTCTTGGAGTTCAGTCAATTAAGAATTTTCCAGGCCGTGGCCGAGGAAGGTTCGATCACCCGGGCGGCCGAGCGTTTGCACCGGGTGCCCTCGAACCTGTCGACCCGGCTTAAGCAACTCGAAGAGCAGTTGGGCGTGGACCTTTTCCTAAGAGAGCGTCAGCGCTTGCAGTTGTCGCCTGCGGGAAAAGTCCTGCTGGACTATGCAACCAAGCTCTTCGCCCTGCATGACGAAGCCCACGCAGCGGTGCAGGGCGGGCAGCCGGCCGGGGATTTCCTGTTGGGCACGATGTACAGCACGGCGGCGACGCATTTGCCGGACTTGCTGGCGGCGTATCACCGGACGTATCCGGCGGTGAACCTGCAAGTGCAGTCGGGGCCCAGTGGTGAACTGCTTGAAGGCCTGCTCACCAATCGGCTCGATGCGGCGTTGGTGGACGGACCGTTGGAGTTGGCGGGGCTGGATGGCGTGCCCTTATGCGACGAGCGGTTGGTGCTGATCACCGAGGCCGATCACCCGCCGGTGCGCAGTGCACTGGATGTGCAAGGCCGAGCGGTGTTCACGTTCCGCCGTGGTTGCTCATACCGGATGCGCTTGGAAGCCTGGTTTGCCCATGATCACGCGACCATGGGCCGGGCGATGGAAATCGAGTCTTACCAGGGGATGCTGGCGTGTGTGATCGCCGGGTCCGGGGTGGCGTTGATGTCCGAGTCAATGCTGGCCAGCCTGCCGGGCCGCGAGCGGGTGACGGTGCATCCGCTGGCCGAGCCGTTCGCCAGCGCCACCACCTGGCTGATGTGGCGCAAAGGCATGGTCGGGGCCAACCTGAATGCCTGGATCGAATTGCAACAACAGGCGTGGCCGCGAGCGCCAATGATCACGGCGCAATCGGCTTGAACTCCGGGAGGTGGATTTGGATCAATTCAGTAACAGATCATTGCAAACTGAGACGAGCATTGCGTAGAACATCGGACTATTATCAGTGCGAAGGGGCCACAGAAATCTGCCGCTCGCACCACCCTGAGGGGGCACCACGATGAAAGAGAAAATTCAGAACTGGCTTCACGACTTGGGTGTCGCGCTTGGCCTGATCGAGCCGCCGATGCAACCGATACCGATCCGCACCGATGACGAGCAACGCCGCCGCCAACCGCGCCGCCGGTAAATACACCAGGAACTTGGAGAGATCGCAGTTCCGGACCATTTCAATTGAGATGGCCCGGAACTGCGATCTTTTTATTGGTGGCGTAAACCCCTGTGGCGAGGGAGCAAGCTCCCTCGCCACAGGGGATGTGTTGCAAAAAGGGGCATGGCCACCGACGCCATGCCTCTTGAAGAAATCTGTCTCCGTGCTCGATCAAACCGCCTTGGCCACCACGTTCGACCTGGGCGACAGCAAGCTCACCAGCACAAAACTCACCAGCGCCACGCTCAGGCTGTAGTAGATCGGCGTGTTCGCATCCAGTCCGTCCTTGAACATGAAGAACAGCGCGGTCACGAAGCCCAGCGACATGCTGGTGATCGCGCCGGCGGTGGTGGCACGCTTCCAGTAGATGGCGCCGATCAGCGGGATCAGCATGCCGCCCACCAACAGGTTATAGGCCAAGGTCAGGGCGCTGATGACGTCGCTGACCAGCAGGGCGATCACCAGGACCACCGCACCCATCAGCAGGGTGGCGATGCGGTTCTCGTGGACGTCGCCACTGCCGCTTTCACGGCCCTGACGCAGGCGGGGCAACAAATCCTGGACCACCGTGGTGGACGCGGCGAGCAGGCCCGCCGCGGCGGTGGACATCAAGGCCGCCAGGGCCGCAGCGATCACCAATCCACGAATGCCATTGGGCAGGCTGGTCTGCACCACGCTGGCGAAAGCGTTGTTGACGTTCTCCAGATCCGGCAGCAACACCTTGGCCGCCATGCCGATCAACGCTCCAGCCAGGCCGTACAGCACGCAGTACAGGCCGGCGGCGGTGCCGGCGACTCTGGCCACGCCTTCGCTGCGGGCGGTGAACACCCGCTGCCAGATGTCCTGGCCGATGAAGATGCCGAAAAAGTAGATCAGGAAGTAGGTGAGGATGGTGTCCCAGCCAATCGCGGTGAAGTCGAAGTAGCTGGCCGGCAAGGCTGCCACCATCGCGTCCCAGCCGCCGGCATCGCCGATGGACATCGGCATCAGCAGGAACACCAGGCCAATGGTCATGATCAGGAATTGCACGATGTCGGTGAGGGTCAGCGACCACATGCCGCCAATGGTGGAATACAGCACCACCACGCCACCGCCCACCAGGATCGACACCCAGAACGGCAGGCCGAACAGCACCTGCATCACGGTGCCGATGGCGATGGTCGAGGTGGCGCCGATCATCAGTGCATAAACCAGCATGATCAGCGCACTGGCCTGGCGCGCGGCCGGGTTGTAGCGGCGCTCCAACACTTGGGTCACGGTGTAGATCTTCAGTTTGAGCAACGGCTTGGCGAGGAACAGGCTCAGGCCGACGATGCCCAGGCCGATGGCGCCGCACAGCCAGAATCCGGAAATGCCATGGACGTAGCCCAGGCGCACGGTGCCGATGGTCGATGCGCCGCCCAGCACGGTGGCGGCCATGGTGCCCAGGTAGAAGCCCGGGCCGAGGTTGCGCCCGGCGACCAGGTAGTCGTCACGGGTTTTGGCGCGGCGCATACCGTACCAGCCAAGGGCGATCATGCCGGTGGCGTAGATGAGAACGACGATTAAGTCCAAAGCCATGGTGGCGTGTCTCCGATTGTCTTTTTTATGTACGGGACGAAGTGCTGCTGTCCCTGGCGAACGAGTCTTTGTGGCGAGGGAGCTTGCTCCCGCTCGACTGCGCAGCAGTCGTCGCTTATCGGTTCAGAAACTTGGGGGGCTGCTGCGCAGCCCAGCGGGAGCAAGCTCCCTCGCCACGGGTATTTTTCAGTCAGGCGGTCTGCCGGAGCTCTGATTTAGCAAGCGGCGCTGTGCTCCGCGGATCCTGCGGCCCATACACCGCCGCCGGCTCTGGAAACAGCCCCAACAACGCCAGGTACACCACCGAGGCCAGGCCCAGGGTCACCGGCAGGCTGATGTCGATCCCGCCGGCCAGTTCCCCCAGCGGCCCGACGAACTGCCCTGGCAGGTTGACGAAGCACAACCCCACCAGCGCGCTGGGGATCCACGCCCCCAGGCCACGCCAGTTCCAGCCGTGGCTGAACCAGTAGCGCCCGCCGGTTTCGCCGCGGGTGAACACTTGCAGGTCGTCCGGGCAGTAGAAGCCGCGGCGCACCAGCAGGCCGATGATCATGATCACCATCCAGGGTGTGGTGCAGGTGATGATCAGCACGGCGAAGGTCGACACGCTCTGCACCAGGTTCGCCGCGAAGCGCCCGATGAAGATGAAGGCAATCGACAGCACGCCGATCAGCAGCGTCGCCTTGACCCGCGACAGCAGCCGTGGGAACACGCTGGACATGTCCAGCCCGGTGCCATACAGCGACGTGGTGCCGGTGGACATGCCGCCGATCACCGCGATCAGGCACACCGGCAGGAAGAACCACCCCGGCGACACCGCCAGCAGCCCGCCCACGTAGTTATTGGCCGCGATGTAGTCCGGCGCCTTGATCGCCACGATGGTGGCGGTGGCGAGGCCGAACAGGAACGGGATCAAGGTCGCCAACTGCGCCGCGATCACCGCCAGCATGATGCGGCGCTTGGGCGTGTTGCGGGGGATGTAGCGCGACCAGTCACCGAGGAACGCACCGAAGGAAATCGGGTTACTCATGGCCACCAGCGCCGCGCCGATAAACGCGGCCCAGAAGCCCGGCTGGCCGAGGCTGACCGTGCCGGCGAACTGGCTGTCAAAGGTCGGTGCGAAGGCGAAAATCCCCAGCAGGAACAGCAGGCTGGCAGCCCACACGGCGATGCGGTTGACCCACAGCATGAAGCGGAAGCCGTAGATACACACCGTCAGCACCAGAAGGGCGAACAGGCCGTAGGCCAGGCCCAGGCTCAAGTCGGTTTCCGGCACGCCGATCAGCCGTTTGGCGCCGCCGATCAATGCATCGCCCGAACTCCACACCGACAGTGAGAAAAACGCGATGGCGGTCAGCAACGAGAGGAACGAGCCGACGATTCGCCCGTGCACGCCGAAATGCGCACCGGAAGATACCGCGTTGTTGGTGCCGTTGAGCGGGCCGAACAGGCCCATCGGCGCGAGAATGATCGAACCCACCAACACGCCCAGCACAATCGCCCAGACCCCGGCCTGGAAGGACAGGCCGAACAGCACCGGAAAACTGCCGAGCACGGCGGTGGCAAAGGTATTGGCACCGCCGAAGATCAGGCGAAACAGGTCGCCCGGGCCGGCGCTGCGTTCGTGGTCCGGGATCTGTTCGACCCCGTTGGTTTCAATCTGCGTAAGGCTTTTATCGTTATTGTTATGCATGATCTGCTCCGATCATCGAGGCGCATTCATCGTTGTGAATGTCGCCTGTGGCTAAGGGGGTGGCAGCCCTTCCGGCATTGCGGACAAATGTTCATGACAGGCCAGCCATAGGCCTTGTTGTTCTTGGCGAAACACAATGGTTTCGCGCTCCTGGCTAATGTGAAGCTCCCCTTGCATGCGCAGCTCGGTGGCCACGTCATGGATGAAAATCGCCACGTCCCCTTGCAGGCTGACGAAGGCGTTGCTCGAGGTGCAGCTCAGCACCTCGAAGCCATCCTCGGACCGCCAGCGATCCCACAACGCCTGATAGGCATCGCGCGACAGCAGGGGTTGTTCTAGTGTCCGGTCTCACAAATACTGTTCCTTTTTGACGGCGTCTGTTGTCGCCATGCTGCGTTGCCGCTCCTCGCCATAGCGGGCTATGACTCGTCGCGGCGCCTTGCCTGACGACAACAGCCACTCGTCAAAAAGGAACGTATTTGTGAGACCGGACACTGGGTGTGGAACACAAAACTCGCATCGGCCGTAAACGCGCCGAAGTAGGCGTCGCGGTCATTGCGGGCGAAGGCCGTCACCAGTTTTGCGGCGGCCTCGAGTACCTGATCTCGATGGCTCATGGCGGCGCCTCAGCGATGAACCACGCCAGGGAGTACGCAGAGCATCTCGTACAGCAGGTTGGCGCCCAGCAGCGAGGTGTTGCCGGTGGTGTCGTACGGCGGCGAGACTTCTACCAGATCGCAACCGACCAGGTCGAGGCCCTGGCAGCCACGGACGATTTCGATCGCCTGGATGGTGGTCAGGCCACCGATTTCCGGGGTGCCGGTGCCGGGCGCCCAGGCCGGGTCGATGCCGTCGATGTCGAAACTCAGGTACACCGGGCCGCCGCCGACTTTCTCGCGCACTTCGGCCATCAACGGCGCCAGGGATTTGTGCCAGCACTCTTCGGCCTGGACTACGCGAAAGCCCTGGTTGCGGCTCCAGTTGAAATCATCGGCGGTGTAGCCCTGGGCCCGCAGGCCGATCTGCACCACGCGGTCGCAATCGAGCAGGCCTTCTTCCACGGCGCGGCGGAAAGTGGTGCCGTGGGCGATTTTCTCGCCGAACATGTGGTCGTTCACATCGGCATGGGCGTCGATGTGCACCAGGCCGACCTTGCCGTGTTTCTTGTGGATGGCTCGCAGTATCGGCAGGGTGATGGTGTGGTCGCCGCCCAGGGTCAGGGGGATGACATTGTGTTCGAGGATCTTGTGGTACGACTCTTCGATGATCCGCACCGCGTCCAGCAGGTTGAAGGTGTTGATCGCCACGTCACCGATGTCCGCCACTGACAGCGAGTCGAACGGTGCGGCGCCGGTGGCCATGTTGTAGGGGCGGATCATCACGGATTCGGCACGGATTTCCCGCGGCCCGAAACGGGTCCCGGCGCGCAGGGAGGTGCCGATGTCCAGCGGCACGCCGACGAAAGCAGCGTCCAGGCCGGCAGCGGTTTGCACATGGGGGAGTCGCATCATGGTGGCGATACCGCCGAAGCGCGGCATTTCGTTGCCGCCCAGTGGTTGGTGAAGAATCTTGTCCACGGGTAGGGCCTCATCGTTTGTTTTATTTATCAGGGGCCGATTCTGCGAAAAGCCTTGGCGGTGAAGAATCGCTGGCGGCAAATACTTAGTTCAGATTTTTCTAAACTAATGGCGGGTGGGGCGATAAACTCGCGATTGATATGTTGAGGTTAAATGGTGGGTGCAAGCCTGTGGGAGCAAGGCTTGCCCGCGATGAGGTTCATGCGGTTTCCTCTGGAACCGAGGCGCCTGTATCGCGAGCAAGCTTTGCTCCCACAGATAAATTCCCTCGCCACAAAGTTTGCAGTGTCCTGTTTGTAATTCGGAGACCCCCATGGCCAACGCTCTACCCGACCTGAAACTGCTGCGCATTTTCGTCAGCGTGGTCCGGCACCAGGGGTTCGCCAATGCCCAGCACGAGCTCAACCTCTCCACCTCGGCCATCAGCACTTATATGAGCCAACTGGAATCGGCCCTGGGCCTGGTCCTCTGTCATCGCGGCCGGGGTGGGTTCAGCCTGACCAGCAAGGGTGAGTTGTTCCATCAGGAAACCTTGCGCCTGTTGGGTGAGCTCGAAGGGTTCGAGCAATACGCGGCTGCGCTCAAGGGCGAACTGCGCGGCACGCTGAACCTGGGCGTGATCGACTCGACAGTGAGCGACACGGCCTTGCCGTTCGCCGAAGCCATCGGTGCCTACAGCCAGGAACATCCGGCGGTGCATTTGCATCTGTCGGTCCTGAGCCCTTACGAGCTGCAACTCGGTGTGCAGGACAATCGTCTGGACTTGGCCATCGGTGCGTTTTCCACGCGCATGAGCGGGTTGGTCTACATGCCGCTGTACCGTGAGCAGCACTGGTTGTATTGCAGCAATCGCCACCCGCTGTTCAACGAGCGGCGCATCCCCGAACAGGTCATCACCCAGCAGCGCATGGTCGGACGCGGTTACTGGAGCCAGGCCGAGCTGGCTCGTCATGGCTTCAAGCACAGTGCGGCGACGGTCGAGAGCATGGAAGCGCAGTTGATCCTGGTGTTGTCCGGTGCCTACGTCGGTTATTTGCCTGAGCACTATGCCCAGGCTTGGGTCGACAAGGGCGACTTGCGCGTGCTGTTGCCGGCGACCTTCGGTTATCAGGCGCCGTTTTCGATGATCGTGCGCCGTGGCCGCAGCCGCGAGCCATTGATCCAGACTTTCCGTGATTTGCTCAAAGCTCAACTGAACCAGGCCTGACCATGTCCAGAATCCAATGCCCGCGCTGCCAACGACCGCAAAGCCATTGCTTGTGCCCGTTGATCCCCAGCCTCGACAGCCGCACCCGGGTCTTGCTGTTGCAACATCCCAGTGAAGTGAACCACGCCTTGAACACCGCCCGCTTGGCGGCGTTGGGGCTGCGCAATGCCGAGCTGATGGTGGGCGAGGTGTTCGAGGATCTGCCGCGGTTGCTCAATCAACCGGGTTATCAGGCGCGGTTGTTGTTTCCCGCTGACGATGCGCAGCCGCTGCATACCTACGGGCCGTCCGATGAGCCGCTGCTGTTGGTGGTGCCCGATGGCACCTGGCGCAAGGCGAGAAAACTGCTGCACCTCAATCCGCTGCTGGCGGCGCTGCCGAGGGTGACGTTGGCTAACGGTGGCGTGTCCCGTTATCGCTTGCGCAAGGCGCCGGGGCCGGGGGCATTGTCGACGGTGGAGGCGATAGTCCAGGCGTTGCAGGTGCTTGAGGCGCCGACGAGTTTCGAGCCGCTGCTGAAACCGTTCGAAGCGTTGATCGAGGGGCAGATCGCGGCGATGGGGGAGGAGACGTTTCGGCGTAATCATGCTGAAAAATAAGTCGTGACTGTGCTGGCCTCATCGCGAGCAGGCTCGCTCCCACAGTTGATCTCCAGTGCATGCAAAATCTGCTAACACCACAGAACCAATGTGGGAGCGAGCCTGCTCGCGATAGCGGGAGAGCAATCAAAGAAAGTCTCAGCTCAAGGCCTATCGCTCGCGCATCGCCTCGGTCCGCGCCTTCAACACCGGCTTGAGCAAGTAATCCAACACACTTTTCTCCCCGGTGATGATGTCCACCGTCGCCACCATCCCCGGAATGATCAGCAGCGGTTTTGCATCCCCACCCAAGTGGTTTTTATCGGTCCGCACCTGGATCAGGTAAAAACTGTTGCCCTTGTCATCGGTGATGGTGTCGGCGCCAATCAGTTCGAGCTTGGCGCTCAGCCCGCCATAGATCGTGTAGTCGTAGGCGCTGAACTTGACCATGGCTTTCTGGCCAGGGTGCAGGAACGCCACGTCCTGGGGGCGGACCTTGGCTTCGATCAGCAGGTTGTCTTCCAGAGGCACGATTTCCACCATGTCGTTGCCCGGCTGCACCACGCCGCCGATGGTATTGACCTTCAATTGCTTGATCACCCCATGCACCGGCGAGACCACGGTGGTGCGGGTCACGCGGTCGTCGATGGCGATGCTCGAGGCGGTGATTTTCGACAGTTCGGTGCGTTTCTCGTTGAGGTCCTTGGCCGCCTCGGAACGGAAGGTCTGTTCCGATTCGTCGATCTTGCTCTTGATCTCGTTGATCGCCGATTCGGCCCGGGGAATCGCCAGGGTGGTGGCGTTGAGCGAACCGCGGATTTCCACCGCGCTGCGCTTGAGCCGCAGGATCTCCACTGGCGATACCGCCCCGGTGCGCACCAGCGGCGCGGACATGTTCATTTCTTCTTGCAGCAAGGCCAGGGCGGAACTGAACTGGCCTTGCTTGGAGCGAAACTCCGCCAGTTCCTGGGTCTTCTGCCGCAGTTGTTCGGTCAGGGTCCGTTGCTCGCTGGCCAGGCGTCGCTGGCGTTGTTCGTACAGCGAGCGCTCGTCCTCGGCCACTTGCGGGGCCTTGGCGGTGACCTCTGCCGAGAGCGCGAACGGCCGCCCTTCAGCCTCGGCCGACAGGCGCTCGACCTGGGCGGTCAGGGCATAGCGGTCAGCCTCGCTCTCGCCCTTGTTCGACAGGAATCGCGTGTCATCGAGGCGCAGCAGGGTGTCGCCCTTGTTCACCATCTGGCCTTCGCGCACGAAAATCTCGGTGACGATGCCGCCCTCCAGGTTCTGGATCACCTGGATCTTGCTCGACGGAATCGCCTTGCCTTCGCCGGTGGTGACTTCCTGCAAGACCGCAAACTTCGCCCAGACCAACCCGGTGACGATCAACCCGGCGGCCAGCCACACGGTCACCCGCGAGCGCCGGGGCGAATCCTGCAGCGTGGCGCCGACGGTTTCCGGCATGAACTCGCTTTCGGCGCTTTTGCTGAAACTGCCGAAGTAGCTTCGGGCGGCTGAATCCGGTGTTTGAGCAGACATGGGGCGGTACCCGTTGGTTAAGTGAAAAGAGCTGGGTGCTGCTTTTAAGTAAAAGAGCTGGGTGCTGCTTTTTGTGGCGAGGGAGCTTGCTCCCGCTCGGCGGCGAAGCCGTCGCAAAACCTGCCGGCGCGGTCCGCCTGATACAACCGGGGGAATGGCCCTTGGGGCTGCTTCGCAGCCCAGCGGGAGCAAGCTCCCTCGCCACAGGGGTATGTGTCGGCCTCTAAACCGCCGCGGAGCCCACCCGTCCCTTGCGCAGTGCATCGATCACCGCGTCCTTCGGCCCGTCCGCCACGATCCGGCCGTTATCCAGCACCACCAAGCGGTCCACCAGGCTCAGCATCGAGGTGCGGTGGGTGACCAGCAGCACGGTCTTGCCTTGTACGTGGGTGTGAAGCTTCTGGCGCAAGACGTCTTCGCTGCTGTTGTCCATGGCGCTGGTGGGTTCGTCCAGCAGCAGGATCGGCGGGTCGAGCAACAGGGCCCGGGCCAGCAGCACGGCTTGGCGCTGACCGCCGGACAGCAGTTGCCCGCGCTCGCCCACCGGGCGGTCGAACCCCTGGGGGTGCTGGCGCGCCAGTTCGGTGACGCCGGTCAGCTCCGCCACTTCGAGCATGCGCGCGTCGCTGATGTAGCGCGCACCGAGGGTGAGGTTGTCCCGCAGGCTGCCGGCCAGCAGCGGCAGGTCATGGGCGACATAGCCGATCTGTTGGCGCAGGTCGGCGACGTCCAGTTGCCGCAAGTCCAGGCCGTCGAGCAGCAACTGGCCTTCCTCCGGTGCGTAGAAGCCCATCACCAGGCGCGCCAGGGTGCTCTTGCCCGAGCCACTGCGGCCAATGATCCCGACCCGTTCGCCGGGCTTGAGGCTGAAACTGATATTGGCCAGTGCCGGGGCGCTCTGGCCGTTGTAGTGGAACGTCACGCCGCTGACGTCCAGCGCGCCCTGCAATTGGGTGCGCTCAAGGGGCCGCTGCTTGGCGTCACGCTCCTGGGGCAGGGCCATCAGGGCATCGGTGCTGCGCATGGTGAGCTGGGCTTGCTGGTAGCGGGTGATCAGCCCGGCGATTTGCCCGAGCGGTGCCAATACCCGGCTGCCGAGCATGTAGGTCGCCACCAGCGCGCCGACGCTGAGATTGCCGGCAATGATGCTGTAGACCCCGGCGACGATGGTCGCCATGCCCGCCAGTTGTTGCAGGAACAAGGTGCCGTTGGTCGCCAGCGCCGAAAGGTTGCGCGCATGGCTGTCCAGGCGGGTGAGGGCGCCGTGGGTGCTTTCCCATTGGTGCTGGCGCTCGCTTTCGGCGCTGCAAGCCTTGAGGGTTTCCAGGCCGCCGAGGGTTTCGATCAGCAGGGCCTGACGCTGGGCGCCCAGGGCCAGGCTTTTTTCCACGGTGTCGCGCAGGCGTGCCTGGATGATCATGGCGAAGACAATGGTGATCGGAAATGCGATCACGGGAATCACCACCAGCCAGCCGCCCAACAGGCCGATCACCACCAGCATCAGCAGGGCGAAGGGCAGGTCGATGAGGCTGGTGAGCGTCACCGCCGTGAGGAATTCGCGCAGGCCCTGGAAGTCGTGGATGCTCTGGGCGAAGCCGCCGATGGTCACCGGTTTGGCCTTCATCGCCATGCCAGTGATGCGTTCGAACAAAGTCGCGGAGAGAATCACGTCGGTTTTCTTGCCGGCGGTGTCCAGCAGATGGGCGCGCACCACCCGCAGCACCAGTTCGAAACCGGTGCCGATCAGCAGCCCCACGGCCAGCACCCATAAGGTCGACGTGGCCTGGTTCGGCACCACGCGGTCGTAGGTCTGCATCACGAACAGCGGCACCATCAGGCCCAGCAGGTTGATCAGGAAACTCGCCAGGATCGCGTCGCTGTACAGCCAGCGCGACAGTTTCAAGGTGTCGCGAAACCACGCCTCGACCCTGGGCACCAGCGGGGCGCGCAGGTCTTCGAGTTCATGGCGCGGCCGGGCGAATAGCGCCTGGCCGCTGTAATCGGTGGTCAGTTCCTCGCGGCTGACCCATTGTTCGCCGCCATCGGCCTCGCTGGGGAGGATCAGCGCCTTGCCGTCCTCGCCCCAGCGCCGCAGTACCGCGCAGCGGCCCCCCGCCAGGATCAGCATCACCGGCAAATTCAGTGCTGAGATGTCCGCCAGCTCACGCCGCAATAGTCGCGCCTGCAAGCTCGCCCGGGCCGCTGCGCGGGGCAGCAGGTCCAGGCTCAAGCGTTGGTGCGCCATAGGAAGCCCGGCGCTGAGGCTGGCGCGACTGACCGTCGCGCCATGGAGTTTGCAGAGGATCAACAGGCCGTCCAGCAACGGATCATCGAAGTTCAGGCGCGGATCGGCGCCGGGGATTACCGGTTCCATGCGGGTCATGCTGATCACTCCCACTGGATTACTTCAGTTCCGGCAGCCGTGCCTGGTTCTTGACCTCGGTCTGCGCGACCGCATCGGCCGGCAGCACGATCCGCTGTTTGTGCAGCAGCAGGCCCATGTTTGCCAGCACCCGGTACATCGAGTACTCCTCGGTGTAACGCACTTCGGTGTAGCGACGGTTGGCGTTGTACAGCTCGTTTTCGCTGTCGAGCAGGTCGAGCAGCGTGCGCTGGCCGAGGCCGAACTGATCCTGATAGGCGGCGCGTACACGGGCAGTGGTGTCGGCGTATTCGCGGGCGGTCGGGGTCTGTTTGCGGGCGTTGAGCATCGCGTTCCAGGCCAGGCGCGTGTCTTCGTTGAGCTGGCGCAGGGCATTGTTGCGGATGTCCATGGCCTGGTTGATCTGGTGGGCGTTGGAGGCCAGTCGCGCCTTGTCGCTGCCACCGCGGAACAGGTTGTAGTTCATCACGACGCCGACCCGCCAGTTGTTGTCGTGGCCTTCTTCGCCGCCGAGGTTGTTATTGGCGCCCACCGCCGCTTCGGCATCGAAGCGCGGGTAGAACGGCGACTTTGCCACTTCGTATTGGCTTTCGGCGGACTGTATGTCGGCCTGGGCCGATTTCAGATACGGGTTGTTGTCCACCATGCTTTGCTGGGCTTCGCGCAGGTCGGCGGGGATTTCGCCTTTGGTGGACGCTGGGGTCTCCAACTCATCGGGCATGCGCCCGACCACGCTGTAGAAGTTCGCTTCGGCGTCGGCCAGGTCAACCTGGGCGGTGTCGTAGTTGTTTTCCGCCAGGGCCCGACGAGCATTGGACTGGTCGGAGTCGGCTGTGCTGCCCACCCCTCGCTCGGTGCGCAGGCCGATCTGGTCGTTGACCCGCAGGTGCGCCTGCAGGTTGTTCTTGGCCAGGGTCACCAGTTCGCGACGCTTGAGCACTTCCAGGTAGACCTCGATGGTGCGCAGCGCCAGATCCTGGGCGGTGCCCTGGGCGTAATAAGCCCGGGAATTGACCACGCCCTGGGTGCGCTGCACTTCATTGGCGGTGTTGAACCCGTCGAAGATCATCTGCCGCAGGCGCAGCTCCGATTGGGTGTAGGTCAGGATATTGGTGTGATGGTTGCCCAGCGCCCGGGTGTTGGTGTTGTCGCTGTAGCCACGGCCATAACCGGCATTGAGATCCACCGACGGGAAAAAGCCCCCCCGGGCGACTTTGACGTCTTCATTGGCCGACAGGCGGCTGTCCACCCGTTGTGCCAATTCCGGGTGCGTCGCGATGGTGCTCTGGATCGCTTCGGTCAAGGACATGGCCTGCGCCTGAGAAGAGCAGGCCATGGCCAGCAAAACCGCGCTGCAGAGGGGGGTTAGAACGCGCATGGGGTGCATCTCCTGAGGTCTGTAGTGCTTCGTTGTCGCCAATTTATTGACGTATTTAAGATCAAAACCGTTTCAACCTTGTAACAACACAGCTAAGAACATCCTGCGCAAAACCTAAGAAGAATTTCTCATAACGCTTATTCCAAAAAAAACTTATGTGCTTGAAAAAAACCGGCACATTGTTCAAAGCGAAAGCCTTTGAATCTGCGGGTTCTGACGGATTTTAGGCGTCAATAAAAGTTCCATTCAGATTTTCAAGCGATGTGAAGAAGTGCCGAAAAGGCGATGGTTGAGGCGGTTATGGGTGACGGTTTTTTGTCGTTTTGGCGAATTGCCAGCACCTTCTGCTTTCACGAAAGCTGGCAGATTTTCCAGCTTTTTCGGGTCGCCAAACTGAGGACGGATTCTTCACCCACACAGGTGCCGACTGCGGTCGGCAACGGAGGAAATGCACATGGCAGCGCTCATCGGTATCGTCAGCAAAGTGGTCGGGCAAGTTTTCGCGGAGGCGGCTGGTGGCCTGCGGCGGCCGCTGGTCGAAGGCGATCGGCTCTATGCCGGCGAACACTTGGTCACCGGTGCCGAGGGGGCCGTGGCTGTCCAGTTGCAGAACGGCCAAACGTTGACCCTGGGCCGCGAAAGCAACCTGACCCTGACACCGCAGCTGCTCGCCAACCAGGCGCCTCATGTCGACACGCCTGACGCGGCGGCACCGAGTGACGCGCAACTGACCGATGTGCAAAAGCTGCAGCAAGCCATCGCCGCTGGTGCCGACCCGACGCAGACCGGCGAAGCCACGGCCGCCGGACCCGAAGGGGGCAACCCGGGTGGCGTAGGTGGTGGGCACAGTTTTGTGCTGCTGGAAGAAGTCGGCGGGGAGGTCGATCCGTTGATCGGTTTCCCGACGGCCGGGTTCAACGGGATTCCTGAGTTTCCACAACTGCGCCTGGCCGGTGACCCGGATAACACTGGCGACGATGCAACCGTGCCACCGGTCGTCCCTGAAACCCCGGACAACCCCGTGACCCTCGACGGTGTGACCGTCGAGGGCGGCGAACTGACCACCAACGAGGCCAATCTGGCCGATGGTTCGGCCAGCAATCCGGGGGCGCTGGTGCAAAATGGCACCTTCACGGTGTCCGCGCCTGACGGGCTGAACAGCCTGAGCATCGGCGGCATCAACGTGATCAGCGGTGGTGTGCCCGCAGGCTTCCCCCAAACCATCACGTCGGCGCTGGGCAACACCTTGACCATCACCGGTTATAACCCGGCTACAGGTGTGGTCAGTTATACCTACACGCTGACGGACAATGAAACCCATCCTGCCGGCGGCGGTGCGAATAGCATTACTGAACAGTTCCCGGTAGTGGCCGTCGACACCGACGGCGACACGGCCACGGGCACCCTGGACGTCAACATCACCGATGACGTGCCCCAGGCGATTGACGACAGCCACGCCAACACGGCGTCGGAAACCTTGGTCAGCCTCACCGGCAACGTATTGCCCAACGACCACCAAGGCGCCGACCGGATCCCTACCGGCCCCGACAGCGGGCCGATCATTGGCGGGACCTTCACCGGCACCTACGGCACCTTGGTGCTCAACCCCAACGGCACGTACACCTACACCCTGAACACCAGCGACCCGCAGTTTGTCGCGTTGCAGGGCGGGGGCAGCGGCACTGAGACGTTCACCTACACCTTGACCGACGTTGACGGCGACACCAGCACCGCGAA
>NZ_JAGDEZ010000034.1:59495-65664 GCF_017498305.1 Pseudomonas sp. OA65
CCAACCTGACCCTGACCGGCAGCGTGCTGACCAACGACACCCAAGGTGCGGACCCTGTGGCCTCCGGCCCAATCACCCCCGGCACCTTCACCGGCACCTACGGCACCCTGGTGCTCAACGCCGACGGTTCCTACACTTACACCCTCAACACCGCCGACGCCGACTTCAAGGGTTTGCATGGCGGTGGCAATGGCAGCGAAACCTTCACCTACACCCTGACCGACGCCGACGGCGACACCAGCACCGCGAACCTGGTTCTGCAAGTCCACAACAACGACGACCCGGTGATCATCACCGGCCTCGACACCGAAGGCGGCGAGCTGTCGTTGCAGGAAAAAAATCTCAGCGACGGCAGCAGCCCGGATGCATCGGCCCTGACTCAAAGCGGCACCTTCACCGTGACGGCGTTGGACGGTGTGCAGACCCTGAGCGTAGGCGGGATCAATGTGGTGACGGGCGGTGTGGCGGCGGGTTTCCCACAATCGATTACCACCGCGCTGGGCAACACCCTGACCATCACCGGCTTCAACGCCAATACCGGCGTGGTCAGCTACAGCTACACGCTTCTCGACAACGAAGCCCATCCAAACGCCAACGGCGCCAACAGCCTCAGCGAGCAATTCGCCGTAGTCGCCACCGATGACAACGGCACCACCGCCAATGGCAACCTCGACGTGAATATCGTCGATGATTTACCGACCGCCCATGCTGATTCCGCCTCGGTGGACGAGGGCGGGACGGTCAGTGGCAATGTCCTGAATAACGACGAAGGTGGTGCCGACGGGCCGGCCGCGAGTGGTGCCGTGATCGGCGTGCGCGCCGGTAATGACACCTCGACCCCGGCGATTGGCGGTTTGAACACCCAGATCAACGGCACCTACGGCTACCTGACCCTGGACGCCAACGGCAACGCCGTCTACCACAGCAACCCGAACACCGTCAGCGCCCCGGGCGCGACCGATGTCTTCACCTACACCGTGCGCGATGCCGATGGCGATGAAAGCACCACCACCATCACCGTCGATGTCCACGAAAGCTGCCTCGTCGCCACACCGGACCAGGAAATCAGCGTCTACGAAAAAGCCCTCGATCTGAACCAGGACGGCCAGGACCTGGCCCCCGGCACCGTCACCGGCAGCGCTCCGAGCGCCACCAGCGAGACCGCCAGCGGCAGCCTCGTCGGTTCGGTCAGCGGCGCCGTGGGGGCAGTGACCTTCGCCCTGGTGGGCAACGCCACCGGTGCCTACGGTCAATTGTCGCTACAGCCCGACGGCTCCTACACCTACACCCTGACCACGCCGGCCACGACAACGCCTCACGCCAACGATGGCCCGAATGCGCTGAGCGAAAGCTTCACCTACCAGGCCACGGACTCGTTGGGCAACACGGTCACCAGCACCATCGTCATCGACATTGTCGACGACGTGCCCAAGGCTCACTGCGACGCTGCCTCGGTGGTGGAGGGCGGGACGGTCAATGGCAACGTGCTGGACAACGACGTACTCGGCGCCGACGGCGGCGCAGTCATCGGCGTGCGCGCTGGCAACGACACCTCGAACCCTGCCATCGGCGGCCTCAACACCCAGATCAACGGCACCTATGGCTACCTGACCCTGGACGCCAATGGCAACGCGGTCTACCACAGCAATCCCGACGCGGTTGGTGCAGCGGGCGCGACGGATGTCTTCACCTACACCGTGCGCGACGCCGATGGCGATGAAAGCACCACGACCGTCACCATTGATGTACACAACAGCTGCCTCGTCGCAGAAACCGACCACGACATTACCGTCTACGAAAAAGCCCTCGACCTGAACCAGGATGGCCAGGACCTGGCCCCCGGCAGCGTCACCGGCAGCGAGCCGAGCGCCACCAGCGAGACCGCCAGCGGGACCTTGGTCGGTTCGGTCAGCGGTGCCACCGGCGCCGTCACCTTCACCCTGGTGGGCAACGCCACCGGTGCCTATGGCCAGTTGCAGCTTCACCCCGACGGTTCGTACACCTACACCCTGACCTCGCCGGTCTCGACCACGCCCCACGCCAACGATGGCCCGAATGCCCTGAGTGAAAGCTTCACCTACCAGGCCACGGACTCCCTGGGCAACAGCACCACCGGTAGCCTGGTGGTCAGTATCGTCGATGACGTGCCAAAGGCCGTTGCGTCCGAGCGTTCGGTCACGGCGGTGGAGATCGATTCGAACCTGCTGATCGTGCTCGACGTCTCCGGCAGCATGAAAGACCCCTCCGGCGTGTCGGGGCTCTCGCGGATGGACCTGGCGAAACAGGCAATCAGCGCCTTGCTCGATAAATACGATGACTTGGGTGATGTGAAAGTCCAGCTCGTGACGTTCAGCGGCAGCGCCACCGACCAGAGCGGCATGTGGGTGGATGTGGCAACGGCCAAGACGCTGATCTCCGCGCTGAGCGCCCACGGCGATACCAATTATGATGCGGCCGTGGCGACGGCCAAGACGGCGTTCGCCAATTCCGGCCAACTGACCGGCGCACAGAACGTTGGTTATTTCTTCTCCGACGGCAAGCCGACCTTGGGCGCAATCGGCACGGCGGACGAAGCCGCGTGGAAAGCCTTCCTCGACGCCAACGGCATCAAGAACTACGCCATCGGCCTGGGCAGCGGCGTCAGCAACGCCCATCTCGACCCGCTGGCCTACGACGGCAGTGCCCATACCAACACCAACGCGGTGGTGGTCACCGACTTGAACCAGCTCAACTCGGTGCTTTCCGGCACCGTGCAAGGCGCGCCGGTCACCGGCAACCTGCTGGGCGAGGGCGGTTCGTTCGGCGCCGATGGCGGGTTTATCAAAAGTCTGGTGGTCGATGGCACCACGTACAGCTACGACCCGGCGGCCAACGGTGGCCATGGTGCACTGACCGCCAGCGGCGGGCTCAACCACGGTTCCTTCAATACCGCCACCAATACGCTGAGCATCGCCACCGACCACGACGGCACCTTGGTGGTCAACCTGGATACCGGTGCGTTCAGCTATACCTCCCAGACCGTCACCCATACCTTGATCACTGAGCATATCGGCTACACCGTCAGCGATAACGACGGCGACCTGGCAAGCTCCAACCTGGTGATCAAAGTCGTTCCGAACAGCCCGCCGATAGCTGTCGATGACAACGTCATCACCAACGTGCTGTCGGGCAACATTGTGATTCCGGGTGAGTTGCTGCTGGGTAACGACAGCGACGCCAACGGTGATCCGCTCACGGCTTCGCCGACCAGTTTCAATACCGGTTGGCTCGCCAAGGGCGCAGACTTCACCGGCAGCATCGGCACGGCCAGCTTCACCGGCAGCAACGTGCAGTCGATCAACCTCAGCCGCAGTGCCTTCGTCGCCAATACCGCGAGCATGACGGCGATGCTGGTGGTCAGCGGTGCACTGGGAATGGTCTCCAACAACAACGTCAACGACGAAGACCGGCTCAACATCAGCCTCAAACAGGGCGAAACCCTCACCCTGGACCACAACCTGTCGGCCGGTCGCATTGCGATGGAGTATTCGCTCAACGGCGGACCGTTCATCGCGATCAACGACGGCGCGTCTTTCACCGCGGCGGCGGATGGCAACTATCAGATCCACGTCACCAACATCGCCAACCCCGGCGGCGGCAACGCCAACGCTGCGGAAAACTATCAACTGACTCTGACCGTCGATTATGCCGGGGCGCAGGACAAGGCCGCGGATTACCATGGCAGCTACACCGCCAGCGACAACCACGGCGGCAGTGACAGCGCCTCGGTCGGCATCAGCTATCAGGCGGGCCACACCCTGACGGGCACCAGTGGCAACGACGTACTGTTGGCCGGCAATGGCGACGATGTCCTCAATGCGGGGGACGGCAACGACACCCTCAGTGCCGGTTCGGGCAACAACACCTTGCAGGGCGGCGCAGGCGATGACGTGCTCTACAGCGGCGCGGGCAATGACCTGCTCGATGGCGGCAGCGGAAACGACACCGCCAGCTACGCTCACGCCACCTCGGCGGTCACGGTGAACCTGGGCCTGCTGGCGGCGCAGAACACCCAGGGCGCCGGCGCCGATACATTGGCAGGCATCGAAAACCTGGTGGGCTCGAACTTCAACGACACCCTCACCGGCGACGGTGCCAGCAATCGCATCGACGGCGGGTTGGGCCATGACGTGCTCAATGGCGCAGGTGGCGATGACCTGCTGATCGGCGGCCTGGGCAACAACACCCTGACCGGCGGCAGCGGCGCCGATACCTTCCAATGGCAGGCGGGCAACAGCGGCCACGACGTGATCACCGACTTCGCGCCTGGTGTCGACAAACTTGATCTGTCCCAGCTGTTGCAAGGGGAGAATGGCAGCGCGGCGTCACTGGATGACTACCTGCACTTCTCCATCAGCGACAGCGGCGGGTCGGTGACCACCAGCATCGACATCAGCGCCCTTGCCGGCGCCACGCCGAACCAGACCATCGACCTGGCCGGCGTCAACCTGGCCAGTCATTACGGCGTCACGCCGGGCGCGGGGGGAATCATCGGCGGTGCGGACACGGCGACCATCATCAATGGGATGCTGAATGATCATTCGTTGAAGGTGGATACGGTGTGACGTGAGCTGAGCTGAAATGACAAACCCGCCATGTCCGGTTTGGATGTGGCGGGTTTTGTTCATGTTAGTGAAGATAAATGGGGATGCCCCACCGCTACTTGAATGCACACAGACCCTTGTGGCGAGGGAGCTTGCTCCCGCTCGGCTGCGCAGCAGCCGCAAAAGGCCTGGCGCGCAATGCCTGGGAGATTGAGTTAATCCTGAGAGGGGCGGCTTCGCCACCCAGCGGGAGCAAGCTCCCTCGCCACGCTAGATATTCAGGATTTGCGCAGCGTTTTCTGCCTGAGAATATAAACCGTCACCAGCACCGCACTGGTGAGCATGAACCCCCGCGCCCATGGCAATGGCACCAGATAGCAGGACAACAGGATGCTGGCCCACATCAGCCCGATGGCATAGACCTTGCCCTTGAGCGGGATGCCGTTGCCGCTGAGGTAGTCGCGGATCCACGGGCCCAGGTGGGGATGCCCTACCAGCCATTGGTAGAAGCGCGGTGAACTGCGAGCGAAGCAGGCCGCGGCCAGCAGCAGGAAGGGGGTAGTGGGCAGGACGGGAATAAAGATGCCGATGACCCCCAGCACCACGCTCAGCCAGCCGATGGCCAGCAGAGCGTAACGCAGGATCAGCGGGCGGTTGCCGACGGGCGAGGGCACCCGGTCACTCAGTGGTGGCGAGGCTTGAGGATCGCCGGTTTCTCGTCCGGGGCGTTGCACAGCAGGTACAAGGCAGTGAGGGCTTCGGGGATCTGGACGATCATGTCGTCCATCAGGTTCGCGTCGGCGGCGATGTCGGAAAACTCCGGTTGCTCGTCGAACAGGCCGGAACCCACCATGATCGGCAGCAGCATTTCGCTGACTTCCTCTTCGGCGGTTTCGAACCAGGCGGCTTCGCGCAGGAACACGCCTTCCATGAAACCGATGCACCAGCCACGCAGTTCGGAGTCGTCCGGGTCATCGCCCAGGTCCAGTTCGCAGGGCAGTTCGAATTCTTCGTCGGAAGCCAGTTGGCGAGCGATATGGGCCTTGAGGCCGACCAGCGTGGCTTCGATTTCGGCGCGCTGGGCTTCGTCGCTGTAATGCGGCTCTTCGGCGAACAGGGCGTCGATCCACTCACGGTCCGGCACTGTTTCTGCGCAGATGGACAGGGCGGTCAAGTAGCCATGAGCGGCCACGTAGTCCAGCGCTTCGTCGTGCAGCTCATCGGCGTCGAGGAAGACTTGCAGGCGGGTCAGTTGCTCAGCGAAGGACATTACGGGCTACCTTGGGGAATAAACAATGCGGGAATTCTAGGCCTTCTTGAGCGCCCAGGCCAGCCGCGTGGTGGATTTGCCTTGTTGTTGGCCGGGCTTGACTCAAAGTCAGGGCGGTTTGTGGCGAGGGAGCTTGCTCCCGCTGGGGCGCGCAGCGGCCCTGTTTTTGGGGACGGCTTCGCCACCCACCGGGAGCAAGCTCTCATCAAACAAAATCCATCCCCTTGTTCTCCAAAGCTTTTTAAGCCGCGACCAATCGAACACCCAGCTTTGTAGCCTTACGCTGTAAGACTCTAAGCTGACGATCACGGCTTTT
>NZ_JAGDEZ010000035.1:0-65059 GCF_017498305.1 Pseudomonas sp. OA65
CTGGCGGCAACCTCGAAGCCATCGCCCCGAACACCGCGCCAGTCAGCACTGTGGTTAGCGATGTCAACGACACCACCACCGTGACATTGACCGCCAATCCGACCGTGAACGAAAACGGCACCATCACCTATACCGCCACGCTGACCGGTGCCGATGGCAAGCCAGTTACCGCGCAGAACGGTCCGGTGACCGTGACGCTGGAAAGCGGCAAAACCATCACCATCGCAGCCGGCGCAAGCTCGGGCATCTTGGACGTGGCTGTCGGCAACGACGTGTATCAAGGCCCAACGACAGTTACTGAGTCGATCAAAGATGCATCCGGTGGCAACCTCGAAGCCATTGCTCCGAACACCGCTCCGGTCAGCACCGTGGTCAGCGACGTCAACGACACCACCACCGTGACGTTGACCGCCACACCGACTGTCAATGAAAACGGCACGATCACCTACACCGCCACCCTGACCGGCCCTGACGGCAAACCCGTCACCGCACAGAACGGTCCGGTGACAGTCACGCTCGACAGCGGCAAGACCATCACCATCGCCGCTGGCGCAAGCTCGGGCGCATTGGACGTGGCTGTCGGCAACGACGTCTACACCGGCGCGCCGTCCATCTCCGAGACGATCAAATCGGCCTCCGGCGGCAACCTCGAAGCCATCGCGGTCGATAAGACCGGCGCGTCGACGGCCGTGGGCGACACGGTCGACAACACCACCGTCAGCATCACCGGCAGCACATCGGTTACCGAAGGCCAAGCGGCGACATACACCGTCAACCTGACGAACCCGGCGCAAACCGAAGTGACGCTCAAGATCGTCTACAGCGGCACCGCCGCCGACGGCACGGACTTCACCGGTGTCTACACCGTGAAGATCCCGGCCAACGCCACCAGCGCGACCTTCAACGTGGCGACGCTGGATGACAAGATCACCGAAGGCACCGAAAACTTCGTGGTCAGGATCGACTCGGCCACCGGTGGCAACTTCGAGCACCTGGCGGTCAGCGGCACCAATGGCAGCGTCAGCACCTCGATCATCGACAACGATGCACCGCCGGTACTCGACCTGGACGCCAACAACTCCAGCGGCAAGACCGGTGCCGATTACCAAGTGACCTTCACCGAAGGCACCACCGGCCCGGGCGTGTCCATCGGAGACACCGACCTGAAGATCACCGACCCGGACAGCACCATGCTGACCGGCGCCACCATCGTGCTGACCAACCGTCAGCCTGGCGATCATCTGAACCTGGGCAATAGCGTCAACGGCATCAGCATCAACGCCAATAGCACCGACGGCAAAGTCGTCCTGACGCTGACAGGCAATGCGACGCTGGCCGACTACATGCAGCAGATCAAGAACATCAGCTTCATCAACAACAGCGAAGATCCGAGCACCGTACCGCGCGTCATCACCGTGACGGTGACCGACGGCACGAGTTATTCCAACACGGCGACCACCACCGTGAACGTGGTCGGGGTCAACGACGCGCCAGTCGCTACCGGTGGCGCGGTGACCGGTACCGAAGACACTTCACTGGTCCTCGGCTGGTCGACGTTCGGCATCAGCGACGTGGACAGCGCCGCCGCCAGCCAGGGTGTGAAAATCACCGGGCTTCCGGGTGACGGCAAATTGCAGTACCTGGACGGCGCAACCTGGAAGGACGTGGCCAACAACCAGACCTTCACCAAGGCGGACATCGACGCTGGCAAGCTGCGCTTCACCCCCGATGCCAACGAATCCGGTGCCAACGGCAACCCGGCCGGCGTGGGCGATCAAAAGGCCGATTACGCGCAAATCAGCTTCCAGCCAACCGACGGCCAGACGCTGGGCAACACCGGTACCGTGAAGATCGATATCACGCCGGTCGCCGACGCACCGAGCCTCAACGTGGCCGGCAACAACGTGACCTCCACCGGTTTGATCAAGGAAGTCTGGACCGGCCTGTCGGGCCTGGGCACCGATGGCAGCGGCGCGCCGTCCGGCACGCTCAAGTCGGTGATCGATGCCGCCGGCACGCCGAACAGCAGCACCAATGTGAGCAACGTTCAGAACGACGGCAACGTCAATCCGGGCACCGCGTCGAAAACCTCGGGCCTGATTTTCCTCGAAGCCGGCAAGACCTACACCTTCAGCGGCACGGGCGATGACAGCCTGCTGGTGACCATCGGTGGCAAGACCGCCGCGGCAACCACGTGGGGTGCGGGCGGTCAGTTGAACGGTTCGTTCACGCCGACCACCAGCGGCTACTACACCCTGGACATCTACCACCACAACCAGACCGGCCCGGGCAGCTACGACGTGAACCTGTCGGTCAACGGCAGCACGCCAGTGGACCTGAGCAATGCCGGCGTGCCGCTCTACACCAGTGTGACCGACCTGGCGAACGCCGGCGTGACCGTCTCCGACCTGCACGGCACCAACGGCGAAGGCTACTACGACGGCTTCAAGCTCAACGAAGGCGCCGAAGGCACCAGCGTGCACCTGTCGAAGATCACCACCGCCCTGACCGACACCGACGGTTCCGAAAGCCTGAGCGTGAAGATCGGCGGCATTCCGGAAGGCAGCGTACTGACCGACGGCGCCGGCCATACCGCGACCGTAGGCAGCAACGGCGAAGCCTCGGTCACCGGCTGGAACCTGGGCAGCCTCACCCTGACCCCACCGACCTACTACCACGGCCAGTTCAACCTGACCGTGACCTCGACGTCCACCGAAGCCCTCGGCGGCTCGGCGGTCAGCACGGCGCAGATTCCTGTCACGGTGTATCCGGCCACTTACAACGCAATCACCGCCACGTCCGGCAGTGACAACGTCACCGGCACCGACGGCAACGACATCGTGGTCGCCGACATCGGTGGGCTGACCGTGGTGCCAGGGGTCAACTACAACATCGCCTTCATGGTCGACAGCTCCGGCAGCATGAGCTCGTCGTCCGTCACCGCGGCGAAGAACTCGTTGACCCAAGTGTTCAACACCCTCAAGCAGAGCCTGGGCAGCAACTCAGGGACTGTGAACATTTTCCTGGCGGACTTCGATAACCAGGTAAACAAGAACGTTGCGGTCAACCTCAACGATCCGAACGCGCTGACACTGCTCAAGAGCGTGCTCGACTCGATGGTGTCCGGCGGCAATACCAACTATGAAGACGTGTTCAAGACCACCGCAAACTTCTTCAACAGCACCCAGGCCCTGAGCAATACCGGCGCGAAGAACCTGACGTATTTCATCACCGACGGTGAGCCAACGCGCTACCAGTCCGGCGAAGAGACGAACCCAGTGTTGTACGGCACCGTCAAGCTCGACGACGTCCTGAGCGCGGCTAACTACACCGTTGGCAAGTACTACACCCAGACGATCGACAGCACACACAAATTCACCATCGAAGAAAATGGGGACATGTACCTGTCCATCAAGAACGGCAAGAATTGGAATGAAAACTACGTCGGCACGGTGCATGCCGAGGGCAATGGCACGTTCGAGTTCTCCAACCTGGCCGGCGGCTGGTGGGGCGACTCCTCGGCAGCAGACGGCTCAACGGCCAGCTTCACGCTGCTCAAAGGCCTGAGTAACGTTGAAGCCATCGGCCTGAACAACGGCGTCACCCTGTCCGATCTCGCCCCCTACGACTCCGATGGCAAGCCGCAAACCAACATCGACCCGAGCAACCTGGCCAACTCAATCATCGGCCACACCGAAGCGACCCTGCCGGGCGCCGATACGGTCAACGGAGGCGAAGGCAACGACATCCTGTTCGGCGACCTGGTGAGTTTCAATGGTGTTGCGGGTGAGGGCTACCAGGCCATCCAGGCCTTCGTCGCCCAACAAAGCGGCGTGGACGCGAGCAAGGTCACCACCAGCAACGTGCACCAGTACATCACCGAGCACTACACCGCGTTCGATGTGTCCGGTGCCCACGATGGCAACGACACCCTGCTGGGCGGCGCCGGCAACGACATCATCTTCGGCCAGGGCGGCAACGACACGCTCAACGGTGGCAAGGGCAACGACATCCTGTTGGGTGGCACGGGTAACGACACTCTGATCGGCGGCCAGGGCAATGACACCCTGATCGGTGGCCTGGGGGGCGATACCTTTGTCTGGAAGTCCGGCGACACCGGCACCGACGTGATCAAGAACTTCAACGCCGGCGAAGGCGACCGGATCGATCTGCGAGACCTGCTGCAAGGTGAAACCGGCAGCACCATCGACCACTTCCTGAAAATCAGCACGGTCGATGGCGTGTCGTCGCTGCAGGTCAGCACTTCCGGTCAGTTCAATGGGGCCAACGGTGCCGCTGCGACGCCGGACGTGACGATCAAGCTCGAAGGCAACAACTGGTCGAACGTGAACCTGAACTCGTTGATCGCCGGTAGCGACCCGACCATCAAGGTCGATCACAACAACAGCTGAAGCTGACACCGTGGCGAGGGAGCTTGCTCCCGCTGGGCCGGACTGGCGTTTCAGCGCCAGCCCGGCCCTGTTTTTTGGGGCTGCTGCGCAACCCAGCGGGAGCAAGCTCCCTCGCCACGATAAGTGTTCATACTCCCCCCAAGTTGGCCTATGCTGCCCAGCATGACGCCGCTTCATACATGAGGGATGCCCGATGTTTTATGTGCAACGCGATGCACAAGGCCTGCTGGTGCGCGTAGAAGCCACCGCTTACGCCGAGGCCTCCGAGACCTTGCCGGCCGACAACCACGAGATCCAGGACTGGTTCGCCAACCAGGCCGTGGAAAACAGCCTCAAGCAACTCAAGCAAAGCGACCTGGAAATGATTCGGGTACTCGATGACTTGATCCAGGTGTTGACCAGCAAAGGCGTCATCCGCGTCACCGACCTGCCACCAGCGGCCCAGGCCAAGCTGATGGATCGCAACCAGGCCCGTGAAGCCTTGGGCGGGTTGAGTCGGTTGATCGATGATGATGAGAAGGGGTTGATCTAGCCTGCCACCTCGAGCAGCACACAAAACCCTGTGGCGAGGGGATTTATCCCCGCTGGGCTGCGCAGCAGCCCCAGATGCTTAAAGGTGAACTGCCTGACACACCGAGGCCGCTGATGTTTAGGGCTGCTGCGCAGCCCAGCGGGGATAAATCCCCTCGCCACAGGTTCTGGGTTTTCTGGGCGGACGCCATCGCGAGCAAGCTCGCTCCCACAGTTGATTGGTGTTGATTTCGATATTTCGGTTCGACACAGATCCAGTGTGGGAGCGAGCTTGCTCGCGATGACAATCGTCAATTCACCGCAGGCCTGTCAGCCCGCCGCTTGAACCTCCAGCCGATCCATCGCCCTCTCCACCAGCAAATGCGCCCCATCGGCCATTCGGCTGATCGCCAGGATCACGCTGCGGCGTGAGCCGTCGACGTCATCGGCTAGGTCGGCGGCGATGGCGCTGATGGACAGCAGGTCTTCGGAGGCATTGGCCAGGAGGGTTTCGGTGTCGATGTCCGGGGAGACCATGAAGAGCTGGGCAGTTTGGTTTTTTCCCGAGGCTTCATCGGTGGGTTTGGGGTTGAGGTAGTAGTCGAGGGCGCGTTCGGCGGCTTCGTCGAGTTTTTTGGATTTCGAGGATTTGTCGGAGTTGTTGCCAGGGTTTTCTGGCGGATTCGGAGTTACTTTGAACATGTCGTGAAGCTCCATCTGTAGAAGTGGAACCGACACCCTTCGCTTGCACGCAAATGAGGTGGCAGTTGTACGCAGGTGTGCAAGACCGGGCAGACGGAACCCCGGCAGAATCCTTCTCACGAAGAAATCTCCCACGCACAACCGCCATAAAGCGCTTGCGCGTCGTCTTTTAACCGGCTTGCACGCCAGTGTCACCGTTTTTTTCAGTGACAACCCCAGACTAGCCACGAGGCAGACGCCGGACAAGTTCACCAAGTTCGCCACAACTCGAAGGAAATCTCCTAGGACGTTACTTTTAGAGGGGGGTGTATATCCGTTTCTGCGGTAACGGCCACTTAGGGTTCCGCCCTGACGGCGGGTCACTTTTGAAAAAGCGCAAAAGTAACCAAAACGCTTCTGCCCCACCACTTGGCACCTCGCTTAGGCTCGGTGTGCCCTCACTCCGGCATTGCTCCGTGGGCCGCCGCGAAGGGCCATCCATGGCCCAGCGCGGCTAACCCGGCATCCATGCCGGGTTGCCCACTGCGCAATGCCTGCGTTCGGCCATCGTGGTTAACGGGGCGCCCGAGATCAACGTCCACCACGAGGCGGCCTGATAGCCGACCTGGTTCTTGGTCGGACCGCGTTTCTCCTGTGGGAGCGAGCCTGCTCGCGATGAGGCCGGCAAGCCCGACATCCATATGACTGAACCACCACCGCCATCGCGAGCAAGCTCGCTCCCACACAGGTTTTTGGTCGTTTATAAGATCAGTGTCCACCGCCGGTCCCTGTGGGAGCCGAGCTTGCTCGCGATGGCGGTGGGTCTGCTTGCACTAATGCTGAATGTGCCGCCGCCTTCGCGAGCAGGCTCGCTCCCACAATAGGATCGAAGTACGGCCGAAAGAGCCAGGTCGGCTATCAGGCCGCCTCGCGAGCAAGCTTTGCTCCCACAGGTCCTGCTCAAACAGATCTGACGGGTGTACGACCGGGAGAGCCAGGTCGGCTACTAGGCCGCCTCGCGGTGGACGTTGATCTCGGGCGCCCCGTTAACCACGCTGGCCGAACGCAGGCATTGTGGAGTGGGCATCCCGGCATGGATGCCGGGATAGCCGCGCTGGGCCATGGATGGCCCTTCGCGGCGGGCCCACGGAGCAATGCCGGAGTGAGGGCACACCGAGCCTAGGCGAGGTGCCAAGTGGTGGGGCAGGAGCGTTTTGCTTACTTTTGCGCTTCTCAAAAGTGAGCCGCTGTAAGAGCGGAACCATAAGCAGCCGTTACCGCAGAAACGGATATGTACTCACTCAGAAGTCTCAATCCCAACGCTTAGGCTCACCCACTAACTGCCCCTGAACCCCAAACAACCCCATCTCGCGAATCACCGCCAGCTCCCCCTCCGTCTCAACCCGCTCAGCAATCAACGGCAAGTCGATACTGTGAGCAGCACGCTGTATCGCTTCGATAAACAGGCGCTTGTCACTTTCCTGGTCAATCGCACGAATATAACTGCCATCGATCTTCAGATAAGCCAACCCCAACCGCGACAAGTTACCGATCATGCTGAACCGCCCACCAAAACGCTGCAGGCTCAAGGAGAAACCAAGCTCGCGCAACTGCCGGGTCAACCGCTCCAGCACCGCTTGCTCGGGCAGTTGCTCTTCACCAATCTCCAGGGTCAGGCGCGACCCAAGATTGGAGTGAGCCCGCAGGATTTCAAAAACCTTATTCAATGCCTGAGGATCAGCCAGGGTCGCGGAGGACAGGTTAAGCGCCAGGGATTGCTCATGCCCAGCCATCTGCCTGAGCACCTGTTCAAGCATCAAACGGTCCAGGCGCGCCGTCCAACCGAAGCGCTCCAACCAAGGCAGGAAACGCCCGGCGGGAATCGTCTGGCCCTGCTCATCCAACAGCCGCGACAGCACTTTGTAATGCAGCACCACCTGGGTGTCCTGGGCCGCCACCACCGGCTGGAAGTACAACTCGAAGCGCTGATGACTCAAGGCCTGGTCGAGCAACGTATGCCAGGCATGGTGATCGTCACCGACACTGGCCGAGGCACTGTGGTCTAGACAGGCCCAACCCGGCTCGCCCTGGCTTTCAGCCTGGGCCAGGGCCTGGTCGCCGAGCTGGAGCACCGCTTGCGGCGAGTCGCCGTGGACGAATGGCGCCAGCCCGATGGAGGCCACCGAGGCCACGTCAGTCGCGCCGGTGGCGTGCAAGCTCGCCAGCGCGGCTTCGAGGTTCTGCGCCAATTGCAGCGCTTCCTCACGCACCAGCCCAGGTGCCAGCACCGCGAACTCCCCGCCACGAATACGCGTGACCAGGTTGAGGGTTTCCGGATAGCGGGCGCACTCACGCTGCAATTGTTCGCCCACGGCCTTGAGCAACTGATCGGTGCGCTGACCGCCCAGCCGCTGGTTCAAACCGGCCAGGTCCTTGACCCGCAACAGCAGCAGGTAACCCGAGCTGGCCTGCTCCGGGTTGCTCACGCGGGCATTGAGCTGCATTTCGAAATAGCGCCGGTTGGCCAGGCCCGTGAGGTTGTCCTGGTAGGACTCGACCCGCAGTTTCTCGCTGCGTTCGGCCTGTTCCTGGAACAGCGCCTTGAGCTTCTCGACCATCTGGTTCATCGCCTGCACCACGCGGCGCAGTTCTGGCGTGCGCGGCAGCTCCGGCAGGCTCAGGAACTCACGACGGGCGATGGCATGGGACTGATGCACCATGTAGTCCAGTGGCTTGAGCTGGCGACGCAGCAGCAAGGCCCCCAGCACCGCGCTCACGGCGCCGCACAGCAACAGCCAGCCCAGGCTGCCCAACGCGCTCTGCCACAGCTTGGCGAGGGCGAACATCGGGTGGCTGACCACTTCGACCCGCGCCGCCTGCTCCCAGCCACGGCTGACGATGGCATCGCCACCGGCCGGTTCCAGGCCGATCAGCTTGACGAACCATTGCGGCACACTGCCGGCGTCCGGTGTACCGGTGCGCTCGACCAGGGTCTTGTCGGTGGCCACGTCGACCACGCGGATGCTGGCGTAGTAGCCACTGTCGAAGATCGAGCTGACCATCAGTTCCACCATCGCCGGGTCGTCGATGTTCGGCGTCAACGACAGCGCCAGCGCCGTGGCCGCGTCCTGGGCGTGGGAGCGCAACTGGTTGACGTACTGGGCCCGCGAGCTTTCCAGGCTGACCATGAAGCTGCCGCTGAAGGCAACCACCAGGAACAGACAGATAGCGATCAACAGCTGTTTGAACAAAGACATCTGAGCGCGCGCTCCTAGTTAGTCGTCTCGACCGGAAAACCTTCGGCCTGCATTTTTTTCAACACATCCTGCCACCGGGACAGGCGCTTGGTGTCACCCACTTTCTTGTTACCCTTGGCGCCCGGCAGCCACAGCCCTTCGGCATTGAAAGAGTAGACCGGGAGCAAGTCGGTTCGCTGGCTGGCCGGTTGGATGCCGTCCATCAGGCTGTCCAGTACCAGCGGCATCGCCTCGGGCGTGGCGTAATAGGTGAGCACCATGTGCGCACGGTTCTGCCGCAACGCCTTGACGTAGGTGATGCGCAGCTTGTCACTGGACACACCCAGACGACGCAGGCTGAAATACTTGGCGATGGCGTAGTCTTCACAGTCGCCGGCGCCCTTCCACAGGGCTTGGATCGGCGTCTCCCAATAGTCGACTTCACGCCACAGGTCGATGTCTTCCACGTAGCGCACCTGTTTGTTGAAAAACAGGTTCACCACCTTGAGCTGTTCCAATTCGGGGATCTGTTTCTGAGTCGCCAGCAGTTGCTGCCACGCGTCGATCCGCTGCTGCCCTTCGCCCAGTGGCCCATATAACGCTTGCGCCCGCCGGCTGATCTGCGCAAAGTCCCAGTCGGCTTGCAGGCCGCCCAGCATCAGGCCGGCCAGCAACAGTGCCGAACACAGCCAACGCAAGGACCTGAGGACTGGGAAAGGTGCAGCCAAGGGAAGTACGTCCGAAAAGGGCCGTTGGAAATTCGTTGGATGGTGAAGCCTGGCCGGGCAAAAGACAATGGCAGGTTGCAATCACCGCAAGCAGACTAAACTTTAGTTCAGGAACCGGGGCCGCGAGATTTTGACGGCTTGGCAATCTGTAACTAACGTTGGCATGGATCCAATTTTCGTTACTACCCGTTCAGGTGTTGTCGTGACAAAGAAGCCCAAACCGCTCAGCACTATCCAAGTCAACGGCCCCGTCCCCGCAGACCAGGCGCGCTCGATCATCGAAAGCTCCCTGCGCGAGGCCATCCTCGACGGCCGCCTGCCCAGCGGCACCGCCCTGCGCCAGCAAGAGCTGGCCGACCTGTTCGGCGTGAGCCGCATGCCGGTACGTGAGGCGTTGCGTCAGCTCGAAGCACAGTCATTGCTCAATGTAGTCCAGCATAAAGGCGCCGTGGTGGCCCCGCTGATTACCAACAACGCGGTCGAGACCTACGCCTTGCGTGCGGTCCTGGAAGCTTTCGCCTTGCGCTTGTCCATCCCCCTGCTCGATGACGATGACCTGGCGCTGGCAGCCCAGTACATCGAACAGTTGGAGACACAAACCGAATACGCTGAAATCGCCAAGCTCAATCGGCTGTTCCATATGTCGCTTTACCACAAGGCACCCAACAGCAAACTGCTGGACCTGATCGAGCATGAGCTCAATGAAGAAGAGCGCTTTTTGCGTTTTCATCTTTCGTCCATGGGGTTGGGCAAGCTGACCCAGGACGACCACCGCGCCATGCTCGCTGCCGCGGCGGCCAGAGATATCGATAAAGCGGTCGCCTTGGTGGAGCAGCATCTGGAAAACGCCTCCATCACCATGCGTCGGTACCTGGAACAGTCGTCGAAGCCTTGATCCCGCGCCGGCGCTTCGTCCGGCGTAAAAATTTCTTACATATCCTTCCAACTCACTTGTCGCCAGCGCGGCGCGGCCTGGCCGTAGCCGCGATTCGTCGTCCCATCAGTCCAATGGCACTGCCATCGATTTGGGCTCACTCTTGCGCTTGTCGATTCAAAACAGACCTGAAGAAGTCAACGCCTGGCTGAGGCCAGGCGAATCGAAGCCAATACGCAAGGAGCGTCGTCCAACCGGCGGGATGATCGGAAGTCCGACCGACGTCCTGCCCATAACATAAAACCTCTTAACTCCCCGATCCCTGAAGTGCTCCGAGTGAGGCATTCACTCGAACTATTCGATTCTGATCTCGCTAAATCGGAAGGAGCCTCTTCGCGCCAATAAAACTTATATAAAAAGTTTTAAAGAGCCTCTTCACGCCCAATAAAAAGCCAACTTTAAATAATTAAAAAAACACTTGCCGCCTACTTGTTACCTGTATTAATTTTTTATTCGCCGCGTTACTGGCGGCCCTTTCGACTTGCACCAAGCTCAGCAAATACAGGCATAAGAAGCCGACATAACGATTAAAAGAGAATACTTAAGCCACTTTGGCAATTCATGGATTCCGGTTCAGGCACCCGCTCGCCCTAATTAAATAACGAGCCGCCTTCCGGACAAAACATCATTGATGAGGACGTTCCAATGCAGCCATCCAAAGAACAACTATCTCTGAAAAAGCAGGAACTTGGTCAACACCCGGTTTTTTCCGAGATTACATCAATCGATCTGTTACGCCGTTTTATGGAAAGCCATGTCTTTGCCGTCTGGGACTTCATGTCGCTGACCAAGCGACTGCAACGCGAACTCACCTGTGTCCAGTTGCCTTGGCTGCCGCCAGCCGATCCCCACGCGGCCCGCTTGATCAATGAGATCGTGCTGGGGGAGGAGTCGGATGACCGCCCTGGCGCCGGCTATTGCAGCCATTTCGAACTGTACCTGGACGCCATGCGGGAAATCGGCGCCGATACCCGCGCAATCGAGCAGTTCATCACCCTGCAGCAGGAAGGCGTCAGCCCAGAGACCGCGCTGGACAGTGTCGAAGTCGAGCCGGCGGCGGCGCGGTTCGTCCGCCAGACCCTGCACACCGCCCTGCACGCCCCGGCCCACAGCGTGGCCGCCGCGTTTGTACATGGTCGCGAGAGTGTCATCCCGCAGATGTTCCAGCGCATGCTCGACGCCTGGGGCATTGGCCTGGATCAGGCCCCGACCTTTCGCTACTACCTGCAACGGCACATCGAGGTCGACTCCGAGGACCACGGGCCGGCGGCAGAGAAACTCTTGGCGCGGCTGATCGATGGCGACCCGCAGCGCGAAACCGAGGTGCTGGCCGCCGCGCTCGCCGCCGTTCACAGTCGCGCGGCCTTGTGGGACGGCTTGCGCCAGAGCATGGCCCAGCCGGTTGCACAGGTGATGCCATGAATGCCGTCGAATACCAATCCTTCGCCGACGCCTGGGAAAGCCGCGCCACGATCCGTACCCGGCCACGGCGCCGGGTCGAAGACGACGACAAGCTGATCTTCCCCATGAGCCGCCAGCCGCTGGTGCACAGCCAGACCTTCCTCAGCCACTGTGCGCAACTACGCGACTTCGTGCTGGTGCAGAGCCTGTACAAATTCATCAACGACGTGGTGATTTTCGAGACCGAACTGGTGGACCACACCGCCCGGCGCATCGCCAAGAACCGCTTCGGCATCGAATTCCCGTTCGCCTGCCGCTACGACGCGATGACCGTGGTGGTGGACGAGGATTACCACGCCCTGGTGGCGATGGACTTCATGCAACAGACCATCGACATGACCGGTATCGACCCCATCCCATTGCCTGGACAGATCGAACTCAGCCGCGCCATACCGGCGACCCTGGCCCAGGCGCCGGAGCATCTGCTCAGCGCCGTGGAGCTGATCTGCATCGCCATTGCCGAGAACACCGTGACCAACGAAGTGGCCGCCTTCGCCCGGGACGACTCGGTCAAGGCCTCGATCAAGGGGCTGATGGCCGATCACTTGCTCGACGAGGGCCGGCACTCCGGTTTCTGGACGCGACTGGTGCAGATCTACTGGCGCACCGCCCCCGAAGAGGACCGCGCGCACATTGCCCGCCTGATGCCCGGTTTCATCGCCCAGTACCTGGCGAGCGACCTGCAGCAAGCATTCGACTTCGAGCTGATCGCGCACCTGCCCGTCGACGAATCGGTACGCCAGTCGCTGCGTGAAGACGCCAGTGCGTTGGCCTATCCCATTAATCGTTTTCACCCCTTGGTGGGCAACATCACGCGTTTTTTCCGCGGCAGCTCGATGCTCGCGTCCCCCTGCGTACGCGATGCCCTCGCTGATTATCTGACCCCATGAGGACCTTTCTATGAGACGCCTCGACATTGCAGTGCCTGGCACCAGCCAGGCCATGGCCGAACTGGCCCGGGAATTGGAGCAGCACGGTCACGCGGTGGTGGACCTGCAATCGCCGGTCGACCTGTTGATCGACGACGGTACGACACCGCGCGCCATTGAAGCCCGCTCATGCCTTCAGATCCGCGTGGCGCTGCGCACGCTGGCAGGCGAGGCATTGCCGCAACCGGTGCTGCTCTTTCGCGACGGTACGCAGCGGCTGTTGTGCCAGGAAGTGATCGCGCCGCAACGCGATGGCAACGGTCAATCCTTGCGCCTGCGTACGCTGGCGACGCTGGTCGAAACCGGCGCACGGCTGGTCAGCCAGTTATCCCGGGATGAGACCTGCTTCGATCACTGGCCGACGGTACACGCTGACGCCGTTGACCAACCCCTGCTCGGGCTCGATGCGCTGGAGCCCCTGGCCTTCGAGCACGGCCTCAATCGGCCGCCGGTGCCCTGGCTGCTGGCCGCCGCCGACGTGCCGGTGATGCACAGCATCGAACAGCGATTGCTCGATGACGCGACGCAACCGGCCCTGTGGGTCGATGGGCAATTGATCGACTACAAATCCTTGCGCCGCCTGGCGCTGAGGTTGCAGCAGCCGATGTTGGAAATACTGCACCAAGCAGCACAGGGGAAAGGAACTGTTGGAGAACCTGTGGGAGCAAGAAAAGCAGAACCTGTGGGAGCAAGGCTTGCCCGCGATGAAGACACCGATGCACTCAAGCAAACCGCGTCATCGTTCATCGGGGGCAAGCCTTCCTCCCACAAGACTTCCTCCCACAAGGTGATCGGTGTCTGCCTGCCCAAGTCCGCGCACCTCTACGCGGCGATCCTGGCCATTCTCGGTTGCGGTGCGGTGTACCTGCCGCTGGACCCGCAGCACCCAGCGCAACGTCGGCGCTTTATCCTGGAAAATGCCCAGGCCGACCTGCTGCTGCACGACGGCGACAGCGACCTCGGCGACCTCTCGTTGCCCACGCTGAATGTCCATCAGCTGCCAGCGCCCACGCCAGGCATCCCGGCCTCGTTGATCCGCCGCACCGTGGATGGCGACGAACCGGCCGTGGCGATCTACACCTCCGGCACCACTGGCCAGCCCAAAGGCGTGTTGCTCAGCCACCGCAACCTCAGCCATTTCTGTGCCTGGTACGGCGACTACGTCGGGTTGCAGCGCGACAGCCGGGCGTTGCAGTTTTCCACCATCAACTTTGACGCGTCGCTGCTGGATATCCTGCCGACCTTCATCCACGGCGCCCTGCTGGTGGTGCCCAGCGAAGACCAGCGCCGCGATCCGCAGCAATTGGTTGCGTTGGTTCAGCAACAGCGCGTCAGCCACGCCTTCCTGCCGCCTGCGCTGTTGAGCGTCATGCCCCTGGATGCACCGCTGGGCCTGGCGCACCTGATCACCGGTGGCGATGTCTGCGAGCCGTTCGTGATCGAACAGCTCGCGCCGCAATGCCGGTTCCACAATATCTATGGCCCGACCGAAACCACGGTGCTGGCGACCACCCGGCAATTCGGCGTCGGCGACAACAACCGCAACCTCGGCGTGCCCATCGCCAATGGCCGGGTGCTGATTCTGGACGAACAGTTGCAACCCGTACCGCAAGGCACGCCAGGTGAGTTGTACATCGCCGGCCCGGGCGTTGGCCTCGGCTACCTGAACGACCCAACGCTGACCGCGACGCGTTACCTCAACCTGACGCTGCCCACCGGGCAAACGCTGCGGGTCTATCGCACCGGCGACATCGGCCAGTGGACCGACAACGGCATCGAACTGTGTGGCCGTCGCGATAACCAGGTGAAGATTCGTGGCTTTCGAGTCGAACCCGAGGAAATCGAACACTGCCTGCGGGAAAGCCAGTTGTTTCGCCAGGTGGCGGTGGGGGTCGATGAGCGGCGGCGAATCCTGGCGTTCCTGGTTCATCCCGAGCAAACGCGTCCCGGTGCCGCTCTCCAGGCCTTGCGTGAGCATGTGCAGAACAGCTTGCCCAGCTACATGCACCCGACGGCCTACGTTGAATTACCCAACCTGCCGTACACCAGTAACGGCAAGGTCGATCGCCGGGCATTGCTCGCCATGGCGGTGCAGGTGCACGTCGACGGCCAACGCCGGCAGCCGCAGAACGCCTTGGAGACACAACTGCGGCAACTGTGGGCCGAGCTGCTTGAATTGCCGGTCGACGACATCGCCACCGATGAAAGCTTCTTCAACCTCGGCGGGCATTCGATCTTGCTATCGCGATTGCTGCTGAGCATTCGCCAGGCGTTCGGCCGCAGCCTGTCGATCAACCGCTTCATCGAAGCGCCGACGTTGATGACCTTGGCGAAGTTGCTGGACGACCCCGGGCAAGGCAGTGCATCGGTCCTCAGCCCCCAAGCCTTCATCGATGCCGAAGCCGAGCTCAACCTCGATCCGCTGCCCATCAGTCAATGCGGCGATGTGCACAAGGTGGTGGTGACCGGCGCCAACAGCTTCCTCGGCGTCCACATCGTCGAAGCGCTGCTGGCTTGGGGCGCCACCGAAGTCGCCTGCCTGGTGCGCGCCAGCGCTGAACAGAGCGCGGCCGAGCGGTTCTCCCAGGCCCTGCGGGACAATCACCTGACCCACCTGGACCTGGACCGCGTCAGCGTCTATGCCGCCGATATCACTCAACCGCAATTGGGTTTACCGGACGACGTCTATGCCCGCATCGACCGCACCTTCGGCGCGCTGGTGCACAACGCCGCCCACGTCAACCATGTGCTCGACTACGAGTCGTTGGCGCGGGACAACGTGGAACCGATTTTCGAGTGCCTGCGCCTGTGTGAAGGGCGCCGCAAGAAAATCTTCAATTTCGTCTCCACGCTGTCCGCCTCCAGTGCCCTGGATGCCGACGGCCAAGTGCTGGAACAGCCGGCCGCCGAGACGCCGCCGATCTACATCAAGAATGGCTACAACCTGTCCAAATGGGTCGGCGAACGGATCCTGCAACGGGCCCGGGATCGCGGCGTGTGGGTCAATCTGTTCCGCCCTGGGAATATCAGTTTCAACAGCCTGACCGGGGTCTGCCAGCCCCACAAGAATCGCTTGATGCTGATGCTCAAGGGCTCGATCCAGCTCGGCCAGGTGCCGGACCTCTCGCTCAATTTCGACTTGATGCCGGTGGACTTCCTGGCCCGCTTCATCGCCTTCCACGCCAGCCGCTACCAACCCAGCCAAGCGGTGTTCAACCTGCACAACCCGCAACCGTTGAGCTGGGACGCTTATGTGGCGTCGTTCCGCGACAGCGGCCGGGAATTTTCCCTGGTGAGCATCGCCGAGTGGCAACGGCAATTGGCTCGGGTCGATGCCGACAATGCGTTGTTTGGCGTACTGGGTTTCTACCTCAACGGCTTCGAGGAAGACATCGGTGACATCTCGCTGATCAGCCACGACAACGCCCGCGCCGGCGTGCGCCAGATGGGCGCCAGCTACCCGGAAAAATCCCCGGCCCTGCTACGCCGCGGCGCCGATTACCTCAAGGCCATCGACTTCATCTGAAACACCCTCAACCCAAAGCAAGGAGCAAGACCATGAGTGCATTTCAACCCGACACCCTGATCAAGAACCCCCACGCCTGCCAGGTCGAAACCTCGGTGGAGGTCGCGGCTGACGCGGCGCGCGTCTGGGACGTGGTGGGTGATTTTGGCGGCTTCAACCGTTTCATCCCGGCACTGGAGCACATCGAAATGACTGGCAAGGGCGTAAGATCCCTGCGTAAGAAGTTCTTCCGCGATGGGCAGAACCTGGTGGTGGAACAGCTCAACAGCCGTGACGACCAGGCCATGCACATGACCTGGACGCTGATCTACAACACCCTGGGCATCGACAACCTGTGGGCGGCCATGCGCGTCGAACCCTTGGCCGACAACCGCTGCCGCGCCACCTGGACCATCATCGCCGACCACACCGACGCCCATACACCGTCAGGCTTCCGGGATTTCCTCCAGGGCTTCGCCGATGAGGCGATGGGAAATGTGCAGGGGATGTTCAAGTAAGCACCCATCCTTGTGGGAGCGGGCTTGCTCGCGATAGCGGTGGGTCAGTCAATGAAGCAGTTGGCTGGGCTGCCGCCTTCGCGAGCAAGCCCGCTCCCACAATTTGGTTCCGGGGTGAACCCAAGATCCCGGCACACAGCCAATCCCCTGTGGGAGCGGGCTTGCTCGCGATAGCGGTGGGTCAGTCAATGAAGCAGTTGGCTGGGCTGCCGTCTTCGCGAGCAAGCCCGCTCCCATAATTTGGTTCCGGGGTGAACCCAAGATCCTGGCACACAGCCAATCCCCTGTGGGAGCGAGCCTGCTCGCGATGGCGTCAGCCCAGGCAACCCCTACCCGTGGCGAGGGAGCTTGCTCCCGCTCGGCTGCGCAGCAGTCGTAAAACCGGCCAATGCGATAAGCCTGTAGACCGGCTGGGGCCTGCTGCGCAGGCCAGCGGAAGCAAGCTCCCTCGCCACAGGGATTGGGTCGGCTTGCGACTGAGGTCAGATCTTGAAGCTGTCTACCAGTTGTTTCAGTCGATTGGCCTGTTGGGACAAGGCATCGCAGTCCTTCAAGGTTTCATTGAGGTTGGCCACGCTTTGCTGGTTCAGCAGGTTGATGTGGCTGACGTCCATGTTGAGGGTCTCGACCACGGCGGTCTGTTCTTCGGTCGCGGCGGCCACCGACTGGTTCATGCCGTCGATCTCGCCAATGCGCTGGGTCACGCTGACCAGTCGCAGGCCGGCCTGGTTGGCCACTTCCACGCTTTCTTCGCTGGAGGTCTGGCTGGCGTTCATCGTGGTCACCGCTTCACGGGAGCCGACCTGAAGCGAGGTGATCATCTTGTGGATTTCTTCCGCCGACTCCTGGGTGCGGTGCGCCAAGTTGCGCACTTCATCGGCCACCACCGCAAATCCGCGTCCGGCTTCACCGGCACGGGCCGCTTCGATGGCCGCGTTCAGCGCCAGCAGGTTGGTTTGCTGGGAGATACCCTTGATCACGTCCAGGATGTGCCCGATGTTGTCGGTGCTCGCGTTCAGGGTTTCGATCTGGGTGCACGAGAGGCTGATCTTCTGCGACAGCTCGGTCATGGCCTGGATGGTTTTTTCCACCACCTGGCGACCGTCATCGGCCTGTTCGCTGGCACCGCTGGCCTGTTGCGAGGCATCGGCGGCATTGCGGGCGATTTCCTGGGTCGCGGCGCCCAACTGGTTGATGGCCGCCGCCACACTGTTGGTGCGGGCGCTCTGTTCATCGGAGCCGACGAGCGACGCATTGGACGAGGTCATCACTCGCTGCGACAGGTCATGCACCTGGCGGGTGGCGGAAGACACCTCTGCAATCGACGCATGAATCCGCTCCACGAACTGGTTGAATGAACCACCCAACACGGCGAACTCGTCCTTGCCCTGCACCACCAGGCGCCGGGTCAGGTCGCCTTCGCCCTGGGCGATGTCCTGCATGGCACGGCCCATGGTGGTCAACGGGCGCATCAACACCTGGATCAACAAGCTCAGCAGCAAGGCAATGGCCGCCACTGCGATAAACATCGCAATCAGCGCCGACGTCCGGAACTGGCTCAGCGGCGCGTAGGCCTTGGCCTCATCGATCGACAGGCCGATGTACCACTCGGCGTTCGGCAGGCCGGTCACCGGGGTGAACGAAAGGATACGGTTCTGGCCGTTCAGCTCGACCTCCTGGATACCCTTGCCGATGCGCACTGGCGTACCTGGATAGATGTCCTTGAGGTTTTTCATCACATGATCCTTGTCAGGGCTGACGATCACCTGACCGTCGCCACTGACCAGGAACGCATGGCCAATGCCACCGAAGTCCACGGAGTTGATGATTTTCACCAGGGTTTCCAGGCTCAGGTCGCCGCCCACCACGCCAAGCAATTCGCCGTTGTGCTTCACCGGCAGGGCCACGGTCACCACCAGGCCACCCACCGCCGCCAGGTAAGGCGGGGTCAACATGGTTTTATCGGCCGTCACGGCCTGCTTGTACCAAGGGCGCTGACGCGGGTCGTAGCCGTCAGGCATTTTGGCGTCCGGGCGTTGGGTGAAGACACCGTTGGCCTGGCCCACATAAGTGAACTGAAAGTTCGACGTCAGCGCCGGCTGATCCACCAGCCCCGGCAGATCTGCGGCAGTGCCCTGATGCGCGATGTTTTGCGCCAGGTTTTCCAATACCAGGATCCGCCCGCTCATCCAGTTCTGGATGCTGCTGGCCGTCAGGTCGCCGGATTGCTCGATGGACGACTCCAGGCTGCTACCGATGGTGTTGCGCTGCAAATAGTCGTTGTAGAGCGTGAACAGGGCAAAAGCCAGGACCACCACACCAGAGGCGGCGAGAAGGATTTTGTGGCTGAACTTTAGATTCATCGATGGGGCTTCTTCTGCAAGGAGTGGGGGTGCATTCCAGGTCGCAACGTTCCATGTAACAGCGCGGGCAGTCTTGTCACTTGCTCCACTTTGGTGCACGCATACTCACTCTGTCGGCAAGCTTGTACAAATAATTAGGCATTTGTACAAATAGTCGACGGGAGGCTCGCCGGGTTGAACGGTGGTTGCAAATTCGCCGGCGGCTGATGACAATGCGACACGTTATCATTCGTAACATCCAGGCCGTCGTGTCCATGTCATCTCCCGAGTTTGCAGTACAGGCGCTCTACAGCCAGCATCACGGCTGGCTCAACACATGGCTGCGCACCCGCCTGGGCAATGCCGCCGATGCGGCCGACCTGGCCCAGGACACCTTCGTGCGCTTGTTGCAGCGCAGCGAACGCCCGGAGCTTCGGGCCCCACGCGCCTTTTTGCGCACCATCGCCCAAGGCCTGGTGATCGACCATTGGCGGCGGGAAGAAATCGAACGCGCCTACCTCCAAACCATAGCTCACCTGCCGGAAGCCGAAACCCCCGGCGCCGAAGCCCAGGCCTTGATCCTGGAATTGCTCGAAGCCGTTGCCAGAATGCTCGAAGGCCTCAAGCCGAAAGTACGCAAGGCCTTTCTGCTGGCCCAATGCGAAGGCCTGACGTACAAGCAGATTGCCGAACAGATGGGCGTTTCGTTGCGCTCGGTGGAGCGCTACGTCGCCGATGCGCTGTACCACTGCTATGTGTTGCGCTATGAAAGCTGAGCCGGCGGATCACTTGCAGAACCGCCGTAACGGCCCGTCGCAACAGGTCGTCAGACAGGCAATCAACTGGCTATTGCGCCTGCGCAATCACGCCACCCACCCGACGTTGCGCCAACAGTGCGACACCTGGCGCGCCGCCCACCCTGAACACGAACTGGCCTGGCAGCGGGTGCAATCGCTGCACAGCGAATTGACCTCGAACCTGCGGGCCGTGCCCGGTGCCCACATCGCCTTGGATACCCTGGAAAACAGCGCCCAGCGCCTCAGTCGGCGCCAGGCCCTCAAGTTGCTGTCGGGCATCGCCGTGGTGAGCGGCGCGGCGTGGCTGGGCAAGGACTTCGGCGGGCAGGCGTGGAATGCCGATTTCGCCACCGCCACCGGTGAACGTCGAGGTTTTCAACTGCCAGATGGCACGCGACTCGAGCTCAATACCCACAGCGCTGCCGACCTGGATTTCACCGCTCAACAGCGCCTGATCACCCTGGCCCGTGGCGAAATCATGGTCACCTGTGGCCACGACCCGGGGCGGCCGCTGCTGGTACAAAGCCGCCATGGACTGTTCGAAGGGCTGGAGGGGCGTTTCGTCGTGCGCCAGGACAGCGGTTGCACACGGCTAAGTGTCACCAGCGGACGAGTGGTTATCCGTTCGCACCCCAACAGCGATGGCTCGCCCCTCCAGGTCGAGGCCGGGCAAACCTATCTGGTCAGCTCAGCGACAGCGACCCTGGCGCCACCGCTGGACATGGACGCAGGGGCCTGGGCAGACGGGTTGATTGTCACGCGCAACATGCGCCTGGCAGATTTTCTCAACGAAGTGGGACGCTACCGCCCAGGCTATTTGAAATGTGCGGCGTCGATTGCCGACCTGCGGTTGTCGGGGGTTTTCCGCTTGGAGGACACCGACAAGTTGCTCGCCGTCCTGCCACGCACGCTCCCGGTGCAGATCCGTTATCGAACCCGTTGGTGGATCACGGTGGAACGCCTGGCCTGATTTTTTTTGGCGGGTTTCAGGCCGGCGTCCGGCTAGGACAGTAAGCAACCCTTATCGGCCTTCAGCGACTCCAACGGAACCTACAATGACTGAGCGCGTACTTCTCAAGCACCCCTTCGGCTTCTCTTCGCAACCGGGCCTGTTGCGCCAGGCCATTCATGCCGCGCTGTTCTCCACGGCGCTGGGGGTCAGCGTGGTGCCGATGCTCGCGGTGGCCGCACAAGACGGCGTGACCGCCAGCCGCCAGAGCTACAACATCGCCCCCGGCCCGCTGAGCGATGTGCTGAACCAGTTCGCCCGCCAAGCCGGGATCACCCTGGCCAGCACGCCGGCGCAAACCGGCGGCGTCCAGTCTCCGGGGCTGAAAGGTGAGTATTCGTCCGATCAGGCCCTGAGCCAGTTGCTCAGCGGCTCGGGACTGGTTGCCGTCAGCCAGGATGGCATCAGCTACGTGCTGCAAACCCAGACCACTGGCAGCACGATGGAACTGCCGAGCACCGACATCAAGGGCTTCGCATTGGGTAACGCCCTGGGCAGCATGGAAGGCTACAACGCCACCCACAGCCAGGTCGCCACCAAGACCAGTACCGCCCTGCGCGAAACCTCCCAGAGCGTCTCCGTGGTCACCCGCGAACAAATGGACGACCAGGGGGCACAAACCGTGTCCCAGGCCATGCGTTACACCCCCGGCGTGCTGACCAACCCCTACGGCGCCACCCATCGCTACGACTACGTGGCGATGCGCGGTTTCAACGACGGCTCGGTGGATAACATCTACCTCGACGGCCTCAAGTCCATGGGCGACAGCGGCACCTACAGTTCCATGCAGATCGATCCGTATTTCCTCGAGCGAGTCGATATCCTCAAGGGGCCGTCGTCGGTGCTCTATGGCCGCAGTTCGCCCGGCGGCCTGGTAGCGCTGACCAGCAAGAAGCCGCTGTACGAGGCTTATCACCAGATCCAGGCCACGGTCGGCACCCAGGGCCAACGGGGCATGGGCTTCGATTTCAGCGGTCCGGTGGATGACGACAAACGCATCACCTATCGCCTGATCGGTCTGGCGGACACGTCCGATACCCAGTTCGACCACAACAAGGAAAAGCGCTTCGCCCTCGCGCCCACGGTGAACATCGACTTCAGCGAAGACACCTCGCTGACGCTCCAGGCCTACCTGCAGCATGACCCCGACGGCGGCTACCACGGCGGCATGCCGGCCGACGGCACCTTGCATCAGCGCAACGGCCGGCGGATCTCCGAAAACTTCTTCGAAGGCGAGCCTGGCGTCGACGGTTACGAACGCGACCAGCAGTCGTTCGGCTACCAGTTCGAACACCGTTTCAATGACGTCTTCACCGCCCGGCAGAACTTCCGTTACCTGGACTCCGACGTCACCAACGATCAGGTCTACGCCTATGGCTGGACCACGCCCACCAGCAACGAGCTGAACCGCTACTACACCGGCGCCGAAGAAAAGCTCCACTCCTTCATCGTCGACAACATGCTGCAAGCCGAATTCTTTGCCGGCGCGACCAAGCACACCGTCCTGATGGGCGCCGACTACCAGCGGCGTAAAACCGTGGTCGACTGGACCAGCGGCAGCCTGGCGCCGATCAATGCCTTCGACCCGGTCTATGGCAACTCGGCCATCACCTACTACAGCCCCACCAGCTACCTGCGGCGCCTGGAGCAGACCGGCGTCTACCTGCAAGACCTGATCGAAATGGACAAATGGCGCTTCTCCCTGGGCCTGCGTCAGGACTGGGTCGAGACCTCGGATGAGAACCGCATCGCTGAATTCGGTCGCCCCGCAGGCACCGAGATCAACGACAAACGCACCAAGCTCACCGGCCGCGCCGGGGCGTTGTACCTGTTCGACAACGGCTTGGCGCCGTACATCAGCTATTCCGAGTCGTTCAACCCGAACTCCTACGCCGACAGCGCCGGCAATCCACTGGCGCCCACCGATGGCAAGCAATGGGAACTGGGCCTGAAGTACCAACCACCCGGCACCGATGATCTCTACACCGCTTCGCTGTTCCGCATCGACCAGGAAAACCTCGCGACCAAACTGCCCCAGGAAAACTTCTACCGCGCCGTCGGTGCCGTACGCTCCCAAGGCCTGGAACTGGAAGCGCACCTGCAGTTGACCGAACAATTCAAGGTGCTGGGCAGCTACACCTTCACCGACATCGAATATTCGAAATCGATGGTCAGTACCCTCAGCACGCCCACCAACATCATCGAAAACAAAGGCAACTCACCGACCCAGGCCCCGCGTCACATGGCTTCGGTCTGGGCTGACTACAAGTTCGACAGCGGCGCACTCGATGGCCTGCGCCTGGGCGGCGGCGTGCGCTATGTCGGTTATAGCTGGGCCGATGCGGAGAACACCATGAAGGTGCCGTCCTACACGCTGTTCGATGCGTCGGTGGGGTATGACCTGGGCAAGGTCGGCTTGAAAGGCGTGGATGTGCGCTTGAACGCGAACAACCTGACCAACGAAACCTACGTCGCCTCGTGCGCCAGCCTGAGCTATTGCTACCTGGGTGAAGAACGCAATATGGCGGCAACGGTGAGTTACCAGTTCTGACCTGTTCCCGGTCTTGACGCATACCATTGTGGCGAGGGAGCTTGCTCCCGCTGGGTCGCGTAGCGGCCCTTGTATTTTGGGGCTGCTGCGCAGCCCAGCGGGAGCAAGCTCCCTCGCCACAAAGGCTTGCCCCTGTCCTTAGGCCTGGGCCATATCCCCTTCCTCCCGCACCACACCCTCCTCCCGCACAAACCGATTCGCCCGCCCGAACGTACCAAAGTCATTGAACCGCACGCCCATCTCGCGCATCACCTCATGGGCCACCGGCACCGTCAGTTGGCGAATGTAGAACGGCTCCTTCACCACGAAATGATGAATGCCGTGGCTGCTGCCGAAGTTGAAACAGAACGCCTGCAACGGCCACAACCACCAGGGGTTGAGTACCTGGGTTTGCTGGATCACATTGCCCGGCTCGATGTCGCCGTAGTAGTGCATGTTCGAGCTGACGAAATGCAGGCAAAAGGTGCGCAATACGTTCGGTCCGATGATCACCACCACCGCGATGTCGATCACCTGCATCGTTGCCAGCGTGCTTGCCGACCAGTCAATTGAAGTTCCCATCAAGCTCGCGACGCCGTTGGCCCCATGGAAACCGAGGAACACATACCAAGCGCCCCAGTGCAGCAGCGCCAGCGGAAAATAAACCTTCAACGTACGCTTGAGGATGCTGCGCTTGTGCGCCCAGGTCTTGGCCCGCAGCAGGCGGATGAAGGCCGACATCACGTTGTCGCCGACCATCAGCAACCGCGCCAACCCCCAAGGTTCGCCGTTGGTGATGGCCCGCTCTTCCATGTCAGCCTCGCTCCCGGACACCTTGTGATGGTTGAGGTGCAGGTGACGGCGGATCCATGGGTTGATGGTGCTCGGCCGCGCCAGCCACACCAGGCCCATCATCAAGTTGTGGGGCAGGCGCTGCTTGCGAAAATACATGCTGTGGATCAGGTCGTGTTCCAGCTCATGGGTCAGGGACGCGAAAAACGCGTTGAGCAACAGGCACGCCCAGCCTGCGAGGTCACCGTTGAGGTAGAGCAGCGCCGAACCGATCATCCCCACCAGGGCGAACGCCAGGATGCCCGCACCCAGCGCATCCTGATGACGCAAAATCGGGTAGCGCTGACGCAATTCCTCACCCCGGGCCAGGACCACCTGGCGAATATGGGCCGCTCGTTGTTGTGCATTCAATCGCTCGGGGCTTGCGCAAGTGCCGTGCATGGCTTACATCCTCTGTTAGAGATGTGCTCATCCTGCCGGGCGTTGTCCCACGGGGTGGTAGCCGTATACGCCAACCTGTTGACCGCAAGCGCCAATCGTCATGACGGAACCGACCTCCCTCGCCAGCTGGACCCGCGCCCTGCGCAAACAGCTCGATGCGCTGGGCCTGGACAGCCATGCCTTGTGCGTCGAGGCCGGCCTCGACCCGCAATGGATGGACGACCCGAACGCCCGTTACCCACTCTCGGCCACCACGCGCCTGTGGGCATTGGCGGTGCAGGCCAGCGGCGACCCGGCCCTCGGCCTGCGGGTGTCGCGCTTCGTCAGCCCCACCACCTTCCACGCATTGGGTTATGCGCTGGTGGCCAGCGGCAGCTTGCGGGAAGTGTTCGAGCGGATCGTGCGTTATCACCCGGTGGTCAGCGATGCCCTGGCCCTGCAATTGAACCGTGGCGAAGACCGCTACCGCTTCAGCCTCGATGTGCCCCCGGGCCGGCCGGCGCCAGCGTTTGAAGCCATCGATGCGTTCGCGGCGATTTACGTGCGCACCTGCCGCAACCGCCTCGGCCGAGACTACGCACCGCTGGCAGTGTACCTGCGACGGCCGGAACCGACGGACGCCAGCCCATGGCACAAGGTGTTCCGCTCGCCGGTGCATTTCGGCGCCGCCCAGGATTGCCTGGAGTTCAGCCTCGTCGATTTCGACAGCCATCTGGACGACGCCAACCCGGAACTGGCCGAACACAACGAAACCGTGCTCGAACGCACCCTCGCCCAGCTCCAGCCACTGACCTGGGAACGCAAGGTCCGCGCGGCCATCGAGGCGCAACTGCCCGAAGGCGAACCCAGCGCCGAACGCATCGCCCAGGCCATGCACCTGAGCCTGCGCAGCCTGCAACGGCACCTGGCCGACGAAGGCTGCCGCTTCGACGCACTGCTCAACGAATGCAGGGAAAACCTCGCGTTGCTGCACTTGCGCGATCCGCAATGCTCGCTGAGCGAAGTCAGTTATCTGCTGGGCTTTGCCGACGCCAGCAGCTTCAGCCGCGCCTTCAAACGCTGGACCGGCATGACGCCGGGGCAGTTCCGGGATGGGTTGCGGTAGGTTTTTGCAGAGCCTGGGCTGGCCCTATCGCGAGCAAGCTCGCTCCCACATTGGAAGCGGTGTGACCGCAATAGCTGCGACAACACCTAACCCCGTGGGAGCGAGCTTGCTCGCGATGACTTTCGCCCAGACAACCAAGCCCGTGGCGAGGGAGCTTGCTCCCGCTCGGCTGCGCAGCAGCCGCAAAACCGGCCTATGCGATCCGCCTGTAGGTTGCTGGGGCCTGCTGCGCAGGCCAGCGGGAGCAAGCTCCCTCGCCACGGGTGCCGGGTGCATCAGTCGGCGCTGGGTTTAAGACTGCGTGCAAGGCCCGATGTCCAAGCGTCGACCATTGCTTCCCCTGTCGCTCGGAACGGTTGATGGCCATTCATGTAGCGACGCATTTCGACCAAGGCGACACCCATTCCATGAACCACCTGCTCCAACAGTTCCTTGCAGCGCTTCTCGGTCAAATTGCAGGCTGAGCGACCAAACCCCATCAGCATTTTATATTTCGGCCAGGCTTTGGAGCCGCCCAGCAGGAGCGCCATGTTGTCATTACGAATGTAAACCGCAGTACTGACCAGGTCATAGGCGGGTGCGAGCCTGATAGATGCGTCAGCGCCACAGTGGTCATAAAGCACCCCGAAATTCTTCAAGTGCGCATCACCATTTTTCAAGCCCGCCGAAAGCGCCACGATTTTAAACAGAGACTCCAGCGCCTGATTGAGCTTATGAGGTGAAACGTACGCCTTGATCTGCCGGGCCGCGCCTTCATACGAACCGTCGTACTTGGTTTTAGAAGGCGAGCCGTTGAGCACACAGAAGTCCTCAAAACCCAGGTATTCGCCAGTGCGTGACAAATCAAAACGCTTCACGATCAGGAACTTACCGCGCTCACTGAGCTCGAACTCCGGCACCTCAAGCCCTGCATGCAACGCGGCACGCATGCAGAAAAACTCGTTGGCAGCCAGCTCGGGAAATTCGTCCGCGCGAAAAGCCTTGATCAGGTGTGTGGCACCCCGGTGGGTCAAGCGATCGACTGTCGATGCGCTATCGCGTATGAGCACCTTGGGTTGTACGCCGGACACACCCGAATACTGCCCATAGGTGTGCAGCAGATCGTCGAACAACCCCTCGGCCCCGTCGTGTACAAGCAAATCAGCCAGACTGGTTTCAGGCGGCCCGGCCGAAATCCCCAAACGACCAATGCCCACTCGACCCAATTGATGAGGCCCCACGATGGCAAGCATGGCGAAGTCGTCAAAGCCTCGTACCGCTTTGCTGAAGCGACGAACCAACTCATCACGCAAGGCACCTTCCGGCAGGTTCATCTCAAAAATGGGTGGTACGCCGGGTTCCCAGGCGTAGCTTTCAAGACGCACCGGCATGGTCAGCGAAACCGACTGCTCCTCTTGCGCCCCCGTGGAATAGGCGAATACAGATTTACTGCGTTGCTGACCCCGCCCAAGAATGCCAACCGCCGTTTCACTGACGGTGACTTGCAACCTGTCCAGGCCTTGCTCGTCAGCCATGGAAAGCATCCTTTCTCAGTGAGTCGAGCGTGGGACGTTTCGCAGGACGAGCGACAGCTGTCAGCTCGTAGCCAAAACCATTGAGGATCGCTTCGACCTTGCGGATACCGACTTCCGCAATCGTGTTGTTTTCGATGCCGGAAATCGTGGCACGGCTCATGCCGTACTGGGCGGCCAATGCCTGCTGGGAGAGGTGGTGTTCTTTTCGAAGTCGCCTTATCAAATCGCCTAGGTTTTTCATCGTCATTCCGCATCATATACAGTGCAAGCTGATCAAATATAGTGGTGTGCACTGTATTTAATTCAAATTTTCATGAAGTGTAGCGCATAAACATGCGTGCTTGCTCGCGATGACTTTCGCCCAGACAACCAAGCCCGTGGCGAGGGAGCTTGCTCCCGCTCGGCTGCGCAGCAGCCGCAAAACTGGCCTATGCGATCCGCCTGTAGGTTGCTGGGGCCTGCTGCGCAGGCCAGCGGGAGCAAGCTCCCTCGCCACGGGTGCCGCGTCGGCTTTTAGATTGTGGTCAGGGCCCGCAACCGTTCGATGTCGACGATTTGGATCTCGCCATAGCCCAGGTGAAGAATGCCCTGGGCCTGCAGGTCCTTGAGGATCTGGTTGGTGGTCTGGCGCGACAGCGAGAGCATCAGCGCCAGTTGTTCCTGGGGCAGTTGTAACACCCGTCGGGCCGGTTCGATTTCGCCGTAGCCTTCGGCGATCATCAGCAGGCGGTGGGCCAGGCGGGCCGGGGCGGGCATCAGGCTCAGGTGTTCGAGGTTGATGAAGGCCAGGCGCAGTTTGTGGCTCATCAATAAAGCGAGGTGGCGCCAGTAGAGGGGTTGCGCTTGCAGGAATGCCAACAGCGGCGCCTGGGGCAAATGCAGCAGCGTACATTGACCCACTACGACCGCATCATGGGTCCGTGGCTGGCCATCGAACAGGCAGATTTCACCGAACCAGTGAGGTGCCTCAACCACGCTCAGTAACGCCTCCTTGCCCTGCTCGTTCACCGCACCGACGCGCACCGCGCCTTCCAGCACGGCATACAACCCGCAGGGTGGATCGCCGCGCTGGAACAGCCGATGGCCCGGCGGCAGATGGCGCACCCGCGCCATGTCCAGCAGACTATTCTGTAATTCAGCAGGCAGATGGCTGTACCAGTGGCCCGCCATCAGGTGTGAGTGCCAGGGATGGGAATTCATGGAAACTCCGGGACAAGTGTCGGCTAACTGACAGAACGCCTGGTGATACCCGGGCATCATGCAGGCATCACCTCAGGAGGAACAACAATGAAAAGCCTCGTCGATCATCTCAGTCAATACGCCGCGTATCACCGCGACCCGCGCAACATCGCCAGCCACTTCATCGGGATCCCGCTGATCTTCGTCGCCGTCGCCGTGCTGCTGTCACGGCCCGGCTGGCCAATGGGCGCAGTGCTGGTGTCGCCGGCGCTGCTGGTGGCAGTGGCCAGTGCCTGGTTCTACCTGCGCCTGGAACTGCGCCTGGGTGTGCTGATGACCGTGCTGCTGGGTCTCGCCGTCTGGCTGGGCCAGGTGCTCGCCGCGCAAAGCACCTGGGTGTGGCTGGGCAGTGGCCTGGGCATGTTCGTGGTGGGCTGGGTGATCCAGTTCGTCGGCCACTATTACGAAGGCCGCAAGCCGGCGTTCGTCGACGACCTCACCGGGCTGATTGTCGGGCCGCTGTTTGTGGTGGTGGAAGCGGGCTTCCTGCTGGGGCTTCGCGGCGAACTGAAGCGCGCCATCGAAGAGCGCGCCGGGCCGGTGGCGTTGCGCAACCAGCGTTCGGCGGCCTGACAACACCGCCATACCAGTCTGCCATCCTTGTGGAGCGCGAACCTGTGGGAGCAAGGCTTGCCCGCGATGGCACCGCCTCGGTCTATCAGCTACACCGAGGTGTTTGCATCGCGGGCAAGCCTTGCTCCCACAATGGATCTGCGTCGTACACAAATCTCCCTGTGGGAGCGGGCTTGCTCGCGAAGACGGCGGCACAATCAATATCGTCGTCAATTGACCCACCGCTTTCGCGAGCAAGCCCGCTCTCACAATAGGTCTGCGCCGTTCACAAATCCCGTGCTCGGGATGCCTTTAAAGGTTAGCGACTTTCTGCCAGACCTTCGGCTTGAAGAACAGCGTCTCGCCCTTCGCCAGCCCCACCAGGCTGTCATGGTCCTTCACCACTTCGGCCTCGATCAGTTCGCTCTGGCCTTCCACCTTCAGGGTCACCCGAGTGGTGGCGCCGAGCGGACGGATGTCGCGTACTTCGGCGGCGTGGTGGTCTTCCAGCTCCGAGCGCGACAGCGAGACTTCGTGCGGGCGGAACAGCACATGCCGGTCCTCACCCAGGTGCAGGCGGTTCGAGTCGCCGAGGAAGTGGTACACAAAGTCGCTGGCCGGGTTTTCGTAGACATCCCCCGGCGAGCCGATCTGCTCGATCACGCCCTTGTTCATCACCACGATGCGGTCGGCGACTTCCATGGCTTCTTCCTGGTCGTGGGTCACGAACACCGACGTCAGGTTGATGTCCTCGTGCAACCGCGCCAGCCAGCGGCGCAGTTCCTTGCGGACCTTGGCGTCGAGGGCACCGAAGGGTTCGTCCAGCAGCAATACTTTGGGTTCCACCGCCAGGGCACGGGCCAGGGCAATACGCTGGCGCTGGCCGCCGGACAACTGCTCCGGGTAGCGGTCGGCGAGCCAATCCAGTTGCACCATGTTCAGCAGTTCGTGGACCTTGGTCGCGATCTGGCTTTCGTTCGGACGCTGGCCCTTGGGCTTCATGCGCAGGCCGAAAGCGACGTTGTCGAACACCGTCATGTGGCGGAACAAGGCGTAGTGTTGGAACACGAAACCGACGTTGCGATCGCGCACGTCGTGGCCGGAGACATCCTCGCCGTGGAACACAATGTTGCCTTGGTCCGGGGTCTCGAGGCCGGCGATGATCCGCAGCAAGGTGGTCTTGCCGCAACCCGATGGCCCGAGCAGCGCTACCAGCTCACCGCTCTGGATGTCCAGGCTGATGTCGTCCAGGGCCCGGAAGGCGTTGAAATTCTTGCTGACGTTACGGACTTCGATCGACATGACTTATTCCTCCGCGGCGCTGGCGCGCAGGCGGTTGATTCGGTTTTCGCTCCACTGCTTGAGCAGCAGGATAAAGAGCGCCAGGATCAGCAACAGGCTCGCCACAGCGAACGCGGCCACGTGGTTGTATTCGTTGTAGAGGATCTCGACGTGCAGCGGCAGGGTGTTGGTCACCCCGCGAATGTGCCCGGACACCACCGACACCGCGCCGAACTCACCCATGGCCCGGGCGGTACACAGCACCACGCCATAGATCAGGCCCCACTTGATGTTCGGCACGGTGACATGCCAGAACATCTGCCAGCCATTGGCGCCCAGCAGGCGCGCGGCCTCTTCTTCCTGGGTGCCTTGTTCCTGCATCAGCGGGATCAGCTCACGGGCCACAAACGGCACGGTGACAAAGATCGTCGCCAGGACGATGCCCGGCAGCGCAAACACGATCTGGATGTCGTGATCCGACAGCCACGGCCCGAACAGGCCCTGGGCGCCGAACATCAGCACGTAGACCAGGCCCGCGATCACCGGCGACACCGAGAACGGCAGGTCGATCAGCGTCACCAGCATGCTCTTGCCGCGGAATGAGTATTTGCTCACGCACCACGCGGCACTGACGCCGAACACCAGGTTCAGCGGCACCGAGATCAGCACGGCAATCACGGTGAGCTTCAACGCCGACAGCGCGTCCGGTTCGAAGATCGCGGTGAAGAACGCCCCCAGCCCGAGTTTCAGGCCCTGGGACACCACGATGAACAGCGGCAACAGCAAAAACAGCGCAAAAATCAGCCAGCCGAGACCGATCAAGACGCGCCGCGACGTCGCACTGCCACGACGGGCAGCGTTGGTGGAGGCTGCGGAAATAGACGATTGAGACATGATTCGCGCCTCCTTATGGGGTTTCGATGCGCCGCTGCAGCAGGTTGATCAGCAGCAACAGGACGAAGGAAACCACCAGCATCAGCACGCCGATGGAAGTGGCGCCGGTGTAGTCGTATTGGTCGAGCTTGACCATGATCAGCAACGGCAGGATCTCGGTTTTCATCGGCATGTTGCCGGCGATGAAAATCACCGAACCGTACTCGCCCACGCCACGGGCAAACGCCAGGGCGAAGCCGGTCAACCAGGCCGGCAACAACGCCGGCACGAGGATGTGGCGGAACACCTGCCATGGCTTGGCACCGAGGCAGGCGGCGGCTTCTTCGACTTCACGGGGGATATCGGCCAACACCGGCTGCACCGTGCGCACCACGAACGGCAGCGTCACGAAGGTCAGCGCCAGGGTGATGCCCAGCGGGGTGTAGGCGATCTTGAAGCCCAGGTCAGTGGCGAATTGGCCCACCAGGCCGGTCGGCGCGTACAACGCCGTCAGCGCGATACCGGCCACGGCGGTGGGCAGGGCGAACGGCAGGTCGATCATTGCGTCGATGATCTTGCGGCCGGGGAAGGTGTAGCGCACCAGCACCCAGGCCAGCAGCGTACCGATCACGCCGTTGATGATCGCGGCGTACAGCGCGGTGCCGAAACTGAGCTTCAGGGCCGCCAGCACCCGCGGCGCCGAAATGATCGCCCAGAACTGCTCCCAGGTGAGCTGGGCGGCATGCACGAACATCGCCGCCAGGGGAATGAGCACAATCAGGCTGAGGTACACCAGGGTGTAGCCCAGCGTCAGCCCGAAGCCGGGTATGACGGGGGATATGCGACGCGACATAAAGGTCCTTGGTTAAAAACACTAAACATGGAAGCACGACTGGGTGGGAGCAAGGCTTGCCCGCGATAGAGGCGACTCGGTTTCTGAAGGACCGCATCGCATCCATCGCGGGCAAGCCTTGCTCCCACAAAATCCCCTCACCACAAATTCGGTGTCCGGCTTTAGCTTTGTTTCAGCTTACTGCGCCTGATAGATCTGGTCGAACACGCCGCCATCGTTGAAGAATTTCGGCTGGGCAGTTTTCCAGCCGCCGAAGTCCTTGTCGATGGTCACCAGCTCCACCTTGGGAAATTGCCGGGCGTACTTGGCGGCCACATCCTTGTCACGTGGGCGATAGTAGTTTTTCGCGGCGATTTCCTGGCCGGCCGGGCTATAGAGGTGCTTGAGGTACGCTTCGGCGATCTCGGCATTGCCTTTCTTCTCGGCGTTCTTGTCCACCACTGCCACCGGCGGTTCGGCGAGGATCGACAGCGACGGCACGACGATGTCGAATTTATCGGCGCCACCGTCTTCTTTCAGCGCCAGGAAGGCTTCGTTTTCCCAGGCCAGCAACACGTCGCCCTGACCGTTGTTGACGAAAGTAATGGTCGAGCCACGAGCGCCGGTGTCGAGGATCGGCACGTGCTTGAACAGCGCCTGCACGTATGCCTTGGCCTTGGCTTCGTCACCGCCGTTGGCCTTCAGGCCATAGGCCCAGGCGGCGAGGAAATTCCAGCGAGCGCCGCCGGAGGTCTTCGGGTTCGGGGTGATGACCGATACGTCATTCTTGATCAGGTCATCCCAATCCTTGATGCCCTTGGGGTTGCCCTTGCGCACCAGGAACACGATGGTCGAGGTGTAGGGCGTACTGGCGTCCGGCAGACGGGTTTGCCAGCCCGCCGGCAGGGATTTGCCCAGCTTGGCGATTTCATCGATGTCGCCGGCCAGGGCAAGGGTCACCACGTCGGCCCGCAGACCATCGATCACCGCCCGGCCTTGCTTGCCCGAGCCACCATGGGACTGCTGGATCTTCACGCTGTCGTCCGGATGCGCTTTCTTCCAGAAATTGACGAATTCGGCGTTGTAATCCTGGTACAGCTCGCGCGTCGGGTCGTAGGACACGTTGAGCAACTCGTAATCCTTGGCGACGGCGGAACCCGCAAAAACAGCACTGGCCAGCGCGGCCAGGGCATAACGACGAATGGACGACATGGTGAAAGCTCCTGGAATTCTGGTTTTTATGGCTTCTGGAAATCGAGTGGCTTGTAGAAAAGATCGCAGCCTTCGGCAGCTCCTACACTCAGCCCCCGTAGGAGCTGCCGAAGGCTGTGATCTTCGGTTTTCAAGACGGCTTATGACTGGGTTGCTGCAGACGGAATTTTTCCTTGCGTTCGATCTGCACCACCTGGGCGTTGTGCACGGTGATTTCCACCGCCCCAAAACGCAGATCGCGCAACGCGCTCTGGATCTCGCGCAAGATGGTGGCTTCGTCCTGACCGTCAACGCTACGTAGAGATGCGCTCATGCTGCTGCTCCTTGAATGAATGCCTGGCAGTGGGCGGCACTGCTTGCGGCGTGGGAGCAATACTAGATAAGTGCACATATTCTTAAAAAGACTATTTAAGAATTTTTATATAACCAAAATTACATAAAGTAGCCGACGTCCTACGGCAGGAGTGATTGGGGACTTTTTCCCGGCCCAATCCTCGGAGATTTCCTTCAAGACGTAGGGCTGTGCATGAACTAGGCAGCGTTTCCGAGTACCGCTAACCTCTGTTCGTCATCGCAAAAAACGGTGACACGGACGTGCAAGTCCGGGTAAAACACCAACCCTTAATGCTTCTAGCCATTCGTGGCGCGTTCGCGCCCGTGTTTTATGGCGGCTGTGTTCGGGAGATCTTCGGATCTGCCGAGTTTTGGGTAGGGTTGCTCGGTCTTGCACACTCGCACACAGCTGCCACCCTTCATTGCGTGCAAGCGATCCAGGGCGGTTCTCTATAGGAAACCTACCCATGTTCAAACCTACGCCGAATCCACCGCAAAACGGCCACAAATCCCGCGTCCAAGCACAGGAAGAAAAAAAGCTCGACGACGCCGCCACCCGCGCCCTCGACTACTACCTCAAGCCCAAGCCCGCCTCACCGCCCGAACCCGACAAAAACCAACTCTTCATCGTGTCCCCCCACATCGACACCGAAACCCTGCTCGCCAACGCCTCCGAAGACCTGCTCTCCATCAGCACCATCGCCGCCGACCTGGCTGACGACGTGGACGACTCACGCCGCTGCGTCGCCCTGGCGATCAGTCGCATGGCCGATGGGGTGCAGTTGTTGGTTGAGCGGGCGTTGGATCATTTGGAAACCAAGGAGGCGGTGGCGCCTGGGGCCAAGGGGTAGCGCTTTGCTCTGATGCAAGCTGAGCCGGCGCCATCGCGAGCAAGCTTTGCTCCCACAGGGTTCCGTGTCGGACCGAATCTCAAGTTCAACGCCAATCCACTGTGGGAGCGAGCCTGCTCGCGATAGCGGAGTGTCAGGCAACAATGATGCAAGCTGAACCGACGCCTTCGCGAGCAAGCCCGCTCCCACAGGGGATTGGGGGTGTTGCGGATATTTCGATCACCCCAAAAACAACTGTGGGAGCAAAGCTTGCTCGCGATGGCGGTGGGTCAACCAACATCAATACCACTGACGCTCAGGCAATAACCGGCGCCCGCTCCCAATCCAACAGCGCCGCCGCCACGGGCCGGCCAAACCAGTAGCCCTGCCCCAGCTCACAAGCCAGTCCAAGCAAGAACGCCGCTTGCTCACGCTGTTCAATACCCTCGGCGTGCACTTGCATCCCCATGCTATGGGCCAAGGCAATGATCACCCGGACGATCGCGGCGTCATCCTCATCCCACGGCAACCCCGCGACAAACCCCTGATCAATCTTGAGCTTCTGCACCGGCAAACGCTTAAGCCGCAGCAGCGACGAATACCCCGTGCCGAAATCGTCGATAGCCAGCCGCACACCCAACTCCCGCAGGCGATGCATCTGCTCCAGCGCCACCTCCGGGTCTTCCATCACCGCGCTTTCCGTCACTTCCAGCTCCAAATAGGCCGGATCCAGGCCCGTGTCGTGCAACACCTGAGCGACCCGTTCGTACAACTCCCGATGGGCAAACAACCGACTCGAGACATTGACGGCGACGAACGACAGCGCCACTCCAGCCTGCTGCCACCGGCACATCTGCCGGCAGGCCTGGTCCAAGACCCAGGCATCGATTTGGGCAATCAGCCCGGTACGCTCGGCGATGGGAATGAACTCGCCCGGCGACACCAGCCCCCGCGTCGGATGCTCCCAACGCACCAGCGCCTCGACACCGATCAGACGACTGGTCGCCAGCTCGTGGACCGGCTGGTAGTGAACGCGCAACTCCTGTTGCTGCAGCGCGCGCCGCAGTTCGAAGGCAATCTCGACCCGCTGCTGGGCGTGGGCGGTGAGTTCTTCGGTGTACAGGGCGTAACCGTCCCGCCCGGCGCTCTTGGCCTTGAACAACGCCGAGTCGGCGTTGCGCAGCAGTTGCCCGGCGTTCAGGGCATCGCCGGGAAACAAACTGATGCCGACACTGGCGTTGATGAACAACGCGTGCCCATCGAACCGCAGCGGTTCTTTCAGGGCGTCGAGGATACGCCGGGCCAACGCCGCGGCCTGGCCAGGTTGGGAGCAGTTTTCCACCAGCACCGCAAATTCGTCGCCCCCCAACCGAGCCAGGGTCACGCCTGGCGCAAACAACCCACGAAACCGCTCGGCCACGCCTTTGAGTAACTCATCGCCGACGTTGTGGCCCAGGCTGTCATTGATGTTCTTGAAGTGATCCAGATCCACCAGCAACAGAGCGCACCCACGCTTATGCATCTGCGCCGACGCCAGGGCTTGCTCCGTGCGATCAGAAAACAGCAGCCGGTTGGGCAGGCCTGTCAGCGGGTCGTGATGGGCCAGGTGCGCCAGCTCATGCTCCGAATCCTTGATGGCGCTGATGTCTGAAAAAACCGCGACATAATGACTGACCTGGTCGTTATCGTCGCGAATGACCCGGATCGTCTGCCATTGCGGATAAATCTCACCACTTTTACGCCGGTTCCAGATCTCACCGCTCCACTCACCCTGGCTGGCCAAGGCGGCAAACATGTCGCGATAGAACTCCGGCCCATGGCGACCGGACTTGAACAGATTGGGGCGCTGGCCCAGTACTTCGTCCCGGGCATAACCGGTGATCGCCATGAAAGCCCGGTTCACATGCACGATCAAGCCATTGCGGTCCGTCACCAACACCCCTTCGCGGGTGCAATCGAAGACGGCCGCGGCCTGGCGCAGGCGCTCGCGATCGACGCCGTGCTCACCCTTGGCGAAAAACCGCGAGATCCGTGCCCGGGCCAGGAAGATCAGCCCGGCGCTGAGCAGCACCCAGGCATAACCGTTGATCAGCAGCCAGCGCTGCCTATCGACGAATTGATCGAAGAAACTGCTCAATAAATAACCAATCAGCTGCAGCCAGATGACTGACAGCACGAGGTAAAGCAGCGCTACGCGCATGGCACTGCGTTGATAGGCAGGCATTCGGCCATCCATGTCCCTACAAAGTGATGGGATTATAGAGGAAGAAACATTCAGCCACTCTTATCTGAAAGGCCGACTGGTTTTATCTGTGGGGCTGGTGATAATGCAACGGCGGTTTCTATCTTTATCGAGGGCCCTACAGCCTATGTGGTACGAAGGTTTTCTTGGCTTGTCGGCCTGGTCACTGGTGGCAGTCACCCTGCTGATGACCCACGTCACAATCATTGCCGTCACGGTCTACCTGCACCGTTATTCGGCGCATCGCTCCCTGGAGCTCAACGCCGGTCTCAAACATTTCTTCCGCTTCTGGCTGTGGTTGACCACGGCGCAGAACACCCGCGAGTGGACCGCCATCCACCGCAAGCACCACGCCAAATGCGAAACCGAGGATGACCCCCACAGCCCGGTCATCAAGGGTTTGTCCACGGTGTTGCGCAAAGGCGCCGAGCTGTACCGCGCCGAGGCGGAAAACCCGGAAACCCTGCGCATCTACGGCAAGAACTGCCCCGACGACTGGATCGAGCGCAACCTCTACAGCCGCTTCCCGCTGTTGGGCGTGGCGATCATGGGCGTCATCGACCTGCTGCTGTTCGGCACCATCGGTATCACCATCTGGGCCATCCAGATGATGTGGATTCCCGTCTGGGCCGCTGGCGTGGTCAATGGCCTGGGCCATGCGGTGGGTTACCGCAACTTCGAATGCCGCGACGCGGCGACCAACCTGGTGCCGTGGGGCATCCTGATTGGCGGCGAAGAATTGCACAACAACCATCACACCTACCCCAACTCGGCCAAGCTGTCGGTGCGCAAGTGGGAGTTCGACCTGGGCTGGGCCTGGATCAAGGTCTTCAGTTTCCTGCGCCTGGCCAAGGTCCAGCGCGTTGCGCCGATCGCCCACCGGGTCGAAGGCAAGGGCCACCTGGACATGGACACGGCCATGGCGATCCTCAACAACCGCTTCCAGATCATGGCCCAGTACCGCCGGCTGGTCATCGCGCCGCTGGTCAAGCAGGAACTGGAGAAGGTCGATCACTCGGTGCGTCACCAGTTCCACCGGGCCAAACGCCTGCTGTCGCGGGAAACCAGCCTGCTGGACGACCGTCACCATGTGCGCATCCAGAACATGCTCGAACACAGCCAGGCGCTGAAGGTGATCTACGAAAAACGCCTGGCCTTGCAGCAGATCTGGGTCAAGACCAGCAGCAACGGCCACGACATGCTCGCCGCCATCAAGGAATGGGTCAGCGAGGCCGAGGCCAGCGGCATCCAGTCCCTGCGCGACTTTGCCGACCAGCTCAAGACCTACTCGCTACGGCCTGCCACGGCCTGACGCGACAACGCCATGTGGATAAGGGCTTCTTGTGTGGCGAGGGAGCTTGCTCCCTCGCCACAGGTTCAACACTTGGTATCTTACGGGCTAAATCCCCCGCCCTTCGTCGCCCGAAAAGGAACTTCGCCCCGAATCCCCTATCTCAAAGAGCACTTCGCCATCCTGGCGGGCTTTGGAGAAAAGTGCGTGCAAAACAACAGCAGTGCACGCTCTTTGAGATTTGTGCCGATGGTCGACAAGAACCTACAGGATTACTCCCTACCTCATTGGCCCGAGGCGGCCCAGACGCTCATGGCACTGATGCATGCCCAGGGTGAAGTGGCGCGCTTGAGCGAGCGTGAGCAGCTGTTCAGCTCGCTGCTGGTCAGCGTCAATGCCGTGCTTTGGGCGTTCAACTGGGAAACCCGGCAAGTGCTGTATGTCAGCCCCGCCTACGAGCGAATCTTTGGCCGCCCCGCCGGCCTGGTCCTGGCCGACTACAACGAATGGCGCGACGCAATCTACCCCGACGACCTCGAGTACGCCGAACGCAGCCTGGCCGAAGTTTTGGTCAAGGGTGCCGTCGAAGATCGTGAATACCGCATCATCGCCGGCGACGGCCAGGTCCGCTGGTTGAGCGACAAGTGCTTCATCAACCGTCAGGCCGAACCCGGGCAACCGGTGATCGTGGTCGGCATCGCCGAGGACATCACCGAAAAGAAGATGCTGGAAAGTGAACTGCAGCGACTGGCGACCACCGATGTACTGACCCAGAGCAGCAATCGCCGGCACTTTTTCGAATGCGCCAACCGTGAGTTCGAGCAGGCACGGCTACAAGGCACGCCCATGGCGTTCCTGTTGCTGGACATCGATGACTTCAAGGTGATCAATGACACCTACGGCCATCAGGAAGGCGATACCGTGTTGCAGAAAATCGCCGAAAGTGGCCGGTCCGTACTCCGGCGTGGTGACCTGTTCGGGCGGATCGGTGGCGAAGAGTTCGCGGCGGTATTCCCCGGCTGCCCCCCCGACATGGCCTTGCAAGTGGCCGAGCGGTTGCAACGGGAAATCCAACGCTTGATGTTCCGCTGTGGCGAGCAGACCTTCGGCATTACCGTCAGCCAGGGGCTCACCGCCATTACTCCCGAGGACCCGTCCCTCGACAGCCTGTTCGCCCGCGCCGACGCGGCCATGTACGAGGCCAAGCGCAAGGGGAAGAACCGCATCATCGCGGCTTGATTGAGTTGTCCCGCCACTGAACCCCTGTGGGAGCAAGGCTTGCCCGCGATAGCAGCGCCTCGGTGTCCACTTGAATCCGAGTTGCCTGCATCGCGAGCAAGCTTTGCTCCCACAAAGCCCGCTCCCACAGGGGTTCAGTTGTGGTGCTATTTACGGCGCAACCGCATCAATTCCGGCAGGCCGATCTTCAGCAACCGCGCCGTGCGGCCACGGGCCAGTTCTTCAAGGCCTTCATGGGCGGGCAGATGCGCCATCTGCGCTGCCATGTTCATCACCAAGGCTTCACGGGAATAAACCCCGCCACCCAGGCCGTAGACCGCCGCGATCAGCTCTCTGAGCTCCAACGGCAAACGCCAGCGGGCACGCAATGCCGAGCCGAAACTGGCGCCGAATTTTTCCAGCGAGTCACCGACTTCCTCCGGCTCATCCAGCTCGCCACCGGCCTGTTTCCATTCCTCCAGGCAGCGCAGCAACGCCAGGTCACCCAAGCGATGCAACAACCCGGCGCAGTAACAGCGCTCCTGCTCCAGGTCCAGCAAGCGGGCCATCGTCCGGGCGTACTCGGCGGTGTGCAGCGACAGCTCCCAGTAACGCTCGGCATAGTCCGCCAGACACGGAACGCTGAGCCGGGCGCAACGCTTGAGGGTCAGGCCGAGGATCAAGTTCATGCTTTGCCCGGTGCCGAGCTGGTGCAGCGCCTGGGCCACGGTCTGCACCGGACCGCCGCCCTGATGCTGGGCAGCGCTGTTGGCCGCGGCGATCAGCACCGCAGTGATCTGCGGGTCGGTGCGCAGTTCTTCTTCGAGCAGTTTCAGGTCCAGGCCGCCGGGGTTGGGGCTGCGCTTGATCGCCACTTGCACATCGGCCATCAAGGGCGCGCCTTCGGACAGGTCACGCCGACGTTCCAGAAAGGTGGACAACGTCAACCCCGGCCCCGGGACCGGCGCATCGTTGGACGTTTCCTCACCGCCACCCACCAACAACCCCTGCAACCGCTGGGTCAGGTTTTCCCGGTTCAAGGGCTTGGTCAAATACGCGGTCGGCGCCAGCGGCAGTACCTCGCGCACGCTGGCGCTGTCGTTGCGCCGACTCATCAGGATGAACGGCAATGGTGGCGTGCGATGCTGCTGGCGAAGGCCGCGCAGGATCGCCAGGCCATCGACCCCCGGCAGTTCCCAATCGGCAATCACCAAGTCATAGGGCTGGCTCGCCAGCAAATCCAACGCCTGCCTGCCCTCGCCGCATGTGTCCACTTGAGCGTCACAGCGCACACCCGACAACACCTGCTCAAGCAGCTCACGGGACACCGGATCGGCCTCGGCGATCAACACACGGGGTACAGCGGGTAAATCCACAGCAGTCATGCAGCATGCTCCCTTGCCATACTTGCACCTTAGACGCTGGCAGCCGTTCCAGACAGCTCAAAATCCGTCGGACAAGTTCGCGTGCATGAAAAAACCCGCCAAGAGGCGGGTTTTTGTGGATCAGCGCACAACCCGAACTCAGAGCTCGGAGAAGCACTCTTCGATAATCGCCAGGCCCTTGTCCAATTGCTCATCCGGCGAAGTCAGCGGCACCAGCACCCGCAGAACGTTGCCGTAGGTGCCGCAGGACAACAGGATCAGACCCTTGTCCCGCGCCTTCGCCACCACCTGGGCGACTGCCACAGCGTTCGGCTTGTGGGAGTCGCCGTTTTCGAACAGCTCCACGGCGATCATCGCGCCCAGGGCACGCACTTCACCGATGACCGGGTACTTCTTCTGGATCGCCTTCAGGCCAGTCACCAGGCGCTCGCCCACGGCCTTGCAGCGGTCCAGCAGGTGTTCTTCTTCGAACACTTCCATCACCGCCAGCGCCGCCGCACAGGCGATCGGGCTACCGGCGTAGGTGCCGCCCAGGCCGCCCGGTGCGATGGCGTCCATGTACTCGGCCTTGCCGCACACACCGGCCAACGGGAAGCCGCCGGCGATGGATTTGGCGAAGGTGGTCAGGTCGGCGGCAACGCCCATCTGCTCCATGGCGAAGAAAGTGCCGGTACGGCCGGCACCGGTCTGCACTTCGTCAGCGATCAGCAGGATGCCGTGCTGGTCGCACAAGGCGCGCAGGCGCTTCATGAACTCCTTCGGCGCCACATAGAAACCACCCTCGCCCTGGACCGGCTCGATGATGATTGCAGCAATGTCACGGGGCTCGGCGTCGTTCTTGAAAATGCGCTCGATGCTGGCGATGGAATCGTCGATGCTCACGCCGTGCAGTTCGTTCGGGTACAGCGCGCGGAAGATGCCGCCGGGCATCAGGCCCATGCCGGCCGAATACGGTACGACTTTACCGGTCAGGCCCAAGGTCATCATGGTGCGACCGTGGTAAGCGCCGGTGAACGCGATCACGCCGGCACGGCCAGTGGCGGCACGGGCGATTTTCACGGCGTTTTCCACCGCTTCCGAGCCGGTAGTCACCAACAGGGTTTTCTTGGCGAAATCACCTGGGACCTTGGCGTTGATTTTTTCGCACAGTTCCACGTACGGCTCATAGGCCAGGACCTGGAAGCAGGTGTGGGTCAGCTTGTTCAGCTGTGCGGTCACGGCGGCGATGATTTTCGGGTGCACGTGGCCGGTGTTCAGCACGGCGATACCGCCGGCGAAGTCGATGAATTCACGACCTTCGACGTCGGTTACCGTGGCGTTCTTCGCCGATTCGGCAAAGATCGGGTGAATCTGGCCGACGCCACGGGGAACAGCGGCGGTACGGCGGGCCATCAAGTCAGCGTTAGTCTTGCTCATTACAGTCCTCATTCGCCGCTCATCGGTCGGCGTGGCTCAAGGAATAGATGGCGGGGAGGCAACTGCGACAGCATGCGATGATCGACTGCCGCAGCGTTCCGGCCACAAGAAACAGAACGGGTGAAACGCGCAAAGGGACAGCGCTCTCGTGCCCTTTGCGCTTGAAGCAGATCAGATACCCAGGCAGAGGTATTTGATTTCCAGGTAATCCTCGATGCCGTATTTGGAGCCTTCACGGCCCAGGCCCGAAGCCTTGATGCCGCCGAACGGCGCGACTTCGTTGGAAATCAACCCGGTGTTGACGCCGACCATGCCATATTCCAGGGCCTCGGCCACACGGAACACACGGCCCAGGTCGCGGGCATAGAAGTACGAGGCCAGGCCGAACTCGGTGTCGTTGGACATCGCGATCACTTCGGCTTCGTCTTTGAAGCGGAACAGCGGCGCCAGCGGGCCGAAGGTTTCTTCCTTCGCCACGGCGGCGTTTTTCGGTACGTTGGTCAGGATGGTCGGCTCGAAGAAGTTGCCTTCCATCGCCTTGCCGCCCGACAGCACGGTCGCGCCTTTGCTGACCGCATCGGCGATGTGTTCCTGCACCTTGGCGACCGCTTTGCCATCGATCAACGGGCCGGTGGTGGTGCCATCGTCCAGGCCGTTGCCGATCTTGAGCTTGGCCACCGCCACCTTGAGTTTATCGGCGAACGCGTCGTACACCGAATCCTGGATGTACAGGCGGTTGGCGCAGACACAGGTCTGGCCGTTGTTGCGGTACTTGGAAATGATCGCGCCTTCGACGGCCTTATCCAGGTCCGCGTCGTCGAACACGATGAACGGTGCGTTGCCGCCCAGTTCCAGGGAGACTTTCTTGATGTCCTTGGCGCATTCGGCCATCAACTGGCGACCGATCTCGGTCGAACCGGTGAAGGACAGTTTGCGCACGATCGGGTTGCTGGTCAGCTCGCCGCCAATGTCACCGGCACTGCCGGTGACCACGCTCAGCACGCCTTGCGGAATACCGGCACGGTGCGCCAGCTCCACCAGGGCCAGGGCCGAGAACGGGGTTTGCGAAGCAGGCTTGATGACCATGGTGCAACCGGCAGCCAGGGCCGGGCCGGCCTTGCGAGTGATCATCGCGGCCGGGAAGTTCCACGGGGTAATGGCCGCGGTCACGCCGATTGGCTGCTTGATCACGATCAGGCGCTTGTCGGGCTGGTGGCCGGGAATCACGTCACCGTAGATGCGCTTGGCTTCCTCGGCGAACCATTCGATGAACGAGGCGGCGTAGACAATTTCGCCCTTGGCTTCGGCCAGTGGCTTACCTTGTTCGAGCGTCATCAGGCGACCGAGGTCGTCCTGGTTTTCAATCAGCAATTCATACCAGCGGCGCAGCTTGTTGGCGCGCTCCTTGGCAGTCAGCGCACGCCAGGCCGGCAGCGCCTTGTCGGCGGCTTCAATCGCACGACGGGTTTCGGCGGCGCCCATCTTCGGCACAGTGCCCAGTACTTCGCCCGTCGCCGGGTTGGTGACCTTGATCGTCTGACCATTGTCCGCATCGACCCAAGCGCCATCGATAAAGGCTTGCTGGCGGAACAACTGGGTGTCTTTAAGCTGCATGTCGGCTTTCCTTAACAGCACCGCGCGCACGCGGAGCGAATTAGAGTTGTAGAAAGGCGCCTCGGGGGCTGCCGTCAGGGAAATCATTCACCGGGCTGAAGCACAGAAATAACGCACATAAGCACAGACGTGCGGTTCAGCACCCAGACAAGAGCGTTTGAAATCTCAAACGAATCCTAGGGCCGATGGGGGTGAAGGACAATAGGTTGTTCGAAAAAAAGAACGAAAAAACGGGATTTGCCTGTTTTTTCTGATCAGCGTAGCCAACACCCGCCGAGCGGGGTAAAAACAAACGGCAAATCAGCAGCATGGACGCCCGCCACGCATATGAGTATCATGGCGCCCGCGCTGCACCAGTAGCTCAGCTGGATAGAGTACTGCCCTCCGAAGGCAGGGGTCGTGGGTTCGAATCCCGCCTGGTGCACCAAAGAATTCAGAATCTCGCATAACCCTTCGCAGCGAACGCACCCGCACAGCAGGCAGGAAGCGTACGCAAAAGAAGCCCCGCCAGGGTCACCTGTCGGGGCTTTTCTTTGTCCGAAACACATTCGTCTGAAATTTTGACTGATTGAGATAGCAGACTGTCTTTGATATAGACGATACTCGTCCCAAACATCATGGATGAGCTTGTAAACGGACTGCAATCGAATGGCTATATTTCTGATTATTCCAATCGCCAACCCCCATCTCATCGAGCGTGAGCTGGAGTCGTTGAAAAACGGTGGGAAGGTGGATTTTATAAAGCTTCCTACATCAGGGTTCGCGGTAAGCTACTCTGGCACCAGCCAAGAATTGTCTAATTTGGCAGGCATTTCTGAGGGATCCACAGGCACGGGTGTAGTGGCCGCAATCAGCTCATATTATGGGCGCGCACCTACAAACATCTGGGATTGGATCAAGTCAAGGTGGGAGGCGTAATGGTCAAACACCGACACGACGATGACACCACCCCGTCACCACCAGTTTCAACACCTCCAAAGTCGGGCCCTGACTGGGCTATGCAGGCTTTTATTGACCTGAAGATTTCGATGGCATCTATGGAATCCAGCATCAATAATCTCAGCGAGAAAGTAGGCGAACTGAAGGATGAACAATCCAAGGTCAGATCGAAGCTTTCGACTGTGGAAAAACAAATCTACGCTGCGACTGCTGTGATCACCGTTGTGATAGGGGTCGGTGGCTACCTAGGTAACAAAGCCATCGACTTCGGTATGGATATGGCAAAGCGGACGGTTTATAGCCAACCAGCCCCCATCCAGCCACAGTCAACATCTCCACAGCAACCGGCGCGCAACTCCAAATAACTAAAAATTCGGTTATCCCCGATAACGCCCAAAAGCCTCGATCTCCAGATCGGGGCTTTTTTGTATCCGGACGCACCTTGCGTTCAAGATACCATTCACTTAATTCGGCTCCATCAATACGACATGCAGCAGGCACGTTTTGCATGCAGCCATGCACGAGCACCTACTGACTGCAGTTACAATCTGCCAGCACCATCGACATTGCGACTCACCACTTCCAGCAAATCCGAACCTTCTCGCAGCAGCAAATACGCCGCGTTGGTAAATCGATACAAATCCCCATCGTCGATGCCCTTGATCGTGACCGAAGTGATGCTTTCCAAAAGGTCGGTCCCGGCCTTGATGCGGCTGAGCGCACTGTCAATCAGCATTGCAGTGGGCATCTGGCTGTCGATCAGTAGGACGGGGCACTCGGGGTTGTTGGTTTGCAACGGTATGTAATGCGACATACGTACGACTCCTTGTCAGGCGAAACGATAAATGGATGAAACGGACTCCAGGCGTCAAGAGAGAGCCTGAACGCTCTGTTCTATCCGCCATTCAAGTCAAAATACCTGAAATTCAGATATCCGAAAAGCAGATATAGCTTGGCGAAGCAAATCTCAATGGATGCAGCCATGACCAAAGCTATTTATCGACGCGAGCACGAGGTTTTTCTTCAGGTCCTCAAGCGCATGCGCATCGAATCCGGGCTGACTCAGGCACAGTGCTCGACAGCGCTGGGCAGACCTCAGTCATTCATGAGCGACGTGGAGCGAGGAGTGCGAAGACTGGATACGGTTCAGTTGCGGGATTTGTGTTTGGTTTTGGGCACGGATTTGACGAGTTTTTCAGCCGACTACGAAAGGGCGCTCAAGGGCGAATAATCCTTCAGCTTCTGGGGACTATTAGCATTCCAAAAGTCTCGGTCATGGATCGTAGTGCCGTTCACTTATAGCTTGCGTGAACCATTGTGGCGAGGTGAGAGCTTGCTCCCGCTCGGCCTGTAGGAGCTGCTGAGCGAAGCGAGGCTGCGATCTTTCCCCTGACACTTGAACCTCAAGCGAAAGATCAAAAGATCGTCCGAGCGCGGCCCGAGCCCTCGCCACGGACGTTGACTCGCCGACCTCAACGCTTCTGCAACGCCTCCAACCGCGCCGGCAAATCCTCCTCAGGAAAGCGCTTGTGCAGCGCCAGCAGTTTTTCATCTGCGGCCTTGGTATCCCCCGCCTCGCGCAAACGCAGGATTTCCATCAAGCCTTGCTCCAGCGACGGCAGTGCAGCCGGCGCGGATTTGCTCATCTTCGCCGCTGGCTTTTCCGCCAAGGACTGCATCGGGCTGGCCGGGGCGCGGGCCAGTTCGCCCTGGGGTGCCATGCGGGTGATCGGCGCGGGGGCGGGCATGGCCGGCGGTGCTGCGGCGGCGGATTCTTGCTGGTCGGCGGAAAACTCCATCGAAGCGGGTGAGGCCAGTTCGTCGTGGGGCACGGGCGAACGCAGCACCAGGCCGATCATCAGCGCCACGCCGGCGACCGTGGCGAACGCCATTTGCCAGCGCGGCCGTTGGCACGCTTGCAGCCAGCGTTGCCACAGGCTGGGCGCTGGCGCGGGGGCTTCACGACGGGCGGCGGCCAGGATGAAGGCGTCCAGGGAGGCCGGCGGCTCGCCGCTGGCGTGTTGGCGGAAATGCTCGACGACCCTTTCGTCGTCGAGGTCCGGGGTGTGTTTGGGGTCGATCATGCGGGTACCTCCTCGGCCAGCAGTCGCTGCAGTTTCTGCTGGGCGTAACGCAAGCGGCTCTTGACCGTTTCCAGCGGGGCACCGGTCAGGGCGGCAATCTGTGGCAGCTCCAGGTCGCCGTGCAGGCGCAGCAGGAAGACTTCGCGCTGATCCTCGGGCAAGGCCTGCAACGCGGCGTCGAGACGCGCCTGGTCGCGACTCAGGGTCAGCTGTTGCTCGGGGCCGCTGGTGTCGTCGGGTTGGACGTGAAGTTGCTCGTCGTAGCTGTCGTGCAGCGGGTTATGGATACCGTGTTTGCGCCAGTGATCGATCAAGCGGTTGCGGGCAATCTGGAACAGCCAGGTGCGAAAACTCGCCCGGCCTTGTGGCTGGGTGGTGCTGCGAATCAGGCTGAGCCAAGTGTCCTGGAACACTTCCTCGGCCAGTTCGGCCTTGTTGCTCAAGGACACCAGAAAACGGTAAAGCCCTTGCCGATGGCGGGCGTACAGGACTTCGAAAGCAGCCCCGTCGCCATTGCGGTAGCGGGCCAGCAGCGATTCGTCGCTGGGAGACTCAGGCGCAGCGGGCATGTGGGTGACGAACTCCTTTCGATGTAGAACACGGTCTTGCAGATTGCAGAGGACTCTGTGGGAGCCGGGCTTGCCCGCGAAGGCGGCGTGTCAGGCGAAACTGCTGTGCCTGACACGCCGCCTTCGCAGGTAAGCCAGCTCCCACATTTGATCCCCGTCGTGGCCAGGATCAGCGCTTGGCCGAAGGCTCAAGGCTCTGGGCCAGCTCCACCAACTGCACGAACTCGGCACGCAGCCCGAACGGATCGTCACCACGGGCCGAGCGCGCCAATAGAGCGGTGTCCTTCAAGCTCATCGTCCCAGTGTAGCGCCCATCCCCCTTGAGCTGTTGAGCGAAGGCGGCCACGGCGGCGGAGAAGCGCAGGTCATCGCTGGGCTTGCGGTCGCCTTGCACGCTGGAGATGGGATGTTCGATCAAGCGACTGCTACCACCCTCTGCCGGTTTGTAGCGCACGCGCAACATTGCCAGTTCAGCCGAGGTGCCCTCCGATTTAGGCGTACTTCCATAGCGCAGCGGCTCCAACCAGCCCGGCGCGCCCTTCGGAACGATTTCATACAAGGCCGTCACCGAATGCCCGGCACCGATCTCGCCCGCGTCGACCTTGTCATTGTTGAAGTCTTCACGCTTCAATGCGCGATTCTCATAGCCCAACAGGCGATATTCGCTGACCTGGGCGGGGTTGAATTCCACCTGCAACTTCACGTCCCGCGCCACCACTGCCAGGGTGGAACTGAGTTGGTCCACCAGGACCTTGCGCGCTTCGAGCAAGTTGTCGATGTAGGCGTAGTTACCGTCACCGGCGTCGGCCAATTGTTCCATCAGGTGTTCGTTGTAGTTATCCACACCGAAGCCCAGCGTCGTCAGGGATACCCCGCTTTTGCGCTGGTCCACCGCCATCTGCTTGAGGCTGTCGAAATCACTGACCCCGACGTTGAAGTCGCCATCGGTGGCCAGCAGGATGCGGTTGATGCCTTTGTCGATGAAGCTCTCCCGCGCCATCTGATAGGCCAGCTCGATACCCGAAGCGCCCGCCGTGGAACCACCGGCGTCGAGTTGATCAATGGCGTTGCGGATTGTCGCCTTGTCGCGACCCGACGTGGGCTTGAGCACCACTCGGGATTCACCGGCATAAACCACCAGCGACACTCGGTCCTGGTCGCGCAATTGGTCCACCAACAGTTTCAGCGTGCTCTTGACCAGCGGCAGGCCTTCGCGACGGTCCATGGAACCGGAAACGTCCACCAGGAAGACCAGGTTGGCCGGCGCCAGGTCCGCCACGGCGCGGTCGCTGGCCTTGATGCCGATGCGCAGCAAGCGGGTGTGGGGGTTCCACGGCGATGGGGCCACCTCGGTGGTCACGCCAAAGGGTGAACCGTCGGTGGGCAAGGCGTAGCTGTACGGAAAATAATTGACCATTTCCTCCAGCCGCACCGCCCCTTCGGGTGGCAGGCTGCCTTGGTTGAGCAGACGTCGCACATTGGCATAGCTGCCGGTATCAACATCCACGCTAAAGGTCGAGACCGGTGTTTCGGCCACGCTGTGAATCGGGTTGTCCGGGAGCTTTTCGTACTGTTCACGCGGCTCGGCGCGATAACCGGCGGCGATCGCATCGTTCGCCACACTGGGGGCGGGCATCGCAGCCGGCTTCATGAGCATGCGCTTGGCCGTCGACTGCCCCACTTCGGCGATCTCGCCTTGCGGTACGACGCTCGGGGCCACGGACACCGGTTCGGATGGAATGGCCGTCTCCCGGGAAGAAGACAACCCACAACCGGCCAACGCCACCAGCAAAGTCACGGCGAAGCCTTGGGCAGCAGGACGCATAAAAAGAAGTGGACGGGACATGGGCTGAACCTCGTGAATGAATGATCCGTTCACAGAGTCAGACGCAGGTCATACGCGGTTCGGGTTAATGACCAGAGATTTTTTTGCAGCGCCGTGAAGACAGGGCTGGCCACCTTAAAAATCGCCAGCCCAGTGCAGTGATTGGAGCAATCGCCAGCACGCTACAGCAGGCATTGCTAGCGGGACGGAATGCCCCGCAGGTCGTCGTCGATGAATCCGCTCAAATGACCGCTAAAACTCGCATGTTTGAATTCGTCCTTGAGCGGTAGCGGCGTAATGGCGGCTGCATTTCTACTCCCGTCTCACTCAAACCCAATTTCTACCACCGTTTTCCCCGCCCCGCGCCCTTCGGCTACCTGGGCAAACGCCTCATTGACTTCCCCCAGGCCAAACCGGCGCTGATTCACGTTGACCCGCAGTTGCCCTGATTCAACCAGCGCCGCGGCATCTCGCAAGAGATGTCCGTGATGCTCGCGCCCCTTTCCGGTCAGCAGTGGCATCAACGTAAACACCCCGGAATAGCTTGCCCCCCGGAACGACAACGGCGCGAGGCTGTGCTGGCCCCAGCCAAGACAGCTGAGCACATGGCCAGTGTAAGTCTTGACCGCGTTGAACGACGCATCCAGGGTCGGGCCGCCTACGGTGTCGTAGACGATGTCGAAGCCTTCGCCATCGGTGTACTGGCGCACGTAGCTGTCGGTGTCCTGGGTCCGGTAGTCGATGGCTGAGGCGCCCAGTTCGCGGATGAAATCCAGGCTGTGGGCCGAGCCCGTGGCGTAGACCTGGGCGCCCCGGGCGCTGGCGATTTGCACGGCCATTTGACCGACGCCACCGGCGCCGCCATGAATCAGCACCTGTTGCCCGACCCGGACGTTGGCGCGATCGACCAAGCCTTCCCAGGCCGTGATGAAGGCCAGCGGCAAGGCGGCCGCTTCGCGCATGCTCAGTGAGCGAGGCTTGAGCGCAATCAGGCGGGCATCGACTGCGATGTACTCGGCCAGCGCGCCTTGGGCCCCGCCGATTCCGCCAGCCATGCCGAATACCTCGTCGCCAGGGGCGAAGTCATACACACCTTCGCCCCGTTCAACGACCGTCCCGGCCAGATCAATCCCCAATACAGCGGGCAACGGCTGGCGTGCATGGGCGCCACCACCTGCCGCGATCTTGGTGTCCAGCGGGTTGATGCCGGCAGCGTGCACCTTGATCAATACCTGGCCCTTGCCGGGAACGGGCCGGGTGATGGAACGGACAATCAGCGGCGCCTGAGCGGTTTCGGCAACGGCGGCGAGCATGGTGTTGTTCATGACGGTAAACCTCCAATGAGTGGGCAGGTTCATCATGGGAGCGCAGACGCATTCCGATAAGTGAGCAACAATGGATAGGATTCATTCCAGACAGAGGCCAAATCCTGATGGATCTGCTCTATGCAATGCAGGTGTTCGTGCGGGTGGTGGAGCGCGGTTCCTTCTCGGCGGTCGCCAAGGAACTGAACCTGGGCCAACCGGCGGTGAGCAAGCAGATCCGCGCCCTGGAGCAGCATCTGGGTGGGGCGCTGTTTGCCCGCAGCACCCGCCATCTCGCGCTGACCGACCAGGGGCAGCGCTTCTACACCGAGAGCAAGGACATACTCGCCAGCGTCGACGCGGCACGGCTCAGTTTCGCCAGTGGCCAGGAACAGATCGCCGGCCTGCTGCGCGTGGCGGCGCCCGTCAGTTTTGGCCGATTGTGCATTGCGCCTCTGGTGGGCGAGTTCCTCGCGCGCCATCCGCAAGTTCGGATCGACCTGAGGCTAAGCGACCAGAACGAAGACGTGTTGAAGGAAAACATCGACCTGGCCATTCGTATCGGCGTGGTAAAAAGCGAAGGGCTGGTGGCGATTCCCCTCGGCGACAGCCCGCGTCGGGTGTACGCCTCCCCTGCTTATCTGCAACAGCACGGCACGCCCCTCGTACCGACCGACCTGGCCGGCCATAACTGTTTGGCGTTCACGCTGCTGGAGCATTACGACGTCTGGCGATTCGAGCAGAATGGCCGACAGCACAGCGTCACGATTAAGGGCAACGTCACCTGCAACAGCAGCGAGGCAATCCGGGAAATGGTGCTGTCGGGGCTGGGCGTTTCGCTGTCACCACAGTGGTTGTTCGCGGCCGATGTTCGCCAGGGAACCGTCTGCACTGTGCTTGCCGATTACCAGCCACTGGCGCTGCCCATCAGCGCCGTGTTCAGCCAGGACCGACGCCGCTCGGCACGCACCCGAGCCTTTGTGGATTTTTTGCGCGAGCGTTTTTGAAACAACGGTCGGCAGCGAACCGCTAAGAAACTCTTAGTGGTTGCGCTTTGATCAATCTCACACTCGCCCTTTCAGAAAAGATCCATAACAACTTTTACTGATCAGGTTTCCGAAGCCAACACAGGATCCCGAGCTCGCTCTCCCCGCCCCGGAAAATACGCCGCCGCAGCCACGCCCACCGCGCCCATCACCACGCAATACCCCACGCACACCCACGGACTCCACGGCACCAAGGCGATCAGCATCAACGGGGTCATGCTCGCCCAAAGGGCATAGGCGATGTTGTAGGTGAGCGAAATGCCAGACACGCGAATCTTCGGCGGAAACAGGCTGACCATCACCGACGGCACCGCACCAACCACGCCGCAACCCAGGCCGGCGACGGCGTAGGCCAGGCCCAGCCAGGCGCCACCGCTGATCAGGCTGGCGTAGAGCACGGCGATGCCCAGGGGCAGCAGCAGGCTGTAGAGCATGACGGTGCGCCAAGCGCCGATGCGGTCGACGATCAGGCCGGCCAGGACGCAGCCGATGTTCAGGAAGACGATGCCCAGGCTGCTCAGGGCGAAGGTGTGGCTGGGGGTCATGCCGAAGCTTTTCTGCATCACGGTCGGGGTGATGACCACGAACACCACCACGGCAGAAGTCAGCACGCAGGTCAGGAGGGCGGCGGGCAGCAAGGCCTGGCGGTGGTCGCGCAGGACTGTGCGCAACGGTAGTTCCGCGGCACCTTCGCGATTGGTTTGCAGGGCCATGAAAATCGGCGTTTCGCTCAACCAACGGCGCAACCAGACGCCGACCACCCCGAAGACGCCCCCCAGCAGGAACGGCAGGCGCCAGGCGTAATCGAGAATCTCTTCCGGCGTGTAGATCCGCGCCAGCGCCGTTGCAGTCAAGGCACCCAGCAAGTAGCCGAAGGTCAGGCCGGCCTGGAGGAAACCCAGGGCATAGCCACGATGATGCAACGGCGCATGTTCGGCCACGAACACCCAGGCGCTGGGCACCTCGCCGCCCACCGCCGCGCCCTGCAAAATACGCAGCGCCAGCAACAGCAACGGAGCGAAATAACCGATTTGCGCGTAGGTCGGCATCACCCCGATGAGCAGGCACGGCAAGGCCATCATCAGGATGCTGAGGCTGAACACGCGTTTGCGCCCCAGGCGATCGGCAAAGTGCGCCATGAGGATGCCGCCCAGGGGCCGGGCCAGGTAGCCGGTGGCGAAAATCCCGAAGCTTTGCAGCAAGCGCAGCCAATCGGGCATTTCCGGCGGGAAGAACAATTGGCTGAGGGTCAGGGCGAAGAAGACGAAGATGATGAAATCGTAGATCTCCAGCGCGCCGCCCAAGGCGGCAAGGCCCAGGGTTTTGTAATCGGAGCGGCTGAATCGATCACCGGTTAGAACAGTGGCAGCAGTCATAGGCAGATTTGAACAAGTCGGTTGAAAGAGGCGACGGCTCAGTCGTCGCGATCATTGTCCACCGGTTCAACCGGTGGCTGGCCTGGCTCGGCGTCTTCGGCCTCGTCGACAGGCAGGAAATCCTTGCGGCTCTGGGCAATGGCCCGGCGTATTTCGTCGCCCTTGGTGGGGCAGTTCAACAGGCGGGCGATGCCGTCGGGTTTCTGCGTCATCGCCATCCTCCGGCATGAGTGAACAGGGGTTCGATAGTGCTCGTTTTTGGCGCGTGATGCCAATATTGTGTCGGGGGCCAGCGTCATGGGGGCTGCTTTGCAGCCCAGCGGGAGCAAGCTCCCTCGCCACGGGGAGCTGCGCTGTTTAGCGGTGGTAGCGGCGCACTACGCTGCTGTTGCGCAGGACGTGGCCTTTGATTTTTTCCATCAGTTGGGCCCGTGTGAGGCCGGCGGGCAAGGCTTCCGGCGGCAGGTCGAGGGCGAAGAGCTGGATCAGGTAATGGTGAGCGCTGTCGCCGATAGGCGGGCATGGGCCGATGTAGCCGTGGGTGTTCTTGCTGTTGATTCCGCTCATGCCTTCCAACGAGGACTTGGTGCCGGCGCCCGTCGGAATCTGCCGCGTGGAGGCCTTGATGCCGTAGTGGATCCAGTGGTCGACACCCTGCCCCCGTTGCCCGTCCGGGTCCAACATGACGATGGCGTAGCTGAGGGTGCCAGGTGGGCCGGCATTCCAGCTCAGGGCCGGGGAAATGTTCTTGCCACCGCAGGTGTTGGCATCACTTGCTGCCGCCGCCGTGAAGAGGCGATCGTCCGAGACGCCGGGGATACTGAGGGTGAAACGCTCCTCGGCCTGGACAGCCCCTTGGGCACACAGCACCAGGGCGACGGCCGCCAGCCAAGGGGTGAGAATCTTCAATCGGGTCATACCGGGGCACCTTGTGCGTGTCAGGCCATGGACGGCTTGCGAACTATAGCCGCAGCTTCGCCAGGGGTGCAGTGACAATTATGCTGAACCTCGCTCCGGCCCTGCGACTCCAACGGGAAACGCCAGCCGGAGAACGATCATGTCTCTGCATCAAGTCGCCCGTTTCGCCGACGTTCGCGAAGACCGCGGCCTCGAAGTCAAAATCGACGACACGTCCATCCTGCTGCTGCGCTCCGGCGATCAGGTGCGCGCCTTCCAGGGCAAATGCCCACACGCCGGCGCCCCACTGGCCAAGGGCGCGGTGTGTCATGGACGGCTGATATGCCCATGGCACAAGGCGGCGTTCCGGGCTGAAGACGGCGCCCTGTGCGAGCCGCCGGCCCTCGACAGCCTGACGCGCTATCACGTCGAGGTGCGGGACGGTGACGTCTGGGTCGATGACCAACCGCTGCCGTCCGACAAAGTCCCGCCGGCCGATGACGCGCGCACGTTTGTCATCATCGGCGCCGGTGCGGCCGGCACGGCTGGTACGGCGGCGTTGCGGGAGAGGGGGTTTGGCGGCCACATCCTGATGATCGACCGCGAAGCCGAAGCCGGCTACGACCGTACGGTGCTGAGCAAGTATGTGCTGGCTGGGGATATGGCAGTCAACGAGACGGCGCCGCTGCGCGATGAAACTTACTTCACCCAGCAACGCATCGAAAGGCTCCATGGCGAGGTCATCCATTTGGACCCGAGTGTCCGGCAAATCCACCTCGCCGATGGCCGGCGCCTGGACTACGACGCCGCGCTCATTGCCACTGGCGGGGAACCGAAGACGCTAGCGTTGCCTGGCGTCGATTTGCCACAAGTCTTCGTGCTGCGCTCGATCGCCCACGCCCGGCAGATTCTCGACACTGTCCGGCCAGGGCAACGGGCGGTGATCATCGGCGACAGTTTCATTGCCATGGAAGTCGCTTCGTCCCTGCGCAAGCGCGAGCTGAGCGTCACTGTCCTGGCCCGGCACCCGGTGCCGTTCGCCGCGCAATTGGGTGCGAGCGTCGGCCAGGCCATCCTGGCCCGCCACCGGGCCAACGGCGTGGTCTACCACACCGACGGCGAGGCGGCGCGGATCGAGGGCTCACACAAGGTCGAAGCGGTTATGCTGGATAATGGCCAGCGTTTTGCCGCGGACCTGGTGATCATCGGTGTCGGCGTGCGCCCGGCCACCGAGCCGTTTGCGCAGTTGCCGCGGGAACAGGACCATTCGCTGTCGGTTGATGCGGGCATGCGTGTGGCGGATGGCGTGTGGGCCGTGGGTGATATCGCGACCTTCCCCCTGAACGGCGCGCCTGTGCGCATCGAACATTGGCGCCTGGCCCAGCAACAGGCGCGCATCGCCGCCGCGAACATGCTCGGCGGCGATGAGCACTATCTGGACGTGCCGTTTTTCTGGACCTATCACTTCGGCAAACGCTACGACTACCTCGGCCACGCCGAGCATTGGGACGAAGTGGAATTCAAGGGTACGCCCGAGCATCCGCCTTTTATCGCCCTGCTGGGCAAGGACGGCCTCGTTGCCGCCGCGGTGGCCTGCGATGAAGGCCGGGCGATGGCGGCGTTGGCCCAGCGCATGAAACAACCGTTACCGGTGGACGAAGCGTGGCGGCTGATCCGGGATTTTTCGTCCTAGCCCCAAATTCCCTGTGGGGGCGGGCTTGCTCGCGAAAGCGGTGTATCAGCCGGCATCAATATTGACTGACACGCAGCATTCGCGAGCAAGCCCGCTCCCACAGTTTTGTCTTGGGCTGACCGAAATATCCGCCATACCCCCAATCCCCTGTGGGGGCGGGCTTGCTCGCGAAAGCGTCGGCACAGCTCGCATCAATGTACGGACTGATCAGCCGGCAAGTGAATCACCCGTGGCCGCTCCAATGGCGCCAGGGGCGGTGGCTGCAATTCCGGACTGAGCAGGTGGAAATGCGGCACGACATGGCTGATGTCGCCTTCCTGGTTGTTGTGGATAATCTTCGAGCCGGGCTGGCGCAAGGTGTCCAGACGCTCGTCGGTCAACTTGAAACTGGCGCTCAAGCCTTGATCATCCACCACCGGCGCCGGCAGTCGACGCTGGGCGAAGCTGCGACTTTTGCGCTGTTGATATCGCGCCCAGGTAATCAGCAGCACCGCGTTGACCAACGCAATCCAGCCATAGACCTGCAAGGTCGCCAGGGTGTCGAACAGCGACCCGCCCAGGCGCGGGCCTGCCTGGCTGTCGATCAGCGGCCATAGCCCATTGACCAGCAGATACAAGAGCCCTACCCACGCCAGTACGGTGAAAAGCGCATCGATGACCACCAGAAAAGGCCGCTGCCGGGTCCTGATAATTTTCATCGGATCACTTCCTCTTCCTGATCATCGAACGGTTTGATACCGCGATCCGGACTGATCCAGCGCGCACGCTTCTGATGCTGCCCGAACAGCACTTTGGGAAAGCTCACCAGGGTGGTGAACAGGCTGATCAGCCAGAACACCAACGGGTACCAGACCACCCAGAACATGATGTGCCACAGGCCTTTTTCGTAGCGCCGGTCGATCAGGATGCTCACCGCGAATTGCAGCAGGCACACCACCGCCAGCAACAGGCCGGTGAAGGCCGGCGGCATTAGGTGATCCACGGCAATGGCGGCTGGCATCTCGACGAATTTACCGGCGCCCCAGAAGATCACCGACAGCAGGAAGGTGAACGCCCAACCGGTGGACAGGCAGTATTCGAACAACAACGGCCACAGATAACGGTGGCGGTATTGCCAGATGCCACGGATATTCTTGAACAGCACCTCGGCGCCGCCCTGGGCCCAGCGCAACCGTTGCCGCCACAGGCCGCGCAGGGTTTCAGGCATGAGGATCCAGCACAGCGCGCGCGGCTCGTAGAAGATGCTCCAGTGATCCAGTTGCAGCTTCCAACTGATGTCGATGTCTTCGGTGATCATGTCCGGGCTCCAGTAGCCCACCCGGTGCAGGGCGGTGCGACGGAACGCAACGATTACACCGGAGACGGTGAAGATCCGCCCGAACACCCGCTGCGTGCGCTTGATCAAGCCAATGATCGACGAGAACTCACCGACCTGGACCCGGCCTATCAGGGTCGAGCGGGTGCGGATGCGCGGATTGCCGGTCACCGCGCCGAGACGGGCGTTATCCAACATCGGCGCCACCAGATAAGCACAAGTGTTCGGCGCCAGCAGCGCGTCACCGTCGATGCACACCAGGTATTCGCTGCGCGCCGCGATGGCACCCATGCGCAGGGCCACGGCCTTGCCCTGGTTTTCCGCCAGGTGCAGCACGCGCAGGCGCGGGTCTTCAGCCGCCAGTTGATCGAGCATCTGGGCGGTGTTGTCTTTGGAGCCGTCGTTGATGGCGATGACTTCGATGTTCGGGTAATGCTGGCCCAGCGCCGCGTGAATGGTGTCGGCGACGTTGTCGCCTTCGTTAAAGCACGGAATCAGGATGCTGATCAGCGGCTCGCCTGCCAGAGCCGGTGGCAAGGTGTCGTCCTTCCACGGCCAGTGACGCTCCCAGTGCAGCCAGAAATACAGGCCGCCGGCGATCCACAGCCCGGACATGAACAGCGGGTAAAAGAACACGAAGTCCATCAGGAATTGCCCGGTGACCAGGAAGATCAGGCCCAGGGGCACCCCAAGGACGATCGCCAGCACCAGCAGGGCGAGCAGTCTGTCGAGCATGTCAAGGATTCCACTTGTTGGAGAGCGCCGGCCGCACGGTTTTCACGGCGGGCTGGTCTTCGATGAAGTTGTCCGGGTAGTAACCAAAGCTGGTCACGCCTTTGCGCTTGAGACGTCCCATCCAGTCGGCCAATTGTTTGCCGTCGATGTCGCTGGCCGGCTTGCTGTGCCAGTCACGAGCCTGCAATTCGAACACCGTGCGCTTGAGCGCGCCGGGGCGAGCCTTGACGGTGTCCACCAGGCGCTCGAGCCAAGGGCCGGATTGCTCGCGGGTCTGCTTTTCCATCAGCGGCATGGCCATCGGTGCCGTCCAGTCGTAGGCACCGAGGAAGTCGTCGAGGTTCTGGGCGAACCAGGCTTCGCTTTCCGGGTTGAGCATCGGTTCGGCAAAGATGTTGCGCGCCGTCAGGATCTGCGGGCCGCGAATCGCCCGAACCTTGGCCGTCAGCTCATGGGTGAAGTCGATCAGGTAGCGGCTCTTGAAGCGGGTCCAGCGTTGCATCGCCGCAGGATCGTCCCGCAGGGCGGCGATGGACGTCGGCAAACCGTGGGCGGCATAGACTTTCATGGCCGCAGGGCTGGCATCCTCGAAGTCGGAAAATACCGCGTCGTCATGGTATAGGACGCCATCCAACGAGCTCATCCGCGCCAGGTCCTGGTAGATTTCGCCGATGACCTGGCGCACCTTCGGATCGAACGGCGACAGGCGCACGTATTGGTCCGGGGCGACGCCGATCTTGCCGGTTTCCGGGTCCCAGCGCTGTACCCGTGACAACTTCGCGTCCAAGGCAAAACTGAGCACCGGCATCCAGGCATAGACGTTGGCATTGGCCCGGGTACGCAATTGCCACGCAACCCTATCGAACAGGTCGGCGCGTACCGGCAGGTGGCGGTTGGGGAAGTACAACGAGTGCACGAGGCCGTCGCCTTTCGGATCGGCGAAGGCTTGCAGGAACACGGTATTGGCGCCCAGGTCGGAAATGCGCTGGACCAACTTGCCGACATTGGCCTCCTGCTGCACCGGGTCTGGATCGTAGACGTAATCCAGATCGACATGCACCACGCGCATCGGGTCCATCGTTTGCACCGACACGATGCTCTCGGCGAAATGGGCGCCATCGGGATCGGACGCCACCAGGAAGCGTGGACCGCTCATCAGGTTATCCAGGCTGTCGAGGCCGTCTTCCAGGGTCAGGGCCATTTGATAGCCCTCGCTGCCAATCACCTGCAACGCCGTGCCGTCGGCTTCACCGTAAGGCCAGACCCAGACGCGCGGGCTGTAGCCGGCGACTTTACGGATCTTCTCGGATATGGCCGCCACGTCCTTGCGCAGGCGGGCCTGGAAATCGGCCTCGGTCTCATAACGACCGGTGACGGGGTCGTAGCGCCGGGTGGTCGCGGCAGGTTGCTGGTTGCCTTGCGGATTGGCGAGGATGCCCTTGTGATTAGCGTCGGTGTGGGCGGCGATTTCCACCAGGCCCGATTTCGACACTTCGCGAATCTGCTCCCAAGTCAGGAACTCGGAACGCTTGCGCGGCACCCCGGCGAAATCCACCGTTTGGTTCAGCGGCGTATCCACCCAACTGCCGACCGGGGCGAGGATCGCCGGCCAGTTATAGGCGCGCAGGATGGGCATGACGCGGGTATAGAAGCTCGAGTAGCCGTCGTCGAAGCTGAGCAGCACCGCACGCGGCGGCAATTCCGGGCCACCATTGCGGGCGGTGATGATCTGATCCACCGTGACCGGCTGGTAATTGTTTTCCCGCAGCCACGCCAGTTGTTCGATCAGCCGCTCGGTACGCACGGCTACCAGCGCCTGGTCCGGGTCTCGGTCGTCGACGTCGTGGTAGGCGATGCCGAGCACATGGTTCTTTGGCCACGGGGCGTCATTGGCCGCCAGCGGGCGCTGCGCGGGTGGCGTGAACGCCGGGGCTTGCTGGGCACAAGCGCTGATCAGCAAGGCCCCCAGCAGAAGGATGAATCGCGAAATGACAGGCATCTTCAAACTCTTCTAGAAGCGATAGGTGAGGTCGACAAGCAGGCGCAGATCGCTTTCGCGATCGCCGTCGTAGGGGCGGTTGAGCCAGCTCAGCGCAGCACCAGCCTCCAGCACGTCGTTCCAGATGAAGCGCTGGCCGTAACTGAGCAATCCCATGGCCCCAGTACCGTAGTCGCGCTGGCTGTAGGTACCGGCGCCGGCCTGGAACTGCTGGCTCCACGTGGTTTCATAGCGGCGATACAACACGTGGTTGGCGCTCACGGTTGGCATGACGCTGAAATCCGATTTTGGGTTGAAATAAGGCACTTCGTTTGAGCCGCTGTTACGGCTGGCGCCCACTTCCAGGCCCAGCTCCACTTGCAGGCGCGGCGTGCTGTAGATGCCCTCGCGACCGGTCAGTTGGGTTTCGAGGCGGTTGTTGCCGTCGCTGAAATGGGACGGGCTGACCGCCAGTCGCCACTCGCGGCTTTCATGGGCACGCCACCGGACGAAGCCGCTACCGCCATTGGCGCGAATCCCGCTGTTGAGCGCCCGCAGCGGGGTATTGGCCGAGAGATAATCCAAACTGCCGCCGTACTGCCAGTGATCGTCGATGTCCCGAGCCACCGCCACGCGCGCGCCCTGCTTGTCACCGGAACCATAAGAGTGATTGGAAACCTCGGCCTCCAGCGTCATGTCGCGGGTGCGACGTTCCACACCCAGGCGCTGCCAACGGTGATGGCCGGTGCCTTCTTCGAAATCACCAGTGGCGTAGCCGGCACCGCCGAACAACCGCCAGTCTTCATCGATGGGCGGGCTGTAGAGCAGCGTTTCGATGCCAAAGTCCCGGCTGCCAGTGACTGCACCGGCGTCACCGCTACCACCGCCATAGCTCTTGCCGGTATAGGCCTCGATGCGCAGCTCGGCCATGTCGTGGACCTCACGCTGGCGTTGCAGGCGTTTGACGTGGGCATTTTCCGGGTAGCGGGCGACCACGTCGTCGGTCAGCGCATCCATCTGCCGCCATTCCTGCAAATCCATGGCGGCACGCGCCTGGGCGACTTCCAGATCACGGTTGCGCGGGATCGTTGTCTCGACTTCCTTGAGCAGGCTTTCCGAACGGCGCGGCCAGTCACGGGCCTGGTACAGATCGGCCTGGGCCAGGCGCATACCCGTGTTGCCGGGACCTTGATTGACCAGGGTTTCCAGACGCGCCTCGGCAGAGGGCAAGTCGGCGCCGTACGTGCCGGCCTGGGCGGCGAGTTGCTGAGCGTCCATCCATTCATCATTGGGGTTGCCGATCGGCAGGCCCTTGAGTTCGACCCGTGGGCGCTGGGATTTCGCCATGTCTTCGGCCAGGGCACGGGCCTCTTCGGACTTTTCACTTTCCAACAACGCGTAGTACAGCGCGGTGCTGTCTTCGAAGCGCTCCGCAGGATCGGCATCCGGCGCGATCAGGACCCGGCGGTACAGCTCGACAGCGATTTCCGGCTCCCGCTGTTCCAGATAGGAAGAAGCCACCCAGCGCAGGGCATAGGTAGGAATACTCACACCCTCGGCGAGCAACTTCTGATATTCGGCAATCACTTCGGCTCGACGGGCGCGGGCATTGAGAGCGCCCATGCGATCGATGCGCCAACGGAGCACGTCGTCATGGGCTTCTGCCACCGGGGTCCAGGTGGCGAGCAACTTGTCGTAGTCGGCAAGGGCGCGGTCGGCAATGACGAAGCGCTCCTGCTCGCTGCGGCTGGCCATGTCTGCCAGGCGCACCCGTTCGGCCGCGACGTCACCTTCCAGGCGTCGCTGCACGCCACGGTCGATCAACCCCGGCTGTAGACGCGCCAGGCGCAGCGCCGGCTCCGGCAGCCGCGCGCGTTGCAGGGCGTAGATGTATTCCCGCGCAACCTCTGGACTGTTGCCTGCGCGGGTGAAAGCCTGGTCGTATTCGAACAGTGCTTCGTGGGGGCTGTCGGCGCGGGTCAAGGCATAACCCAGGGCCAGCCGACGCATCGGATCTGTCGGCTTGGCAGCAACCAGGGCTTTGGCGCGAGTGACAGCTTCGTCGGGCCGGCCTGCATCGGCCTGGGTCAACGCCAGGCCGAGTTGCAAATCAGGGTTCTGAGGATCAATCACCAAGGCCTGGCGGTACAGCTCGGCCGCCGAATCCCAGCGCTTGAGGTTGCGATAGGCGCGAGCCGTTGCAGTCAACGCCTGGACGGGCAGCGCTCGATAACGGCCCTGGTCCTCATAGACTTTCACCACCTCGGCGTCGAGCCCGGCCCAACTGGCGATTTGCAGGTGGTCACTGATCTGCGCGGCGCTGGCCTGGTCGGCCGACACCTGGCGCAACGCGGTCAGCGCAGGCGTGTAATGGCCCGCACGGGCGTCGAGCACCATTTGGTCATAGGCGGTATCGGCTGACGCAAGCATCGGCCAGCACAATTGGCTGCACAGCGCGACGCGAAACAACGGGCGCAAACCACGATGAATAAAAGGACCCACAGTACGCGGCATTCGTCAGCATCCTTACATGGCCAGCCGGGTCGCAGTGCCCCCTTGCCCATCAAACAGGAAGCCGGATCAAGGAATCCAGCCAAGCTCTAATGGGCCTAGTCTTGCACTCTCGGACGGGTCATCTTCAGGAACGCCACAATTCTTCAGAATCGATACAGATTTCGGCTCAGGGCTGATCGGGGGCATAAAAAAACCCAGCCCATGTGTCATGCACGGGCCGGGTTTGGGGTATTGCTCGAATGCGTTACTGGACGGCGACGCCACCACCCAGCTTGCTCATCACAAATGCCGTGAATTGCTCAACGGTCATTTTCTGGCCGTTGAAGTCGACCTGGTTGTTGGCATAGTGCAGCTTGGTAACCACATCGTTGCCTTCAAGGGTCGCCAGCTGAGTACCCACCGCCATCGCACTGAACATGTCGCTGGTGGCGGTGGCTTGATCGGCGATCAGCTTGGCATCCGTCTGGCCTTCCATCTGCGCCTGCACGGTCATCAAGTCCACCAGCATCGGCTTGGAAACCTTGAGATTGAAATCCAGCAGGGCGAGCAACTGACGGCCCAACTCATCCGGTGGCAAGTCCATGGACTGTGGCTTGGTCAGATCTACGATCAGACTGGCGCGGCTTTCACCGTTGGCTGTGTTGAACGACAGATTTTCCAATGCCACTTGCGGGGCACCGGCCAGGAGTTTTTCCAGATCGGCCTTGACCTGTGCTTCTTCCGCTTCGGTCAGGCTCAACTCTGGCGCTGGCTCACCGGCTGCAGCGGCCTCGGCAGCGGCTTTTTCGTAGGGTTGCAGCTTGGTCTGATAGATCTGCATCAGCGACATGGTCGCCGGGATGTCGAGGTTCTTCAGGCTGACTGCCATCTGTGCCGAACCAATGGTCTTGTCGTTGAACGACAGTTCACCGATCTTGTAATCGGCTCGCCCCGAAGCGCTGGTGCCGTTCTCGCTGCTGCTGTTCTTCATTTCGAAGTTCTTCAGGCCCAGCACCGACTTCGGCTCGCCAAAGGTCGCCTTGGTGCTGCTCATCAGCAGGGTGTTGTCACCCATGTAGTAACCGTATGAGCTCTTGCTCAGGTTGCTGGCCAATGTCAGGCCGTTCAGCTCGACCTGCACAGGTGTCTGGTCTTCGGCGACGGTGGTCAACTTGAAGCTGTCCATGTAGCCGTCGGCCTTGATCTTCTGGCCTTGAGCGCTGGCCGCCACGTCAAATTTCAGGCCGGAGAAGGTGAGCTGGGATTGCTCATCCAGCTTCGTTTCCAATGGCAGTAGCTCGTAGGTGCCGTTGATGGACTCGTCGTAGCCCAGGTTGGACACACCTTTGAGTGGGGACTGGTCCTTGGTGGCCGCGAACCACTTGTCAGTCAGTGGATTGCGCTCAAGAGCGGTGTGACTGGTGGCCATGACCGGCAGCCACTTGAGCGTAATCAAGCGCGAGAATGGCAGAGGGCCGTGCTCGATCTGGTCGACGAAGAGCAGCTCAACCGGCTCGCCGCCGAATATTTCGCCATCGCCTTTGAGACGGTAGTGGGCGGTACTGCTGAACGTTCCACGGTCCATGGAAACCAGCTCCAGGGTGGCAGTGCTGTTGGACCCAGCCAAAGCTGTCTGCATCTGCTTGTTGCTATCGGCAATAGCGTTCGTCAAAACGCCTTCGAGTTTGGTCCCGGTGTACCAGGCGCCGCCCGCGCTGATAGCTCCGACAGCCACAACGATTCCCAGAAGTACGCTTGCTGATTTATTCATGAGTGACCCGATCGATATCCATGGTTAAAGAAAGCCGTCGTCTTCCCTGACCCGCGAAGGGTGTGGCTCGACGCCGTAAAGAGGAGGGGAGATTACCATCAGGCACCCTTTCGGGCCCAATGTTTATAGGGGTAAAAACGTTTTCTTGAGAGGTGGTCTACGAATATTGGACTTCGATCTCGTCGAGCTGATGATCGAAAGTCTTGAGTCGGGCCGTCCAGGTGTACACCAACACTTCGAAATCGCGATTGATCACCGCCGCACCCGATGACTCTGCGCGTGAATCGCAAAAGTCCAGTTGATAGCGCTCACGGGCCATGGCGTTAGCCACGTCACACAATTCACGGGCGTTGTTGAGCCAGTGCCAGCCATCTGGGGTGACTTGCTTGTCCAAGGCTGCACATTGGATTTTCAGGGCCTCCAGGCTCTTCTCCAGTGGAGTGCCAGTGAGCTCACCCATGACTTCCTGAAACGTGCGGCCAGGCTGCCAATAGCTGCCCCAGAAATAACGGTCGAACACCGTTTCGACACGGCGCAGCGCCACTTTGGTGTCCCAAATCAGCACCAGGGTCTTGCCTTGCTCGAGGTGTTTTTTCTTGATGCGTTGGCCCTGTAGCGATGCCCAGGCCACGATTGCAATGGATATCACGCCAATCAACGCCGCCGCACTATCAAGGAACAATAGCGCCTTGTCGATCTGGTGAGTGAGCATGACGCCATAGAAATAAGTGGCCGACAGCAGCAGCAGTGCCGCCGTCGCACACCAAAAGCCGGGAGCATAAGGGTTTTTCATTATTGGAATCCCCATGACCAGTGACCGTCGCGGGCTTTTGGGTCGCCAAAGCCCGACTACAACAGCATAGCAACGGCATTGGGGGTTTGCCGGGGCATCAGAGGCTCGATCCGATTACCGGCCCAAAAACGACAAAACCCCTGTCTGCATCAGCAGACAGGGGTTTTGGGAATTCAATCTTGACGATGACCTACTCTCACATGGGGAAACCCCACACTACCATCGGCGATGCATCGTTTCACTGCTGAGTTCGGGATGGGATCAGGTGGTTCCAATGCTCTATGGTCGTCAAGAAATTCTGTATCCAACCCGTTCAACGACAACGTGTCGGTAAAATTGATGACTTCTACTAAAAACAAAACCCCTACCTGCATCAGCAGATAGGGGTTTCGGAATTTAATCTTGACGATGACCTACTCTCACATGGGGAAACCCCACACTACCATCGGCGATGCATCGTTTCACTGCTGAGTTCGGGA
>NZ_JAGDEZ010000036.1:0-64037 GCF_017498305.1 Pseudomonas sp. OA65
GGGGGGACAAAGGTGGGCGGGAGGAGGGGTGGTCCCGCCCTCCACCAGGGTCAAGGGTGAAGCGGGGGGGGGGGGGGGGCCTCCCCCGGGGGGGGCGGGGAGCCAGACCAAAGTGGGGGGGGCGGCGGCGCAGGGGGGGGGGAGCACCCCCCTTCGCCACAATGTCCGCCTCTGAGCTGGGTGGTGGTGTGAAGCAGGCATAAAAAAAGCATCCCGAAAGGTGCTTTTTTCTAGCCGAGCGACTTAACGCTTCAACGAAGCCGGCAAGTGCGGCTGGATGGCCGTCAGCACAGCCTTGAAGCATTTGGTGTTGCCGGCAACGATGTGACCTTTTTCAAGGAAGTCATGGCCGCCAGTGAAGTCGCTCACCAAGCCACCGGCTTCCTGGATCAGCAAGGCGCCTGCAGCCATGTCCCATTCGGACAGGCCCGACTCCCAGAACGCATCGAAACGGCCAGCCGCCACATAAGCCAGGTCCAGGCTCGCAGCGCCGGCGCGGCGGATGCCGGCGGTCTGGCCGACCAGGGCGCGGAACATGCCCAGGTAGTTGTCCAGGTTGTCCATCTGGTCATCACGGAACGGGAAGCCCGTACCCAGCAGGGCGCCGTCCAGGCTGGTACGGCCGCTGACGCGCAGGCGACGACCGTTCAGTTGGGCACCACGGCCACGGCTGGCGGTGAATTCTTCCTGGCGAACCGGGTCCAGCACGACGGCGTGTTCCAGGCGGCCTCGGTATTTGCAGGCGATGCTGACAGCAAAGTGAGGAATGCCGCGCAGGAAGTTGGTGGTGCCGTCCAGCGGATCGATGATCCACAGGTACTCTTCGCCTTCGATGCCAGTACCGGCGTGCATGCCGGTCTCTTCACCGAGGATGGAGTGGTTGGGGTAAGCCTTGCGCAGGGCGTCGACGATTTTCTGCTCGGCGGCGCGATCAACCTCGGACACGTAGTCCTTGGCGTCTTTTTCATCGACCTTGATGGTATCCAGGCGCTCGATGGAGCGGAAGATCAGTTCACTGGCGCTGCGGGCGGCGCGCAGCGCGATATTCAGCATGGGCTGCATGGATGTGTCACCTAAGGTTGTTAAAGAAAGCCGCGCATTCTATCAGAAAGTTTTCTCAGGAGAAGGTTGGTGTTCGCTTTCATAGCTTAACGGTAGGTGCTTAGGTAAGATTTGCTCCCTTTATCGTGTTCGAGAGCGCCTCCCTTGTTGCAGAACATTCGTGTCGTCCTGGTCAATACCAGCCATCCGGGTAACATCGGCGGAGCTGCGCGGGCCATGAAGAACATGGGCCTGTCGCGCCTGGTGCTGGTCGAGCCGCGCTTGTTTCCCCATCACGAAGCCGATGCCCGGGCCTCCGGCGCCGGTGACATCCTTGCCAGCGCCCAGGTCGTCGCCACCCTGGAAGATGCCCTGGTCGGTTGCAACCTGGTGCTCGGCACCAGCGCCCGCGATCGCCGCATCCCCTGGCCGCTGCTCGACCCCCGCGAATGCGGCACCAAAGTGGTCGAGGAGGCCGCGCAAGGCTTCGAGATCGCCCTGGTGTTCGGCCGTGAAGACTCCGGCCTGACCAACGACGAGCTGCAGCGATGTCACTTTCACGTGCATATCCCTTCCGACCCCGAGTTCAGTTCCTTGAACCTGGGGGCGGCGGTGCAGGTGTTGAGCTATGAAGTGCGCATGGCTTGGCTGGCGGCCGAAGGCAAGCCCAGCAAAGTCGAAAAAACCGAGGTGACGTCGCCGCGCAGTGAGACACTGGCGACCATGGACGAGTTGGAACGATTCTTCGAACACCTGGAGCAGACCCTGGTGGACATCGAATTCCTCGACCCGGAAAAGCCGCGGCACTTGATGGCGCGCCTGCGTCGGTTGTACGGACGAAGCTCGGTGAGCCGGGCGGAGATGAATATATTGCGCGGCATCCTCACGGAAACCCAGAAAGCGGCCCGTGGCGAGCTGATTAAGCGGAAGAAATAAAATGTTCGAACGTTTGCGTGAAGATATCCAAAGTGTTTTCCATCGTGACCCGGCGGCGCGCAATGCCTTTGAAGTGCTGACCTGCTACCCGGGCATGCACGCCATCTGGATCCATCGTCTGTCCGGCGCCTTGTGGAACCTGGGTTGGAAGTGGCTGGCGCGGCTGGTCTCGAACTTCGGCCGCTGGCTGACCGGGATCGAGATCCACCCGGGTGCCAAGGTCGGCCGTCGGTTCTTCATTGACCATGGCATGGGCATCGTCATCGGTGAAACCGCCGAGATCGGCGACGACGTGACCCTGTACCAGGGCGTGACCCTCGGCGGCACGAGTTGGAATAAAGGCAAGCGCCACCCAACCCTGGAAGACGGCGTGGTGGTCGGTGCCGGCGCCAAGGTGCTCGGGCCGTTCACGGTCGGGGCGGGGGCGAAAGTCGGTTCCAACGCCGTGGTGACCAAGGCCGTGCCGCCGGGCGCGACCGTGGTGGGCATTCCGGGGCGGATCATCGTCAAGTCCGACGACGAGCAGGACGCCCGCCGCAAGGCCATGGCCGAGAAGATCGGCTTCGATGCCTACGGTGTCGGCGAAGACATGCCCGACCCGGTCGCCCGCGCCATCAACCAGTTGCTCGATCACCTGCAAGCCGTCGATGGGCGTCTGGAGGGGATGTGCGGCGCCCTGAAGGACCTGGGCAGTAATTACTGCGCCAAGGACCTGCCTGAACTGCGCGAGGAAGACTTTGCGTGTGTGAAGGACAAGGATGAGACCCAGGCCAGCTGAAACCGAGGCTGGCCCTATCGCGAGCAGGCTCGCTCCCACAGGGATCTGTGGTGTACACGAATTGTGCATCCACCAAAGCGCCTGTGGGAGCGAGCCTGCTCGCGATGAACGATAACGCGGTATAGCTGGTCGTTAGCCGCCTACCTTTGCTATCATTCGCGCGCTCTTTCGCGGGTAAACCTGAGTAAAGCACTAGGTCTTATACTTGACTTAAATACTCGGGAATTGCATACTCGCCCCCATTCCGAACTCCGTGGTAATTGTCCATGCGACTGACTACAAAAGGCCGATACGCCGTGACCGCAATGCTGGATCTGGCATTGCATGCGCAGCACGGGCCGGTGTCCCTGGCCGATATCTCCGAGCGCCAGGGCATTTCCCTGTCCTACCTTGAACAGCTGTTTGCCAAGCTGCGCCGTAGCAACCTGGTCTCCAGCGTTCGCGGCCCCGGCGGCGGCTACCAGCTGTCGCGCGACATGCAGGGCATCCAGGTCGCCCAGGTGATCGATGCGGTGAACGAATCGGTCGATGCGACCAAATGCCAAGGCCTTGGCGACTGCCATGGCGGCGATACTTGCCTGACCCACCATTTGTGGTGCGACCTCAGCCTGCAGATCCACGAATTTCTAAGCGGTATCAGCTTGGCTGACCTTGTAACTCGCCGTGAGGTGCAAGAAGTAGCCCAGCGTCAGGACCAGCGTCGTTGCAATAGCAAGTCGCTGCACCTGGACAAGATTGAAGCGTCCGCCGTCGAATGACCGCCGCAGAGCACGCGGAACGCCAGCCAGCCTGATTTAGGAGAGAGTCCATGAAATTGCCGATTTACCTTGATTACTCAGCGACCACCCCGGTTGATCCGCGTGTTGCGCAAAAAATGAGTGAATGCCTGCTGGTCGACGGAAACTTCGGCAACCCGGCGTCCCGTTCCCACGTGTTCGGCTGGAAGGCCGAAGAGTCGGTCGAAAACGCCCGTCGCCAGGTCGCCGACCTGGTCAACGCCGACCCGCGTGAAATCGTCTGGACCTCCGGTGCCACCGAATCCGACAACCTGGCAATCAAGGGTGTCGCGCATTTCTACCACACCAAGGGCAAGCACCTGATCACCTCCAAGATCGAGCACAAGGCTGTCCTGGACACCATGCGCCAACTGGAGCGTGAAGGCTTCGAAGTCACCTACATCGAGCCTGGTGAAGACGGCATCATCACCCCAGCCATGGTTGAAGCCGCCCTGCGCGACGACACCATCCTGGTCTCGATCATGCACGTGAACAACGAAATCGGCACCGTCAACGACATCGCCGCCATCGGCGAACTGACCCGCTCCAAGGGTGTGCTGTTCCACGTCGACGGCGCGCAGTCCACTGGCAAGGTCGACATCGACCTGTCCAAGCTGAAAGTCGACCTGATGTCGTTCTCCGCCCACAAGACTTATGGCCCTAAAGGCATCGGCGCGCTGTACGTCAGCCGCAAGCCGCGTGTTCGCCTCGAAGCGACCATGCACGGCGGCGGTCACGAGCGTGGCATGCGTTCCGGCACCCTGGCGACCCACCAGATCGTCGGCATGGGCGAAGCCTTCCGTGTTGCCAAGGAAGACATGGCCGCCGAGAACGTACGCATCAAGGCCCTGAGCGACCGTTTCTTCAAGCAGGTCGAGCACCTCGAAGAACTTTACGTCAACGGCAGCCTGACCGCCCGTGTGCCGCACAACCTGAACCTGAGCTTCAACTACGTTGAAGGCGAGTCGCTGATCATGGCGCTCAAGGATCTGGCCGTGTCGTCCGGTTCGGCGTGCACCTCGGCGTCGCTGGAGCCTTCGTACGTACTGCGCGCCCTGGGGCGCAACGACGAATTGGCCCACAGTTCGATCCGCTTCACCTTCGGTCGTTTCACCACCGAAGAAGAAATCGATTACGCCGCGCAGAAAGTCTGCGAGGCCGTTACCAAGCTGCGCGCTCTGTCGCCGCTGTGGGACATGTACAAAGACGGCGTCGACATTTCGAAAATCGAATGGGCGGCGCACTGAGAAGTCGCCACCAGAGCGGCTCCACTGATGAGGATTGAAGCAAATGGCATATAGCGAAAAGGTCATCGACCACTACGAGAACCCGCGCAACGTCGGCAAGATGGACGCGCAGGATCCTGATGTCGGCACCGGCATGGTCGGCGCTCCGGCGTGCGGCGACGTGATGCGCCTGCAGATCAAGGTCAACGAGCAAGGCATCATCGAAGATGCCAAGTTCAAGACCTATGGCTGCGGTTCCGCCATCGCGTCCAGCTCCCTGGCCACCGAGTGGATGAAGGGCAAGACCCTTGATGAAGCCGAAACCATCAAGAACACCCAGCTGGCCGAAGAACTGGCCCTGCCGCCAGTGAAGATCCACTGCTCGGTACTCGCCGAAGACGCCATCAAGGCCGCCGTTCGCGATTACAAGCAGAAGAAAGGCTTGATCTGATCCGCGTTACGGTAAGGAGTTTTCCATGGCTATCCAGATGACAGAAGCGGCAGCTAACCATATCCAGCGCTCCCTTGCGGGGCGCGGCAAGGGCGAGGGTATCCGCCTGGGTGTTCGCACCACGGGCTGTTCTGGCCTCGCCTATGTACTGGAGTTCGTCGACGAAGTGGGCGAAGACGATCAGGTGTTCGAGAGTCATGGTCAGAAAGTGATCATTGACCCGAAAAGCCTGACGTACTTGGACGGCACCGAGCTGGATTTCGTCAAGGAAGGGTTGAACGAAGGCTTCAAGTTCAACAATCCCAACGTGCGCGGTGAATGTGGCTGCGGCGAAAGCTTCAACATCTGAGGCGGCTTGTGGGTACTCCTTGTCATTTTGCGTTGTTCCAGATGCAGCCGGCGTTCCAGCTGGATCTCGAGCAGCTGTCCGCGCGTTACCTTGAACTGGCCCGTGGCGTCCATCCCGACCGCTTTGCCGATGCTTCCGAGGCGGAGCAGCGGCGGGCGCTCGAGCAGTCGGCGAACCTCAACGAGGCTTACCAGACGCTCAAGCACCCGGCCAAGCGCGCGCGTTACCTGCTCGCCATCAGCGGCCATGAGTTGCCGCTGGAGGTCACGGTCCATGATCCCGAGTTTCTGTTGCAGCAGATGCAATGGCGCGAAGAGCTCGAGGACCTGCAGGACAGCGCCGACCTGGCCGGTGTCGCGGTATTCAAGCGCCGCTTGAAGGACGCCCAGCAAACACTGAACGAAAGCTTCGCAGCCTGCTGGAACGATACCGTGCAACGCGAACAGGCCGAACGCCTGATGCGGCGCATGCAGTTCCTCGACAAGCTCACCTACGAAGTGCGCCAGTTAGAAGAGCGCCTCGACGATTAACCCAGTGCCGCTCCGGTCGCACGCCTGATTACAGATAAGTCCTGATTACGATGGCCCTACTGCAGATCGCCGAACCCGGCCAAAGTCCACAACCGCACCAGCGTCGCCTGGCTGTCGGGATCGACTTGGGTACCACCAATTCCCTGGTCGCTGCCTTGCGCAGCGGTCTTTCCGAACCGCTGGCCGACGAGCAGGGACGGGTGATCCTGCCGTCCGCCGTGCGTTATCACGCCGATCGCGTCGAAGTGGGCGAGTCGGCCAAGCTGGCCGCCGCCACCGACCCGCTGAACACCATTGTCTCGGTCAAGCGCTTGATGGGTCGTGGACTGTCCGACGTCAAGCAATTGGGCGACCAGCTGCCGTACCGCTTCGTCGGTGGCGAATCCCACATGCCGTTCATCGAAACCGTGCAAGGGCCGAAAAGTCCGGTCGAGGTTTCCGCCGACATCCTCAAGGTCCTGCGCCAGCGCGCCGAAGCGGCGTTGGGCGGTGAACTGGTGGGTGCGGTCATCACCGTCCCGGCCTACTTCGACGACGCCCAGCGCCAAGCCACCAAGGACGCAGCCAAGCTGGCCGGCCTGAACGTGCTGCGCCTGCTCAACGAGCCGACCGCTGCGGCGGTCGCGTATGGCCTGGACCAGCATGCCGAAGGCCTGGTCGCCATCTACGACCTGGGCGGCGGTACGTTCGATATTTCGATCCTGCGCCTGACCGGCGGTGTCTTCGAAGTCCTGGCCACCGGTGGCGACAGTGCCCTGGGCGGCGATGACTTCGACCATGCCATCGCTGGCTGGATCATCGAGCAGGCGGGCTTGTCCGCCGACCTCGACCCGGGTACGCAACGCCACCTGCTGCAAACCGCCTGCGCCGCCAAGGAAGCCTTGACCGACGCCGCCACGGTTGAAGTGGCTTATGGCGAGTGGAAAGCCGCGCTGACCCGCGAAGCCTTCGATGCCCTGATCGAACCCATGGTCGCCCGTAGCCTCAAGGCCTGCCGCCGTGCCGTGCGTGATTCCGGCGTGGAGCTGGAAGACGTCAAGGCCGTGGTCATGGTCGGTGGTTCGACCCGCGTGCCTCGGGTTCGCGAAGCCGTTGCCGAGGCCTTTGGCCGCCAGCCGCTGACCGAAATCGACCCGGACCAGGTGGTGGCCATCGGCGCCGCGATCCAGGCCGATACCCTGGCCGGCAACAAGCGCGACGGCGGCGAACTGCTGTTGCTCGACGTGATTCCGTTGTCCCTGGGGCTGGAAACCATGGGTGGCTTGATGGAGAAGGTGATTCCGCGCAACACCACCATCCCGGTTGCCCGCGCCCAGGACTTCACCACCTACAAAGACGGCCAGTCGGCCATGATGATCCACGTGCTGCAAGGCGAGCGTGAACTGATCAGCGACTGCCGCTCCCTGGCCCGCTTCGAATTGCGCGGCATCCCGGCCATGGTTGCCGGTGCGGCGAAAATCCGCGTGACCTTCCAAGTCGACGCCGACGGCTTGCTCAATGTTTCTGCCCGCGAACTGGGTTCGGGCGTGGAGGCGAGCATCCAGGTCAAGCCGTCCTATGGCCTGACCGACGGCGAAATCGCCAAGATGCTCAAGGATTCCTTCCAGCACGCCAGCGACGACAAGGTCGCCCGTGTACTGCGCGAGCAACAGGTCGATGCCCAGCGCCTGATCGAAGCCGTGCAAGGTGCCCTTGAAGCCGACGGCGACCGGTTGCTCGACGCTGAAGAGCGCATGGTCATCGAGCTGCAGATGCAGGAATTGTCCGAATTGATCAAAGGCGCCGATGGTTATGCCATCGAGCAGCAGACCAAGCGTCTGTCGCAGGTCACCGATGCCTTTGCTGCCCGCCGCCTGGACTCGACGGTGAAAGCCGCCCTGGCGGGGCGCAACCTGAATGAAATCGAGGAATAACTGATGCCGCAGGTGATTTTTCTGCCCCACGAGAAGTTCTGTCCGGAGGGCATGGTCGTGGAGGCTGAGCCCGGGACTTCCATTCTCGAGCTGGCCCATGAGCACCATATCGAGATAGAGAGTGCTTGTGGCGGCGTCTGTGCTTGCACGACGTGCCATTGCATCATTCGTGAGGGCTTCGATTCGCTGGAAGAGGCAGACGAGTTGGAAGAAGACTTCCTCGATCGGGCCTGGGGGCTGGAGGCACAATCGCGCCTGAGCTGCCAAGCCATCGTCGGCACCGAAGACCTGACCGTCGAAATCCCGAAATATTCGCTTAACCATGCGGCCGAAGCGCCGCACTGATGGTGACACTGTCATGAGCTATGGTTGGAATGATGTACAACGCATCGCAGAAGAGTTGGCCGAAGCCCACGAGGGTCTCGATCCATACTCTGTAGGTTTCGTCCGTTTGCAGCAGATGATCCTGGATCTGCCTGACTTCGATGCCACCTCTGGCCGAGTCGGCGAGAAAGTGTTGGAAGCGGTTCAGGAGCTCTGGGCCGCCGAATTGGACTGATCGCCTCGCAGGTTAGGCAATACCCAAGAACCCGCGTATAATTCGCGGGTTTAATTTTTCGCAAATTACCGTTTCTGGAGTTACACCATGGCTGTTCAACGTACTTTCTCCATCATCAAGCCTGACGCCGTTGCTAAAAACGTGATCGGCAAGATCGTTACCCGTTTCGAAGACGCTGGCCTGCGCGTTGTAGCTTCGAAAATGAAGCAACTGTCCAAGGCCGAAGCCGAAGGCTTCTACGCTGAGCACAGCGAGCGCGGTTTCTTCGGTGAGCTGGTTGCCTTCATGACTTCCGGTCCGGTTGTCGTTCAGGTGCTGGAAGGCGAAAACGCTATCGCTCGTAACCGTGAGCTGATGGGCGCTACCAACCCTAAAGAAGCTGCTGCCGGCACCATCCGTGCTGACTTCGCTGAGTCCATCGACGCCAACGCCGTCCACGGTTCGGACTCCGAAGCCGCCGCTGCTCGCGAAATCGCTTACTTTTTCTCCGCTACTGAAGTAACCACTCGCTAAGCCCAGGCTTTTGAGTGAAGGTGAATCCATGACTACATCGAACGGCAAAACCAACCTGTTGGGCCTGACCCAGCCGGAAATGGAGAAATTCTTCGACTCGATCGGGGAGAAGCGTTTCCGTGCCGGCCAGGTGATGAAATGGATTCACCACTTTGGCGTCGACGACTTCGACGCCATGACGAATGTCGGCAAGGCCCTGCGCGAAAAGCTCAAGGCTGTTGCCGAGATTCGCGGCCCCGAAGTGGTCAGCGAGGACATCTCCAGCGACGGCACCCGTAAGTGGGTGGTGCGCGTGGCGTCCGGCAGCTGCGTCGAGACCGTCTACATTCCCCAGGGCAAACGCGGCACCTTGTGCGTTTCGTCCCAGGCAGGCTGTGCCCTGGATTGCAGTTTCTGCTCCACCGGCAAGCAAGGCTTCAATAGCAACCTCACCGCCGCCGAAGTGATCGGCCAGGTGTGGATTGCCAACAAATCCTTTGGCAGCGTCCCGGCGACCGTCGACCGTGCCATCACCAACGTGGTGATGATGGGCATGGGTGAGCCGCTGCTGAACTTCGATAACGTCGTTTCCGCCATGCACCTGATGATGGACGACCTGGGCTACGGCATCTCCAAGCGCCGCGTGACCCTGTCCACCTCCGGCGTGGTGCCGATGATCGATGAGCTGGCCAAGCACATCGACGTCTCCCTGGCGTTGTCGCTGCACGCACCCAATGACGCATTGCGTAACCAGTTGGTGCCGATCAACAAGAAATATCCGCTTAAGATGCTGCTCGAGTCGTGCCAGCGCTACATGTCGTCCCTGGGCGAAAAGCGCGTGCTGACCATTGAGTACACGCTGCTCAAGGATGTGAACGACAAGGTCGAACACGCGGTCGAGATGATCGAGCTGCTCAAGAATATCCCGTGCAAGATCAACCTGATCCCGTTCAACCCGTTCCCGCATTCCGGGTACGAGCGTCCGAGCAACAACGCGATTCGTCGCTTCCAGGATCAGCTTCACCACGCTGGCTTCAACGTCACCGTGCGCACCACCCGCGGCGAAGACATCGACGCCGCCTGTGGCCAATTGGTAGGACAGGTGCTGGATCGCACCCGTCGCAGCGAACGCTACATTGCCGTGCGTGAGTTGAACGCCGCGGACGATGCGGTGCAAAACGCTGCGAACAGTCACTAAGAGAGGATCTCTATGTCCCTGCGCTTCGCGCTCGTTTTGCTGTTGGCCGGCCTTTGTTCCGGTTGCGTCCTGTCGGGTGACTACAATCCGATGAAGACCAGCAAAGGGCGCGACGAAGCACGTGTGGCCTATGTGCAACTGGGCATCGGCTACCTGCAACAGGGCATGACCGAGCGGGCCAAGGTACCGCTCAAGAAAGCCCTGGAGCTGGACGATTCCGACCCGGATGCCAACGCGGCCCTGGCCCTGGTGTTCCAGGCCGAGATGGAGCCGGAACTGGCCGACCAGCATTTTCGCAAGGCGCTGTCTGGCCGGCCGCAAGACGCACGGATCCTGAACAACTACGGCAGCTTTCTTTTCGAGCAGAAACGCTACAAGGAAGCCTACGAGCGCTTCGAGCAGGCTGCCGCCGATACCCTTTACCCTGAGCGTTCGCGGGTGTTCGAAAATCTCGGCATGACGGCTGCGCAGATGGGCCAGCGTGACCTGGCCCGCCAACAGCTGGAAAAAGCCCTGCGGCTCAATCGCCAGCAACCGCGGGCGCTGCTGGAAATGGCTGAGTTGTCCTACGAAGACAGGCATTATGTGCCCGCGCGTGACTACTACGAGCGTTTTAGCCTGCTGAGCGAGCAAAATGCACGTAGTCTATTGCTCGGCGTTCGGCTGGCACATGTGTTTGAAGATCGCGACAAAGCTGCAAGCTATGGCTTGCAACTCAAAAGACTCTATCCCGGTACGCCGGAATATCAGCAATACCTGTCGGAGCAATGATGAAAGCGGCGCATCCCGAAGTTGTAGCAGCGACTCGCGTAAATCCCGGTGAGACCCTGCGTCAAGCCCGCGAAAGCAATGGTTGGTCGCTGGCCGAAGTGGCCCTCAAGCTCAATCTCACCGTGGCTTCCCTGGGCAACCTGGAAGCGGGCGCGTTCGACAAGCTGCCTGGGCACACCTTCGCCCGCGGCTATATCCGCGCCTATGCCAAGTTGCTCGGCATGGACCAGACCGTGCTGGTCCAGCAATTCGATCAATACACCGGTTCCGATGCCCAGGGCAGCAACGTGCACAGCCTGGGGCGCATCGAGGAGCCGGTTCGCGTTTCCCACACCATTTTGCGAATCGTCAGCTTATTGCTGCTGATTGCGGTGATCGGTGGCGGTTTTGTCTGGTGGCAGGACCAGGCTTCCTTGCGCAACAAGGAGCCGGTCGCCATGAACCCCGAGCACGTCGAAGTCGAGGGCGCTGACGGCACCACCCAGATCCATCCATTGGACGAGCCGGAAGACCAGGCTGTCGTTGAAGGCCAGGCCGAAGGCGAAACCGCCCTGGCGTTGCCTCAAGGCGAGGGTAATGGCGAAGCCGATTCCACCGCTGGCACCGAGCCGACCGTGCCATCCGCTCCGGCACCCGCTCCTGCGCCGGCCGCACCGACCGCTCCGGCTCACGCTGGCAGTGCGCCGGCTGCTCCCGCTGCACCGGCGGCTCCAGCTCCGGCTCCCGCCACGCCAGCGCCAACCGTTGCCGCTCCGAGCGTGCCGGCTGCTCCTGCAACCCCAGCGGCCCCGGCGCCTGCACCCGGTGATGGCCAGGTACAAATCCAGTTCACCGCCGACTGCTGGACGCAAATCACCGACGGCAACGGCAAGGTGCTGTTCAGCGGCCTCAAGCGCAAGGGCGACAGCACGGCCGTCAACGGCAAGCCGCCGTTTGCCGTGCGCCTGGGTTATGCCCGTGGCGCGCAGGTCAGCTACAACGGCCAGCCAGTCGACATCGCTCCGTTCACCAGTGGCGAGACCGCTCGCCTGAAGTTGGGTCAATAAGTCATGCACGGCGAATCTCCAATCAAGCGTCGCGAATCCCGGAAAATCTGGGTCGGTAACGTGCCCGTGGGCGGCGATGCGCCAATCGCTGTGCAGAGCATGACCAACAGCGACACCAATGACGTGGCCGCCACGGTCGCCCAGATCAACCGCCTGGAAGCCGCCGGTGTCGACATCGTGCGGGTATCGGTGCCGGACATGGATGCCGCCGAGGCGTTCGGCAAGATCAAGCAACTGGTCAAGGTCCCCTTGGTCGCCGACATCCACTTCGACTACCGCATCGCCTTGCGCGTGGCCGAGTTGGGCGTGGACTGCCTGCGCATCAACCCGGGCAACATCGGTCGTGAAGACCGTGTGCGTGCCGTGGTGGATGCCGCCCGCGACCGGGGCATCCCGATCCGCATCGGCGTCAACGCCGGCTCCCTGGAAAAAGACCTGCAAAAGAAATACGGCGAACCGACCCCGGCGGCGCTGGTGGAGTCGGCGCTGCGCCATGTGGAACACCTCGAACGCCTGAACTTCCAGGACTTCAAGGTCAGCGTGAAGGCGTCCGACGTGTTCATGGCCGTCGAAGCCTACCGTCTGCTGGCCAAGGAAATCGTCCAGCCGCTGCACCTGGGCATCACCGAAGCCGGTGGGTTGCGCTCGGGCACGGTGAAATCCGCCGTCGGCCTCGGTATGCTGCTCGCCGAAGGGATTGGCGATACCATCCGCATCTCGTTGGCGGCCGACCCGGTCGAGGAAGTGAAAGTCGGCTACGACATTCTCAAGTCCCTGCACCTGCGTTCCCGTGGCATCAACTTCATCGCCTGCCCGAGCTGCTCGCGGCAGAACTTCGATGTGGTCAAGACCATGAACGAACTGGAAGGGCGCCTAGAAGACCTGCTGGTGCCGCTGGATGTCGCGGTGATCGGTTGCGTGGTCAACGGGCCGGGCGAAGCCAAGGAGGCCCATATCGGCCTGACGGGCGGTACGCCGAACCTGATTTACATCGACGGCAAGCCGTCGCAGAAATTGACGAATGACAATCTGGTGGATGAGCTGGAACGGCTGATTCGCCAGAAAGCGGCCGAAAAGGTCGAAGCCGACGCAGCGGTCATCGCGCGCGGTTAAGTCGAAAGATTAAGGAATACACGTGAGCAAGTCTCTGCAAGCCATTCGTGGCATGAACGACATCCTGCCCGAGCAGACGCCCCTGTGGCGCTATTTCGAGGGCACCGTGGCGCGCCTGCTGGATAACTACGGTTACCGGCAGATCCGCATGCCGATCGTCGAGTTCACCGAGCTGTTCAAGCGCTCCATCGGTGAAGTGACCGATATCGTCGAAAAAGAGATGTACACCTTCGACGACCGCAACGGCGATTCCCTGACCCTGCGCCCCGAAGGCACCGCGGCCTGCGTGCGGGCGGTGCTCGAACACGGCATCACTGGCGGCGGCCAGGTGCAGAAACTCTGGTACATCGGCCCGATGTTCCGTCACGAGCGCCCGCAGAAAGGCCGTTACCGCCAGTTCCACCAGATCGGCCTCGAAGTGTTCAACCTCGACGGCCCGGACATCGACGCCGAGCTGATCGTCATGACCTGGCGCCTGTGGGGAGAGTTGGGGTTGCGTGACGCGGTCAAGCTCGAGCTCAACAGCCTGGGCACCAGCGAATCCCGTGGCCGCTATCGTGAAGCGTTGGTGGAATTTCTGTCCGCTCACATCGACAAGCTGGACGAAGACAGCCAGCGCCGCCTGAAGACCAATCCGCTGCGCGTGCTCGACACCAAGAACGCCGAGACCCAAGCGATCCTGGTGGACGCGCCGAAAATGGCCGACTACCTCGACGACGAGTCCCGTGCGCACTTCGAGGGGCTGAAGGCACGCCTCGACGCCGTGGGCATTCCCTATGTGATCAACCCCAAGTTGGTCCGTGGCCTGGACTACTACAGCAAGACCGTCTTCGAATGGGTCACCGACAAACTCGGCGCCCAGGGCACTGTGTGTGCCGGCGGCCGCTACGACGGGCTGGTGGAACAGATGGGCGGCAAGCCGACCCCGGGCGTGGGCTTTGCCATGGGCATCGAGCGCCTGGTGCTGATGCTTGAGGCGCTGGATAAAGTGCCTGAAGAGCTGTCCCGTCAGGTCGACGTCTACCTGTGCGCCTTTGGCGAGGCCGCCGAGTTGGCTGCCTTGTCGTTGAGCGAGCGGATCCGCGACCAGTTGCCCAACCTGCGCCTGCAGATCAACGCCGGCGCCGGCAGCTTCAAGAGCCAATTCAAGAAAGCCGACAAGAGCGGTGCGCTGTATGCACTGATCCTCGGTGACGACGAACTGGCCCAACAAGTGGTAGGTTTCAAACCCCTGCGTGGCCAGGGCGAACAACAAAGCATTGCCTGGGATGCGCTTGCTGCACACCTGGCCACCTGCGTCGTGCAGGGTTGAAGCTGTCAAACAGCCGATTTAGCGATTAAGGAGTATTGGGGTGTCGAGTACTGAAGATGAACAGCTGGCGGATTTGAAGGACTGGTGGACGCGCAACGGCAAGCCGCTGGTCACTGGCGGCCTGTTGGCGCTGGTCATCGTGTTCGGCTGGCAGGCCTACCAGAAATACCAGAGCAACCAGTCGCAAGGCGCCTCGGTGCTCTACCAGCAATTGCTGGAAACCACCCTGACTCCGGACGGCAAGCCTGACGCGGCCCGCGTGGCGGACCTGGCCGGCAAGCTCGACAAGGAATTCGGCGGCACTGCCTACGCACAATACGGTCGCCTGTTCGTGGCCAAGGTGGCGGTTGACAGCGGCAAGCTGGACGACGCGGCTACCGAGCTGAAAGCCATCGTCGACAAGCCGGTCAACCCGACCCTGGGCGAAGTGGCGCGTCAGCGCCTGGCGCAGGTGCTGGCGGCGCAAAACAAGGCCGAAGACGCCTTGAAGCTGCTCGACGGCGATGCCGACCAGGCGTTCCTGGCGACCCGCGAAGAACTCAAGGGCGACCTGCTGGTACAGCTGGGCCGTGCCGATGAGGCCCATGCGGCCTACCAAAAAGCCAAGGCTGCGCTGTCGGATGAAGCCGCAGTCGGTGGCCTGCAAATCAAGCTGGACGACCTGGCCAAAGGGGATGCGTGACGTGATTCGTTGGAAACATGCAGCATTGCTGGCCCTGGCCATTCTGGCCGCGGGTTGCAGCAGCAACAGCAAGAAAGAACTGCCGCCGGCCGAACTGACCGACTTCAAAGAAGAAGTCGTGCTGCAGAAGGAGTGGAGCCGTTCCATCGGCGATGGCCAGGGTGAAACCTACAACATGCTGGTGCCGGCCATCGACGGCGACACCATCTATGCAGGCGACGTCACCGGCGTGGTAATGGCGATGGACCGCACCAACGGCGACGTCAAATGGGAAAAGGACCTTGAACTGCCCGTTTCCGGCGCCGTTGGCGTGGGTTACGGCCTGGTCATGATCGGCACGCTCAAGGGCGAGATCGTCGCCCTGGACGCGAGCAGCGGTGAAGAGAAATGGCGCGCCCGCGTGACCAGCGAAGTCCTCGCACCGCCCGCCACCAACGGTGACGTGGTGGTGGTGCAGACCCAGGATGACCGTCTGATCGGCCTGGATGCCGCCACCGGCAACCAGCGCTGGTTGTACGACAGCACCCCGGCGGTACTGACCCTGCGTGGCACCAGTGCGCCGATCGTCACCAACCGCCTGGCGGTGGCTGGCTTGTCGACTGGTAAAGTGGTGGCCCTGGATATCTCCAACGGCGTGCCGGTCTGGGAACAGCGCGTAGCGATCCCGCAAGGTCGTTCGGAACTGGAGCGCGTGGTCGACATCGACGGCGGCTTGCTGCTGTCCGGCGGTACGCTGTACGTCGCCAGCTACCAGGGTCGCGTGGCGGCACTGGACCTGGAAACCGGTCGTCCGCTGTGGCAGCGCGATGCCTCCAGCTACGCTGGTGTCGCCCAGGGCTTTGGCAGCGTCTACGTGAGCCTGTCCTCGGGCACCGTCGAAGGCGTCGACGAGCGTTCCACCACCGCATTGTGGAGCAACGACTCCCTGGCCCGTCGTCAACTGTCGGCCCCGGAAGTGTTCTCCAGCTACGTCGCAGTGGGTGACCTGGAAGGTTACCTGCACCTGCTCAGCCAGGTGGACGGTCGTTTCGTCGGCCGTGAGCGCATCGACAGCGACGGCCTGCGTGCCCGTCCGCTGGTGGTGGGCAACATGATCTATGTGTATGGCAACAGCGGCAAACTGGAAGCCCTGACCATCAAGTAAGACTATGCTTGGGGCTAATCCCCCAAGCGGCTTCATTCATGTGGGAGCGGGCTTGCTCGCGAAAGCGGTGGATCAGTTGACATCCATCTCATTGGGCCACCGCATTCGCGAGCAAGCCCGCTCCTACAGGTTGGCCCCGAGCACCAGCCGCTGCCTCGCAGCGGCTTTTGTATTTTCTGAAATAACGAAGTGGAGAGCCGCATGGTTCCCGTAATCGCCCTGGTGGGCCGACCGAACGTCGGCAAGTCCACCTTGTTCAACCGCCTGACCAGGACTCGCGACGCCATTGTCGGCGACTTGTCCGGTCTGACCCGTGATCGCCAATACGGTGAGGCCAAGTGGCAAGGGCGTACCTATATTCTGGTCGACACCGGCGGCATCTCCGGTGATGAACACGGCATGGACGAAAAGATGGCCGAGCAGTCGCTGCTCGCCATTGAAGAAGCCGATGTGGTGCTGTTCCTGGTAGACGCCAAGGCTGGTTTTACCGCCGCTGACCAGATGATCGCCGAGCATTTGCGCAAGCGTAACAAGCGTTCCTACGTGGTCGCCAACAAGGTCGACAACATCGACCCGGACATGGCTCGCGCCGAGTTCGCCCCGTTGGGCATGGGCCAGGCGATCCCGATCGCCGGCGCCCACGGCCGTGGCATCACCCAGATGCTGGAAATCGCCCTGGAGAGTTTCCCCAAGGACGACGCCGAAGAGCCGGAAGAGGGCGAGGAAGAAGTCGTTGCCGAAGGCGAGGAAGCCAAGCGCATTCCGGGCCCGAGCGAAAAAGACGGGATCAAGATCGCGATCATCGGCCGCCCGAACGTGGGCAAGTCGACCCTGGTCAACCGCATGCTCGGCGAAGACCGGGTTATCGTCTACGACCAGCCCGGCACCACCCGTGACAGCATCTACATTCCCTTCGAGCGTAACGAGGAGAAGTACACGCTGATCGACACCGCCGGTGTGCGCAAGCGCGGCAAGATCCACGAAGAAGTTGAAAAGTTCTCCGTGGTCAAGACGCTGCAGGCGATCAAAGACGCCAACGTGGTGATCTTCGTGATGGACGCCCGCGAAGGCGTGGTCGACCACGACTTGAACCTGCTGGGCTTCGCCCTGGAAGCCGGCCGTGCATTGGTCATCGCGATCAACAAGTGGGACGGCATGACGCCGAGCGAGCGCGACTTTGTGAAAGTCGAACTCCAGCGTCGGCTGTTCTTCGTCGACTTCGCGGATATCCACTTCATCTCGGCCTTGCACGGCACGGGCGTGGGCAACCTCTACGCTTCGGTGCAGAACTCGTTCAAGTCTGCAGTGACCCGCTGGCCGACCAACCGCCTGACCCAGATCCTCGAAGATGCGGTCGGCGAGCACGCACCACCGATGGTCAACAACCGTCGGATCAAGCTGCGCTACGCCCACTTGGGCGGTGCCAACCCGCCGATTATCGTGATCCACGGTAACCAGATCGAGAAGGTGCCCAAGTCGTACGTTCGCTACCTGGAGAACACCTACCGTCGCGTCCTGAAGCTGGTCGGCACGCCGATCCGCATCGAGTTCAAGGGCGGCGAGAACCCGTACGAAGGCAACAAGAACACGCTCACCGACCGCCAGGTCAACAAGAAGCGCCGCTTGATGTCGCACCACAAGAAAGCCGACAAGAAGCGCCGCGATAAGAAATAGAAGCAGCGGCAAGTTGTAAGCTGCAAGCTACAAGTTCCGGCGCACCGGCTTGTGGCTTGTAGCTTATAGCTTGCTGCTTGCAGCTTTTTTTGGGCTATCCTCGAGCTCTCCCGCGCCGCACCAGAGCCGGGTGCAGAGCAGGGACACGCCATGATCACCAGCAAGTTGCCGAACGTCGGCATCACGATTTTTACCCAGATGTCCCAGCTCGCCGCGCAGACGGGCGCGTTGAACCTGTCCCAGGGGTTTCCCGATTTCGATGGTCCGCAGGCCTTGCGCGACGCGGTCGGTCGGCACATCGCCCAAGGCCACAACCAATATTCACCCATGACCGGCCTGCCGGCGCTGCGCCAGCAGATCGCAGCGAAGATTGCCCGCTGCTATGGCACCAACGTCGATGCCGACCAGGAAGTCACCGTGACCCCGGGCGCGACTCAAGCGATTTTCTGCGCCATCTCGGCGGTGGTCCACAGCGGTGACGAAGTGATCGTCTTCGACCCCAGCTACGACAGTTACGAGCCCTCCGTGCAATTGGCCGGTGGGCGTTGCGTGCATGTGTCATTGGGCCTGGATGACTTCGCCATCGATTTCGAGAAGCTCGGCGAAGCCCTGAGCCCGCGCACGCGCATGATCATCCTCAACTCGCCGCACAACCCCAGCGGCGCCCTGATCAGCCGCGCCGAACTGGATCAATTGGCGGCGCTGATTCGCGACCGCGACATCTATCTGGTCAGCGACGAGGTTTATGAGCACTTGGTGTTCGACGGCGTTGCCCACGCCAGTGTCCTGGCCCATGAAGAGCTGTACCGCCGGGCCTTTGTCGTCAGTTCGTTCGGCAAGACCTATCACGTCACGGGCTGGAAAACCGGCTACGTGGTGGCGCCAGCGGCGCTGACCGCGGAGCTGCGCAAGGTGCACCAGTACGTCAGTTTCTGCGGCGTGACGCCGTTGCAGTACGCCCTGGCTGACTTCATGGCCGAGCATCCGGAACACGTCGACGAACTGCCGGACTTCTACCAGGCCAAGCGTGACCTGTTCTGCGATCTGCTGGCCCCGTCGCGGTTCAGCTTCAAGCGCGTGACCGGCACGTATTTTCAACTGGTGGATTACTCACAGATCCGCCCGGACCTGAATGACGTCGACATGGCGCTGTGGATGACCCGCGAGCATGGCGTGGCGACGATTCCGATCTCGGTGTTCTACGAGAACCCACCACAAGGCCAGCGCCTGGTGCGCCTGTGCTTTGCCAAACGCGAGGAGACGCTGCGCGAAGCGGCGGAAAAACTATGCGTGATTTGAGCGCGTTGCCGGACCTCGACATTGCCCTGGTCCAGACCACCTTGGCCTGGCATGACCGCGAGGCCAACCTGGAACATTTCGAAGCGCTGCTCGAACAGGCGCGCGGGGCTGACCTGATCATCCTCCCGGAAATGTTCACCACCGGTTTCTCCATGGAATCCGAGACCCTGGCGGAGCCTGAGCACGGGCCCACCAGCCGTTGGCTCAAGGACCAGGCGGCGAAACTGGACGCGGTGATCACCGGTAGCGTGATCATCCAGGCCGGCGACGGCAGCCATCGCAATCGCTTGCTGTGGGCGCGGCCGGACGGTGAAGTGCTGCATTACGACAAGCGCCATCTGTTCCGCATGGCCGGCGAGCATAACCACTACACACCGGGTGACCAGCAGGTGCTGTTCGAACTCCAGGGTTGGCGGATCCGGCCGTTGATCTGCTATGACCTGCGCTTTCCGGCGTGGAGTCGGGATGCCGAGGACACCGACCTGCTGTTGTACACCGCCAACTGGCCCGGGGCCCGGCGTCAGCACTGGAATCGGCTGCTGCCGGCCCGGGCGATCGAGAACCTGTGCTACGTGGCGGCGGTCAACCGTGTGGGCACCGACGGCAAGGGCTTCGCCTACACCGGGGACAGCCAGGTACTGGACTTTCAGGGCGAGAGCTTGCTCAGTGCTGGCGAAGCCGATGGCGTGTTCCGGGTGTGTTTGAAGGCGGCGGACCTGGCGGCGTATCGCACGCGGTTTCCGGCGAACCTGGATGCCGATCGCTTCGAATTCATTTATTGAAACGATTCAGCCTCAAGAAACGCTGTCGGGTGCCGATAACGGGTCAGCCAAGGAGGAGTCCCTATGACCAGTATCAGCGCAACGACCGTTAACCCTTATCCATTGTCGGCCCCAAAGGTCTCCATCCGCGGGGCTGAAGAAGAGAAAGCAGTCAGCCCAGTGGCATCGACTGACAGCAGCGAAGACAAAGACAAGAAACTGGCAGTCGACACCAGCGGCGCGAATATCGCTGGTGCGGGTGGCAGCAGCGGCACCGGCGATGTCATCGAGCAACTGAAGAAGCAGATCGAACAGACCCAGAAGCTGCTGGCCGAGCAGCAAGCCCAGCTGGCACGGGTGCAAAAAAGCCGCGCCGATGAAGAGCAGAAAGCTCAGGAAACCATGGCGATCCAGACCCAGATCATGGCGACCCAGGCGACTCTGCAAACCTTGCAGGCCGCGCTGTTGCAGGCGATGACTATTTCGATCGATACCCATGCCTGAGACTTGCGTTGCCTGACAGGCCGCTATCGCGAGCAGGCTCGCTCCCACAGGGTTTTGCATAATGCCGACCAGTGTGGGAGCGAGCCTGCTCGCGATGAGGCCGGAACAGGCCACACAAAACCATCAGCCAAACAAAAAGGCCCCAGGATTCACACCCCGGGGCCTTTTTGATTTTCAGCGACCGATCAAGCCGCCTTGGCCTCTGGCTGGCTCAGCGACCGGTTCAGCGCACTGAACAGCGCCTTGAAGCTCGCGGTGGTGATGTTCTCATCGATGCCCACACCATGCACCGCACGCTCGCCGTTGACCCGCAGTTCGATGTACGCCGCGGCCTTGGCATTGGTGCCGGCGCCGATGGCGTGTTCGTTGTAGTCCATGATCTCCACCGGAATCGGCAGGCCGGCCACCAGTGCTTCCAGGGCGCCGTTGCCTCGGCCGCGCCAGTGCAGGTTGGTCTCGCCCTGGCCTTTGCTCGCCACTTCCACTTCCACGGCGCTGTTGCCGTTTTCTTCCTGCAGGCGATGGCTGACCAGCGCGTACGGGGTGTTGGCTTGCAGGTATTCACGCTGCAGCAGGGCGTGGATCTGCTGGGCGGTCATTTCCAGGCCCAGGCGATCGGTTTCGCGCTGCACCACCTGGCTGAATTCGATCTGCATGCGACGCGGAAGGCTGATGCCGTATTCCTGTTCCAGCAGGTAGGCGATACCGCCTTTGCCCGACTGGCTGTTCACGCGAATCACCGCCTCGTAGCTGCGGCCGATGTCGGCTGGGTCGATCGGCAGGTACGGCACTTCCCACAGGGCGTCCGATTTCTGCTGGGCAAAACCTTTGCGGATCGCATCCTGGTGCGAACCAGAGAACGCGGTGTGAACCAGGTCGCCGACGTACGGATGACGCGGGTGCACCGGGATCTGGTTGCATTCCTCGACCACTTTGCGCACGCCGTCGATGTCGGAGAAGTCCAGCTCAGGGTTGATGCCCTGGGTGTAGAGGTTCAGCGCCACGGTTACCAGGTCGACGTTGCCGGTGCGTTCGCCGTTGCCGAACAGGCAGCCTTCGACACGGTCGGCGCCGGCCATCAGGCCCAGCTCGGTAGCGGCCACGCCGGTGCCACGGTCGTTGTGGGTGTGCAGGCTGATGAGCACGCTGTCACGACGGGTGATGTTGCGGTGGAACCACTCGATCTGGTCGGCGTAGATGTTCGGGGTGGCGACTTCCACGGTGGCCGGCAGGTTGAGGATCACCTTGCGCGCCGGGGTCGGGTTCCAGACTTCGATCACCGCGTCGCAGACTTCCTTGGCGAATTCCAGCTCGGTGGCGCTGAAGGTCTCTGGCGAATACTCGAACTGCCATTGGGTTTCCGGCTGTTGCGCCGCGTATTTGACGAACAGCTTGGCCGCGTTCACCGCGATTTCCTTCACGCCTTCCTTGTCCTGGTTGAACACGATACGGCGGAACGACGGGCAGGTGGCGTTGTACAGGTGGACGATGGCTTTTTTCGCGCCACGCAGGGATTCGAACGTGCGGGCGATCAGGTCTTCACGGGCCTGGGTCAACACCTGGATGGTGGTGTCGTCCGGGATGTGGCCTTCCTCGATGAGGGTGCGTACGAAGTCGAAATCTGTTTGCGAAGCGGCTGGGAACGATGCTTCGATTTCCTTCACGCCCACGGCAACGAGGGTTTTCCAGAAGCGCAGCTTCTTGACCGCGTCCATCGGCTCGATCAGCGACTGATTGCCGTCGCGCAGGTCGGAGCTGCACCAGATCGGCGCGGCGGTGATGGTCTTCGACGGCCAGGTGCGATCCGGCAGGTTGATGGTCGGAAAGGCGCGGTACTTGGAAGACGGGTCTTTGAGCATGCTCATGGGGAAATCCTTATTGTCGTGGCCGGAAAAAGGCGGCCTGCCGGTGGTTCGATGGGGGTGGCTTCACAGCCGGGACGAGGTGCCGCGATTCAGCCTGGCAGTCGTGCGCTGACGAGGCACAGGCTGCGGTGCTGGCGAAGCTGGATGAGGGTGTGAGAGGTTTTCATGCTTTCAACCCTAACCGCGTGAGGAGAGGGTTGCAAGCAGTCGGAAAAAATTGAGAGAAGTTCTGCTTTTAGGAGGGTTTGCGAGATTTAATCGCGTGACTGTGCAGAATGAGTCTTAAGGATTGCGCCGATATTTAGGGCTCGGCAATTCCAAGGATGGTGGTGCCAGGGCCTACGTCTTCGCGAGCAGGCTCGCTCCCACAAGGGATCTTTGTGGTTGCCAATGTTGTGTTCACCGCAGATCCCAATGTGGGAGCGAGCCTGCTCGCGAAGAGGCCAGTAGCCTCACCACAAACACTCAGGGTTGAAACGCCCCGATAAAAATCGCCGGGTCCACGCGAGCATCATTCAAGCTGATGTTCCAGTGCATGTGCGGCCCGGTCGCCCGTCCCGTGGCGCCGACCTTGCCGACCACGGTCCCCCGGGCCAGTTGCTGGCCGACTTTCACGTCGATCTTTGACATGTGGCAGAACATGCTGATAAAGCCTTGGCCGTGGTCGACGAACACGGTGTTGCCATTGAAGAAGTAATTGCCGGTGAGGATCACCTTGCCGGCGGCTGGGGTCTTGATCGGTGTGCCGGCGGGTACGGCGAAGTCCAGGCCGGCGTGGGGGTTGCGCTCTTCTCCATTGAAGAAACGGCGCACACCGAACTTGCTCGACAGCGGACCGTTGACCGGTTTGTCCAGCAACAGGTTGCTAGGGATGTTCGGGCTGAAGCTGCGATAGGCCTTCAACTGCATCGCCAGTTCGGCGTCGATGCGCTTGAGGTCCGCCGGGTTCGGGTTGACCTGGCGTTTGTTCTTCAGGGTGATGTGCTGCTCGGGGTACTTCTTGTAGCCGACCACGAACGGCTGGGTGCTGCCGCCACTGCTGATCTGCTGGGTGCCGGGTTGGACCGTCAGCGGGATGCCGACAATTGCCAGCCAGTTGTTCTGTTCCTTGACCACCAGCACCGGCTTGCCCTGGTAACTGGCTTTCGGTGCCTTGGCTGCGCTGCCCAGGTCCACCACGGCCACGCCGCCGGGTACCGGTTTGTTCAACAAACGAGTGATGTAGCTGTCGGCGTGGGCATTGAAGGTCAGGCATAGCAAGAACAAGGGGGCGAGATATCGCGGCATGAATCAATCCAGTAAAGAAAGGGTGACCGGCGTCAGGTGATTGTCTTCGACCCGCACCAGCAGTTCGCCTTCGCCGAGCTTGGCGGTCAGGCGCTGGCCGGTCTGGGTTTGTTCGGCGCTGCGGATCGCATGGCCGCGCTCGTCGAGCAAAATGCTGTAGCCGCGACCGAGGGTCGCCAGGGGGCTGACGATGTGCAGCGTCTGCATCTGGTTGTGCAATTGCACGCGTCGCGTCTTGAGCCCTTCGCGCATGGCCCGGGGCAGGCGTTCGGCGAGGCTGTCCAGGCGCTGGTGCAACATCGCCAGTTGGCGTCCCGGATGCTGCCCGGCCAGGCGGGTTTCCAGGCGGATCAGCCGTTCGCGGCGAGTATTGAGGCTGCGTTCGAAGGCCCGGCGCATGCGCATGTCCAGGTCGTCGAGGCGTTGGGCCTGCTGGCGCAGGCGTTCACCGGGATGGCGCAGGCGTCGGGTAAGACCTTCGAGGCGCAGTTGATCGCGCATCAGCCGGTCGCGCATGCGCATCACCAACCGGCGATGCAGGCTTTCGACCCGGCGCACCAGGTCGCCGGCATCTGGCGCCAGCAGCTCGGCGGCGGCGGACGGAGTCGGCGCGCGGACGTCGGCGACGAAGTCACTGATGGAGACATCGGTTTCATGGCCCACGGCGCTGACGATCGGCGTGACGCAGGCATCCACCGCCCGGGCCACGGCTTCTTCGTTGAAGCACCACAAGTCTTCCAGCGAACCGCCGCCCCGGGCCAGGATCAGCGCATCGAAACCGCGGGCATCGGCCAGTTTCAGGGCGCGGACGATTTGCGCGGTGGCTTCGCGGCCTTGCACGGCGGTGGGAATCAAAGTCAGGGATATCTGCGGCGCGCGGCGGCGGAACACGCTGATGATGTCGCGGATCACCGCGCCGGTGGGTGAACTGATGATGCCAATGCGTTGTGGATGGGCCGGCAACGGCACCTTGCGCTCGGCGCTGAACAGGCCCTCGGCGCTGAGCTTTTCCTTCAGGGCATCGAAGGCCAGGCGCAGGGCGCCATCGCCGGCCGGTTCCACGGTGTCGAGGATCAGTTGATAGTCGCCACGACCTTCGAACAGCGAAACCTTGCCGCGCACCTTCACCGCCAGCCCGTCCTTCAAGGCTTGGCGCACCCGTGCGGCGTTCTGTCGGAACAGCGCGCAACGCACCTGGGCGCCGCTGTCCTTGAGAGTGAAATACACATGGCCTGAGGCGGGGCGGGCGAGGTTGGAGATCTCGCCCTCGACCCAGATGTTGCTGAACACGTCTTCAAGCAACACCCGCGCACGGCCGTTGAGCTGGCTGACAGTCAGGACCTCGCGGTCCAGGCCCAGTCGGGCAAAGGGATCTTTAATCATGGGCGGCATAATAAGGGCATTTGTGGCTGAATCTCCATGTGTACAGAGAATTAGACCGAGTCGCCTGCATCGCGAGCAGGCTCGCTCCCACAAGGGTTCTGCGTCGTACACAGCATTTGAATCCAATGGAAATCCAATGTGGGAGCGAGCCTGCTCGCGATAGCGGTGGTGCAGCCACCATAAATGCTGGATATGCCCCCGACCTCTGGCTAAAGTCCCGGCTCTCCTCATCAAAGAAGTGCCGGATGAATCTTCTCCCATGGTTGGGCCAGTGGGCATTTGCCCCGATGGAATGGCTGGTGATCGCCTCGGCCATTGCCCTGGCCTACATCGTGTTCGGCATCGCCGGGTTCGGCACGGCGCTGGTGGCCGCGCCCGTCCTGCTGTTGTTCATGCCCCTGTCGAAAATCGTCCCGCTGCTGGTCTTGCTCGATTTTGTCGCGGCCTTCGGCAACCTGTTGCCATCGCGGCGGGACGTGTCCCGGCCGGAGCTGCTGCGGTTGCTGCCCTGCATGGCAGTGGGCTGCACGCTGGGGGTGATTTTCCTGCTCAACCTCAAGTCGGATCTGTTGCTATTGTTGATGGGGCTGTTCATCTGCGCTTATGCGATCTACAGCCTGTTGATAAAAACCCGGCCCGCGCAGTTGTCTTCATTGTGGGCGTTCCCGATGGGCACGGCGGGTGGGATGTTCGGGGCGTTGTTTGGCAGTGGCGGCTTTTTGTATGCGATCTACCTGAACAGTCGCCTGCCCAAGGACCCGGCCCGGGCCACGCAAAGTGCCCTGATCAGTTGCAGCACCGTGGTGCGCTTGAGCCTGTTTATCGTCGCCGGGGTGTATGCCGAGCTACCCTTGTTGGCACTGGCGCTGTGTTTGTTGCCGGCCATGGCGCTGGGTCTGTGGGTAGGTCGTCGCCTGACCATGAGGTTGTCGCGCGAGGCGTTCGTGCGCTTGGTGACTTGGCTGGTGCTCGCCAGCGGCATTGCCTTGATCGGGCGTTACTTGAGTGCTTGACCTGGCCCAGCCAGGGATTAAGCTGCCGGCCCTTTATAAGATCCGCCAGGGAAACCGCCAGGCCTCGCCATGAATTCGCAAAGCATCATCGTCCCGAAAATTTCCACCCTGCCGGTCCACGAGCCTCGGGCCCGGGCGATCGTGCGCTGGCTGGTGCGCAAGAATATCGTCGAAGAACAACTGACCACTTGCGGGCGCACCGGCAATCGCATGGCCCATGCCATCGCCCCCGGTGCCCGCGCGGTGGTCATGCACCCCGAAGCCTTGCCGTTCGGCGAGTCGATCAATGGCCTGGAGATCATCACCAAGCGCTGCATCTATACGCCGGCCAAGGGCTTTCTTGAAGAAGCCGGTTGCGCCGAGTGTCGCCGGGAGATTGGTGAGGCGCTGTTCGAAAGCCTGGAGGAGTGGATGCCAGGGCGCACCGACAACTTCACCTGTCCCGAGTGCGGGCATGAAGATGACATCAACGGCTTCCTGTTCCTGCAGCCGTGCGGCTTCTCCAACCTCGGGTTCATCTTCAACAACTGGCTGGAGGCGGGGTTCAAGCAGGAGTTCATCGATGAATTCGCCGATTGGCTGGATCAGCCGGTGAGTTGGGTGAAGGTGGAGTTGTAGCGAGGACACCCAAACGCTGTGGCCAGGAACACACAGCCCTTGTGGAATGGAATACAAACCCTGTGGCGAGGAGCTTGCTCCCGCTGGGCTGCGCAGCGGCCCCAAGCTTTTGCGGTTGCTGCGCAACCGAGCGGGAGCAAGCTCCCTCGCCACAGGTTAGGTGTACACCTGTTGATCAGGTTTTCTTGACCCTGAACCACGCCGCATACAACGCCGGCAGGAACAACAGCGTCAACGCCGTGGCCACGATCAGGCCGCCCATGATCGCCACCGCCATCGGGCCGAAGAACAAACTGCGCGACAGCGGGATCATCGCCAGCACCGCCGCCAGTGCGGTGAGCACGATGGGGCGAAAACGCCGCACCGTGGCTTCGATGATCGCCTGCCAAGGCGCCAGCCCGGCCTTGATGTCCTGCTCGATCTGGTCCACCAGGATCACCGAGTTGCGCATGATCATCCCCGACAGCGCAATGGTGCCGAGCATGGCGACGAAGCCGAACGGCTGGCGGAACACCAGCAGGAACAGCGTGACGCCGATCAACCCCAGGGGCGCGGTGAGAAACACCATGGCCGTGCGGGAGAAACTGCGCAGTTGCAACATCAGCAATGTCAGCACCACCACGATGAACAACGGCACGCCGGCATTTACCGATTTCTGGCCACGGGCCGAATCCTCCACCGTACCGCCCACTTCCAGCAAGTAACCGTCTGGCAGCTCGGCGCGAATCGGGTCCAGGGTCGGGAAGATCTGTGCCACCAGCGTCGCTGGTTGCTCCTTGCCGTAGATATCGGCCCGTACGGTCACGCTCGGCAGTCGATTGCGGTGCCAGATCACACCCTCCTCGAAACCATATTCCAAGGTGGCGATCTGCGACAGGGCAACACTTTTACCGTTGTCGGTCGGCACTGCCAGGCTTGGCAGCAACGACAACTCGGTGCGCTCATGCACCGTACCGCGCAGCAAAATTTCGATCAGTTCGTTGTCTTCCCGATACTGGCTGACGCTGGAGCCGGTGAGGGAGCTGCGCAGGAAGCTCGCCAGGTGGGTGGTGCTGACGCCCAGCGCCCGGGCACGGTCCTGGTCAACATTGAGGTACACCACCTTGCTCGGTTCCTCCCAGTCCAGATGCACGTTGACCACGTAGGGGTTTTCGCGAACCTTTGTCGCCACTTTCCGCGCCAGTACCCGGACTTCTTCGATGTGTTCACCCGTGACGCGGAACTGCACCGGATAGCCGACCGGCGGGCCGTTTTCCAGGCGCGTGACCCGCGAGCGCAGGGTCGGGAATTGCTCGTTCAGCGTGGTGATCAACCAACTGCGCAACGGCTCTCGGTCTTCGATGGTCTTGGCCAGCACCACGAACTGGGCGAAGCTGGAGGCCGGCAGTTGTTGGTCCAGGGGCAAGTAAAAACGCGGTGAACCGGTGCCGACATAAGCCACATAATTGTCGATGCCGGCATGGTCCTTGAGCAGCGCTTCCAGGCGCTTGACCTGCTCGGCGGTATTGCTCAGGGAGGCGCCTTCCTGCAGCTTCAAGTCGACCATCAGCTCCAGCCGCCCCGATGCCGGAAAGAACTGCTGCGGCACGAAACGGAACAGCACCACCGAGCCGACGAATAACAGCACGGTCAGCAGGATGACGGTTTTGCGGCGACGCACGCACCACTCCACCATCCGTCGGACACGCCGATAGAACGGCGTACCGTAAGGGTCGGTCTGGCCGTCAGTCGTGCCATGTTTGGCCGCGTGAATTTTCGCCAGGTCCGGCAGGAGCTTTTCCCCCAGATACGGCACGAACACCACCGCAGCCACCCAGGAGGCGAGCAACGCCAGGGTCACCACCTGGAAAATCGAGCGGGTGTATTCGCCGGTGCCCGATTGCGCGGTGGCGATCGGCAGGAAGCCCGCCGCCGTAATCAAGGTACCGGTGAGCATCGGGAATGCGGTGCTGGTCCAGGCGAAGCTGGCCGCCTTGATCCGGTCGAAGCCCTGCTCCATCTTGATCGCCATCATTTCCACCGCGATGATCGCGTCGTCCACCAGCAACCCCAGGGCCAATACCAGCGCACCGAGGGAAATCTTGTGCAGGCCGATCCCCAGGTAATACATCGCGGCGAAGGTCATCGCCAACACCAGCGGAATCGCCAGGGCCACCACCATCCCGGTGCGCAACCCGAGGGAGAAGAAGCTCACCAGCAATACAATCGTCAGCGCTTCGACCAGCACCCGGACGAACTCACCGACCCCGGTCTTTACCGCCGCGGGTTGATCCGACACCTTGCGCAGTTGCATGCCGGCCGGGAGGGTGTTCTGGATGCGGGCGAAGTCAACTTCCAGGGCCTTGCCCAGAATCAGGATGTCCCCGCCTTCCTTCATCGCGACGGCCAAGCCGATGGCGTCCTCGCCCATGAAGCGCATGCGTGGCGCCGGCGGGTCGTTGAAACCACGGCGCACGTCCGCCAGATCACTGATACGGAACGTCCGGTCGCCGACCCGGATGGGGAAGTTGCGGATCTCTTCCACGGTCTGGAAATTCCCCGAAACCCGTAGCTGCAAGCGCTCGCTGCTGGTTTCGAAGAAGCCGGCGGTAGAGACGGTGTTCTGTTCCTCAAGGGCCTGCTGGACCGCCGCCAAGGGCAGGCCGAGGGTCGCCAGCTTCACATTCGACAGCTCGATCCAGATTTTCTCGTCCTGCAACCCGAGCAGTTCGACTTTGCCCACGTCCTTGACCCGTTGCAGTTGCAGCTGGATGCGATCGGCGTAGTCCTTGAGCACGGCGTAGTCGAAGCCGTCGCCGGTCAGTGCGTAGATATTGCCGAAGGTGGTGCCGAACTCATCGTTGAAAAACGGCCCCTGGATACCCGGTGGCAAGGTGTGGCGGATATCGCCGATTTTTTTGCGCAACTGGTACCACAACTCGGGAATCTGCGCCGAATGCAGCGAGTCGCGGGCCATGAAGGTCACCTGGGACTCCCCCGGCCGGGAGAACGAGACGATCCTCTCGTAGTCACCGGTTTCCATCAGTTTCTTTTCGATGCGCTCAGTGACTTGTCGCGAAACTTCCTCGGCCGTGGCGCCTGGCCACGTGGTGCGGATCACCATCGCCTTGAAGGTGAACGGCGGGTCTTCGCTCTGGCCGAGCTTGGTGTAGGAAAGCGCGCCGACGATGGCCAGCAACAGCATCAGGAACAGTACGATCTGGCGGTTACGCAGCGCCCATTCGGAAAGATTGAAGCCCATCGCGGATTACTCCTTGGCCGTCAGGTTGACCAAACGGTTGGAGCGATCCACTGGCCGCACCTGCTGGCCGTCGAGGAGCACATGCACGCCAGCCGCCACCACCCAGTCATCGGGGCTGAGGCCTTCCAGTACCGGCACAGTCCTCTCGCCGAAGGGGCCGACCCGCACCGGGACTTTCTTCAAGGTGTTGTTGGCGTTGACCACCCAGACATAGGTTGCGCCGTTTTCCGCGGTCAACGCTGACAAGGGCACCGACAGCGGTACGTTGTCGGTGGTCTGGATAAACACCCGGGCACTTTGGCCCAGTTCCGCCGGAACACTGCCGGCGGTGAAGGCCACGCGGGCGGCGAAGGTGCGGGACTTGGGGTCGGCAGCCGGCGACAGCTCACGAATACGCCCGCTGAAGCGCTGGTCAGGCTGGCTCCACAGTTCGACCGACACCGGCTGGCCGATCTTGAACCGGCCGAAGCCCTGTTCCGGCAGGCTGATCAACACCTCGCGCTCGCCATCGGTGGCCAGGGTGAAGACTGTTTGCCCGGCCGAGACCACCTGCCCGACTTCCACGGAGCGCCGGGCTACCACGCCATCCTGGGGCGCACGCAGCACCGAATAGCTGGCCTGGTTGTTGGCGACATCGAACTCGGCCTTGATCTGTTTGAGCCGCGCAGTGCCGGAGCGGTAAAGGTTTTCAGCGTTGTCGTACTGCGAACGGCTGACCATCTGCCGCTCCATCAAGGTCTTGTAGCGGTCACGTTCGGCACGGACCAGGTTCAGGTTGGCCTCGGCGGCGGCGACCTGGGCACGGGTCGCTTCCAGTTGCAGGCGCACGTCCTCGGGATCGAGTTCGGCCAGCGGTTGATTGGCCTTGACCCGCTGCCCCTCTTCCACCAGTCGCCGGCTCACCTTGCCGCCAATGCGAAAGGCCAGTTCAGGCTCGAAACGTGCCCGCACTTCGCCCGGGTAACTGTCCATCGCCTGGGCCGACGGCTCAGGCTTGACCACCATGGCGGGACGCACGGCGACGGGCACCGGCTCGTCATGACCGCACGCAGACAATAAAAAAACCAGGGCGGCTGGCAGGGCGAGGGGCAGGACATAGCGGAACATGGCGAGTGACCTTTCGCTAATGGTGCTTGGAATAATTATACTGGCGAGTATGTTATTAATAGCAAACTCACCAGTCCAGTATTAAAAGCGAAGAATGTCGAACAATCCTCCAACACCCAGCGGCCCTGGTCGCCCCAAGGACCTGGCCAAGCGCCAGGCCATTCTCGACGCGGCGAAACGCCTGTTCCTGAGGATGGGCTACGCCAATACCAGCATGGACGCCGTTGCCACCGAGGCGGGGGTTTCGAAGCTGACGGTCTACAGCCATTTCAACGACAAGGAGACGCTGTTTTCCGCTGCCGTGATGGCCAAATGTGAAGAGCAGGTGCCGTCGCTGTTTTACGAATGGCCGGACGGTGTTCCGATCGAACATGTGTTGCTGAATATTGCCCGCGGGTTCAATCAATTGATCAACAGCGATGAGTCGTTGAACCTGCATCGCCTGATCATGGCCTTGGGCAGCCAGGACCCGAAGCTGTCGACGATTTTCTACGAAGCCGGTCCGCAGCGGATGCTCTCAGGCATGGAGCGGCTGCTGAGCAAGGTCAACCAGAGCGGCGCCCTGAGCATCGATAAACCGCGCAATGCCGCCGAGCATTTCTTCTGCCTGATCAAGGGTGCGGCGAACTTCCGCTTGTTGATTGGCTGCGCCCCGACCCCGGAACCTGAAGCCGCCGAGGCCCATGTGCAGGAAGTGGTGGGGTTGTTCATGCGGGCTTATCGGCCGTAGGCCAGCCAGTGGGATTTTCGCTGGCCGTCAGGGCCTCATCGCGAGCAGGCTCGCTCCCACAGGGCTTGATGAACACCACAGATCCAATGTGGGAGCGGGCTTGCTCGCGAAGACGGCGGCCTATTCAACACCTTCACCAACTGACCCACCGCTTTCGCGAGCAAGCCCGCTCCCACAGTTTGATCGACGGGGTTCACAGAATCAGCGCCCGCCACCGGCCCCTGTGGGAGCGAGCCTGCTCGCGATGCAGGCAACTCGGTCTCAAGGCTTGAGCGCTTTCTTCGGATAGATGTCATAGCGACTGGACTTGCCATCCAGCCCATGGCTCGGCTTCGGCCCTTCGATGCAGGGAGCTTTGCGCGGGCGCTTGACCACCACTCGGTGCGTCGCCAGGGCCAGGGCCGCGGCGAGCAGCGCCGGGGCGTCCGGGTCATCGCCCACCAGGGGCCGGAACAGGCGCATTTCCTTCTTCACCAGGGCAGTTTTCTCACGATGAGGGAACATCGGGTCGAGGTAGATCACCTGGGGCGGTTCGCCTTCCCAGTTGCGCATCACCTCGATGGAATTGCCCTTGAGCAAACGCATGCGCGCCACGATCGGCGCCACGTCGAAGTCCTCTGCGCCACGGGCCAGGCCATCCTCCAGTAAGGCACCGATCAGCGGCTGACGCTCGATCAGGCTCATTTCGCACCCAAGGCTGGCCAGCACGAACGCGTCCTTGCCCAACCCGGCCGTGGCATCCAGCACCCGCGGACGAACGCCCTGGGCAATCCCGACCGCCTTGGCGATCATCTGGCCGCTGCCGCCGCCGTACAGACGCCGATGGGCCGCCCCGCCTTCGACGAAGTCCACGCGCACCGGGCCTGGCGCATCCGGCCCCAACTGCTGCAACTGCAACCCCTGTTCACCGACCTGCAAGGCAAACTCGCCATCGTCCACTTGCAAAGGCAGGCCAAGCCGCTCGGCCCAGTGCTCGGCCTGCGGTTGAAAGGCTGGGGCCAAGGCCTCGACATGGATGCGGCAGACCGCGGGTTGCTCACTCATGGAAGTTGTTCATTCATGGAAACATGCTCAAAAAATTAAGGATCGGCAAAAACGGCCGATAACAACGGTGAACGGCATTTTGCCAGAGCTGAGCGTCGACCGAGAAAAATGTCAGACATTCAATCCACATCGATAGGCGTTATCTCCCCTTACGGCGATTACAGCCTGCGTAACACCCAAGCGCTGAGCGGCGTCAGTCACCTGTGGCAGGATTTTTTTGCCCGGGCCCTGGCCGATCAACTGGGTGATAACGCACCGGCACCTGGCAGCTACCAGCCAGAGCCCCTTGATGAGGCCGTTGAACCGACCCTCGGCGCCGAACTCCTGGCGCACATCGTCAGCCAGCGCACCTGCGAAGTGATCGAAACACCGGTCAAGCCGCCAGAGCCGCTGTTCTTGCCCATCGCCGAATTCGAACTCGACCTGCTGGACAAACCCTTTCCGCCGTTCCCGCCAGAAGAAATCGCTGCCCAGCAAAAGCAGCAGACCTTCGAAAGCAGCTGGGTCCGCCCACTCGTCCTCACCGCCGGTCAACCGCTGCCGGAACCGGGCCCGGCGCCACAACCGCGTGCATTGCACTTGCCAATTGCCGAGTTCGAACTCGACCTGCTGGACAAGCCATTCCCGCCGTTCCCGGAAGAGGAATTGGTGGCACAGCAAAAACAACTGGACTTCGATACCCGCTGGGCACGTCCGATCGTGCTGCAGAACCTGCGCATCGCCGCCTGAGGCTTATCAACGACAGATCCACCATGGCCCCACATCCAGATGAAAATGGTTGCGGTGTGCCGCGTTGTAATCCGGGCTCAAGACCACACTGAACATATCGCAGGCGCCATCCCGAGCCTGACGCAAAAAGCGCGCATCGGCCGTGTCCTTGGGCCAATCCCTGAGCACGCTGATCGTGCGCCCATCGGCCAGGCGAAACCCGGCGATGTCCAGCGCGCTGGCGGTGGCGTGCTGACTGCGCGCCCCACTCTCACGCCCGTACATGTTGCGGCAGGCGAAACTGCCGAGGTGGTCGACCCGCGTCACTTTCTGCCCGTAGACCGCCATTGCCGCCGGCTGCAACCCGTGACGCTCGAACAGCGCGAACGCCACGGCCAGCGGGCAACTGGCGAGGAAGCTGCTGCTCAACGCCACCTCACCACCCTGGACCCGCAACACATTGGTCAACGGGCATGTGGTATTGGCGCCGCTGTCGGCCTGGCGCACGGTGCGCAGGCCCGACGTGGCAAGGGCCTGGTCACACAGCTGCGGGTCGTTGCGCAGGGCCATGAGCTTGAAGCGGGTCAGCAAGTTGGGCGCCAGGTTGACGTCCAACGGCGCCCAGGGATTCCATTGGGGCGGCAGCGCCACCCAGCCGCGCCATACCCCCAGCACGGCAACGCCCACGAGCAGCGCCACGACCGCAAGAACTTTCAAAAACCGCACGACGTTGCCTCGGGCATCAACCCTTGAATAATTGGTTGGCCTGCTTGAACGGCATCGAGCGGCGCGTGAAGGTGAATGTGCCCTGCTCCTGGATCTCCTCGGCGGCGCGGAAGAACTCGCCATACGCGGCCAGGGCCAGCGCCGAGCCGACACTGATGCGCTTGACGCCCAGCTCGCTCAACTGCGCCACCGTCAGGTCCAGCGCCCCGGACATCAGCACGTTCACCGGTTTTGGCGCCACGGCCTGCACCACCGCGAGGACTTGTTCGGCGCTGCTCAGCCCCGGGGCGTACAACACGTCGGCCCCCGCGTCCGCGAAGGCCTTCAGCCGGCGAATGGTGTCGTCCAGGTCGGGATTGCCGTGCAGGAAGTTTTCCGCCCGGGCCGTCAGCAAGAATGGAAACGGCAAGCTGCGCACGGCCTCGGCGGCAGCCTTGACCCGTGCCACGGCATGGTCAAAACAATAGATCGGGCTGTCTTCACGCCCCGTGGCGTCCTCGATCGAACCACCCACCGCGCCGGCCTCTGCCGCTCGGAGCAGGCTACGGGCGCACTCATCGGGGGCATCGGCAAAACCGTTCTCCAGGTCGACGGCCACCGGCAGGTCAGTGGCCGCGACAATCGCCCGCACGTTGGCCAGCGTGTCCTCCAGGCCTAGCGCGCCATCGGGGCGGGCCAGGGAAAAGGCGTGGCCGGCACTGGTGGTCGCCAAGGCTTCAAAGCCGAGGCTGGCGAGCATCTTGGCCGAACCGGCGTCCCACGGGTTGGGAATGACAAAAGCCCCTTCGCGTTCGTGCAAGGCCTTGAACGCCTGGGCTCGACGAATGTGCGCTTCCATGTAGTTCGCTCCTGAGCAGAGAGGGAATGGGCCTCAGAGCAAACCCAGTTGCTCGGCGGCGGGCTCTCTATATAGCGCAGGCAGCGCCGGCAAGCCAGGCAAACGGCTCATCAAGCGCTCGTGAAAGCGTTGCGCGAGCCGGGCCGCCAGGACGTTGTCGGCGGTGTGCAGGAAGACATAGGGTGTGCGCCCTTCTTCGATCCAGCCGGCGATTTTCTCCACCCACGGCGTCAGGAACGGCTCGTTGGCTTCGAGCACCGGATGACCGATGAAACGCACTTGCGGACATTGGGTGAACGCCGCGGGCCGGGGCGGCACGCGGGGCTTTTTCGATTGTGCGTGGAGCACGGCGGGATCAAGGGAGGTGCAACTGAACAAGGCTCGGGGATCGAGGCAAATGCGTTCGACGCCACGATCGAGCAACAGGCGATTGAGCCGCCGTTCGGCGTCGCCCTTGGCAAAAAAATCGTCGTGTCGGACCTCCACGGCCAAGGGACGCTGCAAGGCATCGATGAACCCCGCCAGCTCCGGCAAGCGATTCGGCGTGAAGGCCTTGGACAATTGCAGCCAATACGGCGCAACGCGCTCGCCCAAGGGGCTGAGCAACTGCAGGAAGGTTTCGGTGGCCGTCAGGCGCTCGCGCAGATCACCATTGTGGCTGATGTCGCCAGGAAACTTGGCAGTGAAACGAAAGTGCTCGGGCATGATCTCGGCCCAGCGCTGCACGGTGGCTGCAGACGGGCTGGCATAGAAGGTCGTATTGCCTTCTACGGCATTGAACACTTGGGAATAGAGATCGAGGAAGTCGGTGCTTTTCGCATCCTGGGGATAAAGGTAATCACGCCAGGCGTTTTCGCTCCAGGACGGACAGCCCAGGTAGTAAGGCAAGACCATCAGATGTAGAGATCGAGTCCCAGCACTTCCATATCCCAATCGACGAAACCGGCGGTGCTCAGGTAGCTTGCCAGTGCCGTGGAGACACTGCGGCTCATCGCACGGTGATAAAGCATGTCTTGCTGACGGGCGGGGAGATTGCTCAAGCGTTGTGCGGAGGCTTTGGCGGCACGGGCGGCCAGTTGCTCTTCAGACGGAAATTCCAGTTCGCCATCGATGTCATCGAAGTTTTCCGGCTCGGTGGCTTTACCCGCACGAGGCCGACGCTTGATGGGGTAGGACTGGGATGAAACGCCGTCTATACGCATGACAGAATGCTCGGTATCAATGATGGCAATTTAGCGGCACTTTCGCAGCCGCGCAAATGCGCAAGTGATAACTAGAACACATAAAGTCAAAAAGGTTTAAAAACGGGCGGAAAAAGTGACGACTGGCATTATTTGAGTGTGACTTTTTGCGGCGAAAATGACTTTGTGGCGAGGGAGCTTGCTCCCGCTGGGCTGCGAAGCGGCCCCAAAAAAATTGGTTTCAATCTGGCAAGATAAGGTGCGAATGAAATTTTAGGGCCGCTTCGCGCCCCAGCGGGAGCAAGCTCCCTCGCCACAACTGTGCCCACTTGGGAATGCGGTCAAGTCTGGGTTTACCGCTCGGACTTGGGGGTTGCGACTTTGTCCCGCAGGTACACCGGCTGCGCATCATCGGCTGGAATGGCCTCGCCGCGTTCCCAGGCGAAACGTGCCAGGGCCAGCAGGTCCTCGGCATGGGGCAGCATCGAGGCGTCCTGGCCGATGAGGCTGACACCGATCCGCTCGCCATAGCCCCAACCGGTGCCGGCGCCGAACCAATCACCGCTGGCATCGCCCGGCAACGCCGCCGCTTCGGGCGGCAACACCGCTTCAGCACCGACCAGGCGCATCTCGCCGTCGGTTTCGCGGTAGCAGCCCCAGTACACCTCATCCATGCGCGCATCGATGGCCGCGGCGACCTGGCGGGCACCTTGTTCACGCAAGGCACGCTGGGCCAGCACCGCCAGGTTCGATACCGGTAGCACCGGGCGCTCCAGGGCAAATCCCAGCCCTTGCACTACGCCGATGGCGATGCGCACGCCAGTAAAAGCCCCTGGCCCACGACCGAAGGCAATCGCGTCCACCGCCTGCAAGGTTGTGCCGGCGTCGCTCAACAGTTTCTGGATCATCGGCAGCAGCTTCTGCGCATGCAGGCGCGGGATCACCTCGTAATGGCTCGTGACCTTGCCGTCGTGCAGCAAGGCAACGGAGCAAGCTTCAGTCGCGGTGTCCAGGGCCAGCAAGGTGCTCATCGATGTGTCCGTCAATCAGGTGAAAAAAAGTGCGCCAGTATAAACAACTACGGCCCGCAAGCGGGCCGTAGTTGATGCAACTGATAAGGCTTTTCAGCTCAGCGCTTCAAGCACCTTGCCGGTGATCGCATCGACCGAGCCAACGCCCGGGATGTGGCTGTACTTCGGCTTGCCGCCGGTTTTCTCGGACAGCTTCTGGTAAAAGTCCACCAGCGGCTTGGTCTGGGAATGGTAGACCGACAGGCGATGACGCACGGTTTCTTCGGTGTCGTCCTTGCGCTGCACCAGCTCTTCGCCCGTCACGTCGTCCTTGCCGGCGACTTTTGGCGGGTTGTAGACAGTGTGATAGACACGGCCGGACGCTTCGTGAACGCGACGGCCGGCAATGCGCTGGACAATTTCTTCGTCATCAACGGCGATCTCAACCACGTGATCGAGCTCGACACCGGCAGTCACCAGGGCTTCAGCCTGGGGAATGGTGCGCGGGAAGCCATCGAACAGGAAGCCGTTGGCGCAATCGGCTTGAGCGATGCGATCCTTGACCAGGGCGATGATCAGGTCATCCGACACCAGGCCGCCGGCATCCATGATGCTCTTGGCTTGCACGCCCAGTGGGGTGCCCGCCTTGACTGCGGCACGCAGCATGTCGCCGGTGGAGATTTGCGGGATACCGAATTTCTCGGTGATGAACTTTGCCTGAGTACCTTTACCGGCCCCGGGAGCTCCCAGCAGAATGACGCGCATCGATGTGCTCCTCAATTTTTTTATGTAAAACGCTCGGATTCGCCTCGTGGGGCCAATCTTCGAAAAACTGGATCGTGACCGCCCAAACGGCCAAAGGCTGATCAAGATACACAGCAGGCCCGACCCACACAAGCCGCCGAAAGTCGGAGGAACCCGCCCCCGATACGACCTTCGGAGGGGGTAGCAAGCGTCGCAACCGGGCAACAGACTGTCGCCTGGCCGACCTGCTCCCTCCTCCTGCGGACAACGCCCGGGAACGCCGGGCGAGCCGTTTCGGTGCGCTGCCTGATCTTAGCCGGTATTGCGCAGACCGGCGGCAATCCCCGCCACAGACACCAGCAATGCCTGTTCCACGGGGCTGCCTTGGGCAACATCCTGCTGCCGTGAGCGCGCCAACAGTTCGGCCTGCAACAGGTGCAACGGATCGAGGTAGGTGTTGCGCAGACGGATGAATTCCAGCGTGGCTGGGCTATGTGCCAGTAGCTGCGACTGACCGGTCAAACCAAGCACCACCGTGCAGGCCTGCGACAATAGGTCGCGTAAATGCGCCCCCAAAGGCAGCAGCCCAGGTTCCACCAAACGCTCGTCATAAGAGCGGGCGATATCGGCGTCGGCCTTGGCCAGCACCATCTCCAGCATGTCGATGCGAGTCCGGAAGAACGGCCATTGCTCGCGCATCTGCCCCAGCAACTCGCCTTCGCCACGCTCCAAGGCCTTGCTCAGTGCGGTTTCCCAGCCGAGCCAGGCCGGCAACATCAGGCGGGTCTGGGTCCAGCCGAAGATCCACGGGATCGCCCGCAGGCTTTCGATGCCACCGGCCCGACGCTTGGCCGGACGGCTGCCCAGCGGCAGGCGCCCGAGTTCCTGCTCGGGGGTGGACTGGCGGAAGTACTCGACAAATTGCGGGTTCTCGCGCACCACGGCGCGGTAGGCGTTGACGCCATCGGCAGCCAATTCGTCCATCAGGTGTCGCCACTCGGGCGTGGGTGGCGGCGGTGGCAGCAACGTCGCTTCAAGCACCGCGGCGAGATACAGGTTGAGGTTCTGTTCGGCGATGTCCGGCAGGCCGAATTTGAAACGAATCATTTCGCCCTGCTCGGTGGTGCGGAAACGCCCGGCCACCGAGCCCGGTGGCTGGGACAGGATCGCCGCGTGCGCCGGACCGCCACCACGGCCCACGGTGCCGCCACGACCGTGGAACAACAACAGTTCGACTTGCTGCTCGCGGCAGATGTCCACCAGCCGTTCCTGGGCCCGATACTGCGCCCAGGCCGCCGCCGTGGTCCCGGCATCCTTGGCCGAATCGGAATAGCCGATCATCACTTCCTGCGGACCCTGCAGCCGTGAGCGATAGCCCGGCAGGAGCAACAGCCGCTCGATCACCGGCCCGGCGTTATCCAGGTCAGCCAGGGTCTCGAACAGCGGCACCACCCGCATCGGCCGCAACACCCCGGCGTCCTTCAACAACAATTGCACAGCGAGGACATCGGACGCCGCGCCGGCCATGGAGATCACGTAGGAACCCAGGGACGCCGCCGGCGCCGCGGCCACTTCCCGGCACGTCGCCAACACTTCCGCCGTGTCGGCCGAGGGCTTGAAATGGGCCGGAAGCAGTGGACGCCGGTTGTTCAGCTCCTCCAGCAAAAAGCTGATGCGCTGCTCCTCGTTCCAATCCTCATAGCGACCCAGGCCCAGGTAGTCGGTGATTTCCGTCATGGCGGCGGTATGGCGCGTCGAGTCCTGGCGCACATCGAGGCGCACCAGGAACAAGCCGAAGGTCACCGCCCGTCGCAGGCAATCGAGCAGCGGCCCATCGGCAATCACGCCCATGCCGCATTCGTGCAGGGAGTGGTAGCACAGCTCAAGGGGATCCAGCAGTTCGCGGTTGTGCTGCAACACCTCGGCGCCTGGCGGCGTGGCGGCACTCAAGGAGGCGTGGGCCCAGTTGCGGGTGGCGCGCAGGCGTTCACGCAGTTGCTTGAGCACGGCGCGATACGGTTCGGCGCTGTCGCCGGCCTGGGCCCGCAGGGCCTCGCTGGCGTTTTGCATGGACAGCTCGGCCGCCAGTTGGTCGACGTCACGCAGGTACAGATCCGCCGCCATCCACCGCGCCAATAACAGCACCTCGCGGGTCACGGCGGCGGTGACATTCGGGTTGCCGTCACGGTCGCCGCCCATCCACGAGGCAAAGCGGATCGGCGCGGCCTCCAGCGGCAGGCGCAGCCCGGTGGCGGCATGCAGGGCCTGGTCGGCCTTGCGCAGGTAATTGGGGATGGCCTGCCACAGCGAATGCTCGATCACCGCGAACCCCCACTTGGCCTCGTCCACCGGGGTCGGCCGGGTACGGCGAATTTCTTCGGTGTGCCAGGCTTCGGCGATCAAGCGTTGCAGGCGCTCGTGGATCTGCGCGCGCTCGGCGCTGGTCAGGTCGCGGTGATCCTGGGCCGCCAGTTGCGCGGCGATGGCGTCGTATTTCTGGATCAGCGTACGGCGGGCAACTTCCGTGGGGTGGGCGGTGAGGACCAGTTCGATTTCCAGGCGTCCCAACTGTCGGGCCAGGGCCTCGGCGCCATGGCCTTCGGCCCGCAGCCGGGCAAGCAACTCAGGCAGGACCCGTGCCTCGAAAGGCGCCGGTTGCGATTCTTCGCGGCGATGGATCAGTTGGTACTGTTCAGCGATGTTGGCGAGGTTGAGGAACTGGTTGAACGCCCGCGCCACCGGCAGCAATTCGTCCTCGCTCAGTTGGTTGAGGCTGGCGCTGAGTTCGGCATCCACGGAACCGCGCCGGTCAGCCTTGGCGCCCTTGCGGATCTGCTCGATCTTGTCGAGAAACGTGTCTCCGTACTGTTCGCGGATGGTATTGCCCAGCAGTTCGCCGAGCAGGTGGACATCCTCGCGCAAGCGGGCATCGATATCGGTCATCAGCATTTCTCCAGCAAAAAAGTCCGGACAGCTCTTGGCCTAGAGAGTGCCGATGCCCGCCGCTTATGACAAGCGACGAAGGGACTTTAAACCTTGCACAACAAAGCTAGTCTCATGGGTAAGCCACGCAACGGCTTGTCACTCACCGCGCCTGCCACGAGCAGGCTGATTGAGGTCATCATGAAAATTCGTGAACTTGCCCAGCATTGGGAAGAAAACGCCAAGGGCCACCTGACCCAGACGGGTTACACGATCCATTTGGATGTCGAAGCCGCCGCACGCCTGGCAGCGATCTGCGACATGTACCCCAAGCGCCAGCCCGAAGAGCTGCTGGGCGAGTTGATCGGGGCGGCGCTGGAGGAGCTGGAAGCCAGCTTTCCCTACATCAAGGGCTCGCAGGTCGTCGCCACCGATGAAGAAGGCGACCCGCTGTACGAAGACGTGGGCCCGACCCCACGATTCCTCGCCCTGTCGCGCCGGCATCTGCACGAACTTTCCTCGCAGAACGACAAATCCAAACACTGATTCCCTTCACTCCAGGTTGCGGTTTTCCGGCGCGGGGCCTTTCCCACCTACGCCGGGAATACCGCTGCGCGCCTTGAAAGTTCAGCTTTTCTGTCGCTGACCGATCAGTCAGTAATTCTTTTGGCGAATGGCCATCCTCGCTGAACTTTTGAAAAACGCCTCGGGTCACACCGAGTAACCATACTGGAACGGTCGTTTAAATAAACGCGCCTTGGCGCCAACACCAAACCAGACGTCATGGCTTCGGTCCCAGCATGGATTTGTCGTTTTTTTCAGGAGTTTTCCAATGGAGTTGAAGCCTATGAATACCTGCACTGCCAAACCCTCATCCAGTGGCCTGCGCGGCTTGAAGTTGGCTGCCCTGGCGATCGGTAGCAGCTTCATTCTCGCCGGTTGCGCCGGTAATCCACCTTCGGAGCAGTACGCGGTGACCCAATCGGCGGTCAACAGCGCCGTCAGCGCCGGTGGTACCGAATTTGCCGCCGTGGAAATGAAATCGGCCCAGGACAAGCTCAAGCAAGCCGAAATCGCCATGCATGACGAAAACTACGAAGAAGCCAAGCGACTGGCCGAACAAGCCGAGTGGGATGCCCGCGTCGCCGAGCGCAAGGCCCAGGCCGCCAAGGCCGAGCAAGCCCTCAAGGATTCTCAGAAAGGGGTTCAGGAACTGCGTCAGGAAGGCATGAACAAGGTTCAGTAAACCGTTCACGCCACGACGTACTTCTCATTGATAAAAGGACGACAGACTATGATGCACAAACATTTCATGATGCCCGCCCTGCTTGCTGCCTGCGTAGCCCTGGCCGCTTGCTCCCACGACCCGAACGCCAACCTGGAACAGGCGCGCACCAACTATAACGGCCTGCAAGCCGACCCGGCGGCGACCAAAGTGGCGGCCCTGGAAACCAAGGACGCGGCGGACTTCCTGGCCAAGGCCGACAAGGCCTACCTGGACAGGGAAGACGAAGCCAAGGTCGACCAACTGGCCTACCTGACCAACCAGCGCGTCGAAGTGGCCAAGCAGACCATCGCCCTGCGCAACGCCGAAGCCGAACTGAAAAACGCCGGCGACGAACGCGCCCGTGCCCTGCTCGACGCGCGCAACGCGCAGATCAAGCAACTGCAAGACAGCCTCAACGCCAAGCAGACCGAACGCGGTACGCTGGTGACTTTCGGCGACGTGCTGTTCGCCACCAACAAGTCCGACCTGCGCGCCAGCGGCATGACGAATGTGAGCAAATTGGCGCAGTTCCTCCAGGAAAACCCGGACCGCAAGGTGATCATCGAAGGCTACACCGACAGCACCGGCTCGGACTCCTACAACCAATCGCTGTCCGAACGCCGCGCCAGCTCCGTGCGTACCGCCCTGGTGAAAATGGGCGTAGACCCGGCTCGCATCGTGACCCAGGGCTATGGCAAGGAATTCCCGGTGGCGGATAACACCAGCGTCTCGGGCCGAGCCATGAACCGTCGCGTGGAAGTGACCATCTCCAACGACAACCAGCCAGTGGCCCCGCGCTCGACCATGAGCGCCAACTGATCGGCTGAGTGCAACAAAAAAGCCCCGCCTGGTTTCTATCAGGCGGGGCTTTTTCATGGCCGTACACATTGTGTCGAGTCGGTCATATTCCCTGTGGGAGCGAGCCTGCTCGCGATAGAGGTGCTTCAGTCAACACCTATGTCGACTGACCTGACGCCTTCGCGAGCAAGCCCGCTCCCACAGGGGATTTGTGGTGTCGTTGGGATTGGATTACGGCTGAAGCTTCTGCGGCGTTTCCTGCCCCATGCAACGTACCGCGCGTTTCTTCTCGTTGATCAACACGCCGGTCAGGCCTTTCTGTTCGGTGTCGAACAGGACCAGCACACCGTCGATGCACTGGGCGACCTGGGGGGCCGGTTCCAGGGACACCTTGTAGTCCTCGCCCGGCACGGTCTTGAGCATGGTGAACTGGTTGAGCAGCAACGCATCCTCGGGCTTGGCGAAGTGCAGGTAACCGTAGTACCAGAGCACCCCCACGGTGCCGAGGATGCTGCAGATACCGGTGATGATCAGGGGGATGGCGTTACGTTCTTCGCTCATTGCGGGTTCTCTGGTGGTTCAACGGGTGATTTCGGGTAGTTCGGGACCTCGCCCAGGCGGCGCAGGCCATCGAAGTGCTGGGGATCGTCGAGGTAGCGCAGCATCACGGTGCGCCAGGTCGGGTCGGCGAAGGTTTGCACATGGCCACCGCGCGTCAACTGCAGGACCCGCGGCGGCGGCGCAGCTTGATACAAGCGGATGCCGTTGGAAAGGGGCACGATGGGATCGTCGAGGCTGTGGTAGATCAATTTCGGCACGCCATTCAATTGCGCCACGGAGCTGATCGCGCTGTCACCGTCCGGCACCAGCCAGGACAACGGCACCTGGAACGGCCAGGTCAGCCACGAGGTACTCAGGGCAAAACGCCCGACGTCGCGATAGCTGGCGGGCACGCCATCGAGCACCAGGGCCTTGAGCTGCCGTTGCCGCTGGGGATGTTCGACCAGGTAATGCACCGCCAGCGCGCCGCCCAGGCTCTGGCCGAGCAGCACCAGCGGCTTGCCCTGGACCTCGGGCGACTGGTCGAGCCATTGGAAGGCCGCGTCGATGTCCTGGTAGATCGCCGGCAGGCTCGGCTCGCCTTCGGACACGCCATAACCCCGATAATCGACCATCAACACTTGGTAGCCCTGCTCTGGCAACCACCAGCTCCCGCCCAGGTGCCAGGCCAGGTTGCCGCCGTTGCCGTGCAGGTGCAGCACCGTACCCTTGACCTCCACCCCCGGTTTGACCGGCAGCCACCAGCCGTGGAGCTTGAGACCGTCAGCGGTGGTCAGGGTGACGTCGCGGTACTCGAGCTTGGCCCGCGCCGGGGTAAACGGCAGGCCGCGTTCGGGGTAGAACAGCAGGGAGCTGCAACCGCCCAGGGCCAGCAGCAGGCAGATGATGCCGAGGGTTCGCATCCGGTGAAGCCTCGCAAAAAATCAGGGTTGGAACACCATTCCTGTGGGAGCGAGCCTGCTCGCGAAAGCGGTACTGCAGTCAACATTGATGTTGAATGTTCAATCGCTTTCGCGAGCAGGCTCGCTCCCACATTTTTCGGACAGTGTGATGCTCAAAGAATATTGGAATAATCCGCTTCGATCCGGTCCAGGCTCAGGTGGTTCAGGAAGTTGGAGAAACACATCCAGGCCGACAGGGCGTTCATGTCACGGAACTGCTCGGGCAAATATTTAGGCGGTACGACCAGGCCTTCGTCCACCAACTGGCGCAACGTGCGCATGTCCTCGAGGGTGGTCTTGCCGCAGAACAGCAGCGGCACCTGCTCCAGCTTGCCTTTGCGCACGGCCAGCTGAATGTAGTTGTAAACCATGATGAAGCCCTTGAGGTAGGACAAGTCTTTGGTGAATGGCAGCCCGGTGGGCACCGAGCCACGGAACACCCGACTGGCGTTGCCGTAGCTTTCGGCCATTTCAAAACCCTGCTCGCGGAAGAACTCGAAGACCTGCAGGAAATCGGCGCCCTCCTCCACCATGTGAATGGCCCGGGTGCGGTTGGTCAGTTTGCGCAGGCGACTCGGGTAAGAGGCGAAGGTGATGATCTCCATCAGGATCGCCAGGCCCTCCTGGGTCACCGTGGACGAGGGCGGGCCCTTGGACAGGAAGGTGCAGATCGGCTGGTTCAACCCATTGAGGGTGGTGCCGACGTGCACCAGCCCTTCGTGGACCTCCAGCGCCCGTACGTCGCGCTCGTTGAACATCGCATCGGTGCGGATCTTGATGTAGTCGGCGCCCGCCGCCGCGTCGGCGACGATACCGTCGGACTCGAACACGCGGATGGTTTCCTCGGCTTCGCCGAACACCCGGTTGAGGCGATGCTGCAACAGGCTGACGGCTTCCTTGGCACTGAGGACTTTCGGCTCGTCCTTGAGGTCGCCACGGCCATCGATGTTGTTCAGGTAGTCGGAGAGCATCAAGCCCAGGTCGGCCAGGGTCGGGTCGCCGGCGTGGAACGCATCGGAGGCGGCGCCATAGAGTTCCTGGGAGATCAGCCCGAAATCCTCGGTGCCACGCGCTTCGAGCATGCGCACCACCATGCGGTATTCCTTGCACATGCGGCGCATGATCTGGCCCACCGGGTTGAATTGCCCCAGTTGGCGGGTGATGTCGCGCTCGATGTTCTGGAACTCCAGCTTCACTTTGCTGGAATCGAAGGACAGCGGCCGGTTGAGGTAATAGTCGCGATCCACCGCGGGCATTTCCTTGCCCTTGGCCTTGAGAAACCCCTTACGAATGTTCTCGTCCCACTTCACCGCGTCGAGAATGCGAATCGGCGTTTGCGCCAGCACAATGCGATCGGACAAGGTGCGTATCGTCTGCTGGTAATCGTCCACCCGGAACTCCTGTGAAAAAACGTCCGCTTGTAGCAATTATTGGGATTTGGCCAGTCGCTGGTAACGCACGGCTTCCGAGAACACATCGGAATTGGCCGGGTCGTCGAGGTAGCTGAAAACCTTGTTCATGTCGCTGTCCACCAATACGCCGTCGCCCTCTTCGCTCTGGTTCGGCTGGCCGCTGAGGATCTTCTGGCCGATGGCCTGATTGATCTGCTCCAGGTCCAGGTTGTAGACCACCAGTTCCTGTTTATCGGTCAATTCGAAACCGGCGATCAGGAAATGTCCACCGTAGCGGGCCGGCACCTTGGCCGACAGGTACCAGCGACTGCCGTGACGGGAAACGGTCAGGGGGATGGCTTCGCGCTCATGGGGCTTGGCCCTGAAGTAGCTGATGGCCTGGTAGCGGTGCTTGCCGACCTGCGTCAGCTCCAGGTTCAACGGTTCGCCCCAGGCATTGGTGCTGGTCCACTGGCCGAGCAGGCCCGCGGGCGCGGCTTCGCTGTCAGGCAACGGTGTCTTGAAGGACACCAGGCAACCACTAAGCAGTAGCAACGACACGGCCAATACAACGGCAGGCCAGGCTTTCATTTGAACTCCCTATGGCACAGCACCTTGTCCTTACATGTGAGAGCAGGTGTGTGTGGGAGCAAAGCTTGCTCGCGATGAAGGCACCTCGGTCTATCAAGAAACCGCGTTATCGTTCATCGCGAGCAAGCTTTGCTCCCACATAACCTACTCCCACAAGGGACTACACCGACGCCAGTACCAAGTGCATGTAACGGGTCAGGATGCCGAGCATGTCTTCATCGGCTACCGGCTCGGCGCCATTGAGCAAGCCCTGATATTCCATCCGTCCGATAATCGCCGTCAACACTTTGGCATCCTGTTGCGGCTCGCGAGAGCCTAAAACCTGGAAAAACTGACAGGTGCCGTGCAGCAAAATCTGCTGGTGGGAACGCACCAACTCCGCCAGGCGCGGGTTGAGCAGGGCTTCCTGGCGAAAGGCCTGCTCGGCCATCAGGTACTCGCGACGGCTGTCCAGTTGATGCCGCACGTAGTCGGCGGTCATCCGCGCGATGTCGTCCGCCAGTTGCGAGCGCGACTGGGCGCTGCCGTCCCCATAGGCGACCATTTCCCGCAGCAGGCCTTCGTTGTTGGCCCACAGCTTGCCCATGAACGCCGCGCTACGCTCCACGTATTGGGCGAAGGTGTCGGTGAGCAAATCATCGATGTCCTTGAAATAGTACGTAGTGGCCGACAGCGGCACGCCCGCTTCGGCAGCCACCGCGCGGTGCCGCACCGCACGTACGCCATCGCGCACGACAATACGCATGGCCGCATCGAGAATCTCCTGGCGACGCTGCTCACTGCCCTGTCGGCTGGCCTTGCGGCCCTGGTACTGAACACTTTCAGCGACAGCCGTGGCGACGCCCGCTGCACCTTCTGAAGCCATTGCACGATTCACGACAGGTCTTCCTCGCTCTTTGAAAAAGTAACCAATTGATACGTTTGTACCAGACAGGCAATAAAAAGCCGCCCATCGAGGCGGCTTTTTATTTGAAACAATTACGCTTGGGGCCGCATGTGCGGGAAGAGGATCACATCCCGGATCGACGGTGAGTTGGTCAACAACATCACCAGGCGATCGATGCCGATGCCTTCGCCAGCCGTCGGCGGCATGCCGTACTCCAGGGCACGCACGAAGTCGGCATCGTAGTGCATGGCTTCGTCGTCGCCGGCATCCTTGTCGGCCACCTGGGCCATGAAACGCTCGGCCTGGTCTTCGGCATCGTTGAGCTCGGAGTAGGCGTTGGCGATTTCACGACCACCGATGAACAGCTCGAAACGGTCGGTCACGCTTGGGTTCTCGTCGTTGCGACGGGCCAGCGGCGACACTTCGAACGGGTACTGGGTGATGAAGTGCGGCTGCTCCAGCTTGTGCTCGACCAGTTCTTCGAAAATCATCACTTGCAGCTTGCCCAGGCCTTCGAAGCCGAGCACCTTGGCGCCGGCCTTCTTGGCGATGGCGCGGGCCTTATCGATGTCGTTCAGGTCATCGGCAGTCAGTTCAGGGTTGTACTTGAGGATCGAGTCGAACACCGACAGGCGCACGAACGGCTCGCCGAAGTGGAACACCTTGTCGCCGTACGGCACGTCGGTCGTCCCGAGAACAAGTTGCGCCAGTTCGCGGAACAGTTCCTCGGTCAGGTCCATGTTGTCTTCGTAGTCGGCGTAGGCCTGGTAGAACTCGAGCATGGTGAACTCGGGGTTGTGCCGGGTCGAAACGCCTTCGTTACGGAAGTTGCGGTTGATCTCGAAGACTTTTTCGAAGCCACCGACCACCAGACGCTTGAGGTACAGCTCCGGCGCGATACGCAGGAACATTTCCATGTCCAAGGCATTGTGGTGGGTTTCGAACGGCTTGGCCGCCGCACCGCCAGGGATGGTCTGCAACATCGGCGTCTCGACTTCCAGGAAGTCACGATTCATCAGGAAGCTGCGGATGTGGGCGATGACTTGCGAGCGCACACGGAAAGTCTGGCGTACGTCTTCGTTGACGATCAGGTCGACGTAGCGCTGGCGATAGCGTTGCTCGGTGTCGGTCAGGCCGTGGTGCTTGTCCGGCAGCGGGCGCAGGGACTTGGTCAGCAGGCGCACGTTGGTCATCTCGACGTACAGGTCGCCCTTGCCGGAACGGGCCAGGGTGCCTTCGGCGGCGATGATGTCGCCCAGGTCCCAGGTCTTGACGGCGGCCAGGGTTTCTTCCGGCAGGGTCTTGCGGTTGACGTAGACCTGGATGCGCCCGGTCATGTCCTGGATCACCATGAACGAACCACGGTCGAGCATGATACGACCGGCCACCTTGACTGGAATCGCCGCCTCGGCCAACTCTTCCTTGGTCTTGTCCGCGTACTTCTTCTGCAAGGCGTCGCAGTACGAATCGCGACGGAAGTCGTTGGGGAAGGCCTGGCCCTTGGCGCGCTCGGCAGCAAGCTTTTCCTTGCGCAGGGCGATCAGGGAGTTTTCTTCCTGTTGCAGGGCTTGCGGGTCGAGTTCTAGGTCGCTCATGTCTTTAAGGATTCCATCACAGGTTCGTTGCCCCCGGCCCGGGCCGGAGTTTGCGGGCAAGCCGCGCCTCCTATGGAAGCGTGGCTGCCCGCCGCATGGGTGTCGCGTTACAGCCCTTGCTTGAGGCTGGCGATCAGGTATTCATCGATATCGCCGTCGAGCACCTTGTCGCAATCGCTGCGTTCGATGCTGGTCCGCAGATCCTTGATCCGCGAGGCGTCGAGCACGTACGAACGGATCTGGTGACCCCAGCCGATGTCCGATTTGGTGTCTTCCAGGGCCTGGGACGCCGCGTTGCGCTTCTGCACTTCCTGCTCGTACAAGCGCGCCCGCAGCATCTTCATCGCGGTGTCTTTGTTGGCGTGCTGGGAACGTTCGTTCTGGCAACTGACCACGGTGTTGGTCGGTACGTGGGTAATCCGTACGGCCGAATCGGTGGTGTTGACGTGCTGGCCACCGGCCCCGGAGGAACGGTAGGTGTCGATGCGCAGGTCCGCCGGGTTGATCTCGATCTCGATGTTGTCATCGATTTCCGGCGAAACGAACACGGCCGAGAACGATGTATGGCGACGGTTGCCGGAGTCGAACGGGCTCTTGCGCACCAGGCGATGCACGCCGATCTCGGTCCGCAACCAGCCAAAGGCGTATTCGCCCTTGATGTGCACGGTGGCGCCCTTGATCCCGGCGACTTCACCGGCCGACAGCTCCATGATGGTGGCGTCGAAACCGCGTTTGTCGGCCCAGCGCAGGTACATGCGCAGCAGGATGTTGGCCCAGTCCTGGGCTTCGGTGCCGCCGGAACCGGCCTGGATGTCCAGGTAGGCGTTGTTCATGTCCATCTCGCCGCTGAACATGCGACGGAATTCCAGCTTGGCGAGGTTCTCGTCCAGGCGGGTCAGCTCGGCGACGACATCGCCGACCGCGCCTTCGTCGTTTTCTTCAACGGCCATGTCCAGCAGGTCGCGGCAATCGGCCAGGCCGCTGGACAGCTCATCCAGGGTCTCGACGATCTGCGCCAGCGCAGAACGCTCGCGGCCCAGTTCCTGGGCGTACGAAGGGTTGTTCCAGACATTCGGATCTTCAAGCTCGCGATTGACTTCGGTCAGGCGCTCATGCTTTTGATCGTAGTCAAAGATACCCCCGAATAGTTTCGGAGCGCTCGGACAGGTCCTTGATGGTGTTAAGGATCGGGTTGATTTCCATGGCGGGCAGCACTCGTTGGCGAACTTTTGAAAGCCGGCGAGTATAACGTAATCAAGCGCCAGCGGCAGCCCGCCTGGCGGCTTTAGGGGCAATGAGGTTCAGCGGTTGGTTCTACACATACCCCTGTGGCGAGGGGATTTATCCCCGCTGGGCTGCGAAGCAGCCCTAAAACCCGACAACTCGGTGTGCCAGGCAAATTGAGTTGACTGGTATTTGGGGCCGCTTCGCGGCCCAGCGGGGATAAATCCCCTCGCCACAAAAGCAATCTCGCCAGGCAGAGTTTACTCAACCCCAACCCGATTACGCCCATTGTGCTTGGCCAGGTACAACCCTTTGTCCGCCGCCGAGATCAGTTGCCGGCTATCGCCACCCTGCTGGGGGGTGAAGGTCGAGACGCCGATGCTGATGGTCAGGATCTCGCCGCCGTCGGGCGTGGCATGGGGGATTTTCAGGGCGACGACGCTCTGGCGCAGTTTCTCGGCCATCAGCCGGGCGCCGCCTGGCGAGGTGCCGGGCAGCACCAGGGCGAACTCTTCGCCGCCGTAGCGGGCGGGCAGGTCGGACGGCCGACTGCACGCCTCGCGGATGGCCGTGGCGACCTTGCGCAGGGCTTCGTCGCCTTCCAGGTGGCCGAAGTTGTCGTTGTAGGACTTGAAGTAGTCCACGTCGATCATCAGCAGTGACAGTTGGCTCTGGTCACGCATCGCCCTGCGCCATTCCAGTTCCAGGTACTCATCGAAGTGCCGGCGGTTGGACAGCCCGGTCAGGCCATCGGAGTTCATCAAGCGTTGCAGCACCAGGTTGGTGTCGAGCAATTGCTGCTGGCTGACCCGCAACGCGCGATAGGCCGCGTCGCGCTGCAACAGCATCATGTAGGAACGCGAGTGATAGCGGATGCGCGCCACCAATTCGATGTTGTCCGGCAATTTGACCAGGTAGTCGTTGGCCCCGGCGGCGAACGCCGCGCTCTTGATCAGCGGGTCCTCCTTGGTGGACAGGACAATGATCGGGATATCGCGGGTGGACGGATGGTTACGGTACTCGCGCACCAGGCTCAGGCCGTCGAGGCCGGGCATCACCAGGTCCTGGAGAATCACCGTCGGCTTGATCCGCACAGCGTGGGCGATGGCCTGGTGGGGATCAGAACAGAAGTGGAAGTCGATGTTCTCTTCATTCGACAGCCCGCGCCGCACCGCCTCGCCGATCATCGCCTGGTCGTCGACGAGCAAGACCATGGCGGCGTTCTCATCGCGCTTGAATTCGTCGAGCTGCAAATCAGTCATGATGGCTTACCTGGGTACGGCCTGGGGTAAGGCTCGCGGGGTTCTTCATGGGGTCACAATCTCCAACAGCCGTGGCGCAATGGCGTCCAGGGCAAGAATATGGACGGCGGCGTCGATGGCGGCCGCCGCTTTGGGCATGCCGTACACCGCGCTGCTGCGCTGGTCCTGGGCGATGGTCACATAGCCCTGCTGGCGCATGAGTCTAAGCCCTTGCGCACCGTCGCGGCCCATGCCGGTGAGCAATACACCCACCGCGTCACCGCTCCAGTACCGGGCGACACTTTCAAAAAACACGTCGATGGAGGGCCGGTAGATCTCGTTCACCGGCTCAGCGGTGTACGCCAGGGTGCCGTCCTTCAACAGGCGCAGGTGATGATTGGTCCCGGCCAGCAACACCGTGCCGCTCTGCGGCGTCTCGCCGTGCCGGGCCAGGCGCACCGTGTGGCCCGACACACTGCCCAGCCATTCGGCCATGCCCGCGGCGAACACCTCGTCCACATGCTGGATCAGCACGATCGCCGGGGCAAAGTCTCGCGGCAGGGCCTTGAGCAACACCTCCAGCGCCGCGGGCCCGCCGGCCGACGACCCGATGGCCACCAGGCTCTTGCGCGACACCGCCGCGCGCTGGGCCGTCGGTGCGGGGCGCTCGCGCTTGTTGCGCTCACCGATCAGCCAACCGATGTTGGTGATCTTGCGCAACAGCGGCGCCGCCGCGTCCGCCGGGTTACCGACGCCCAGGGCCGGGGTATCGACCACATCCAGCGCGCCATGGCCCATGGCCTCGAACACCCGGTGGACATTCTGCTGGCTGTCTCCGGTCACAATCACAATAGCGCATGGGCTGTCGGCCATGATCCGCCGGGTAGCCTCCACGCCATCCATGATCGGCATGAACAGGTCCATCAGGATCAGGTCCGGAGTGTATTCGGCGCAACGCTGCACCGCCTCGGCACCGTTGGCGGCGACCCAGACCAGTTGGTGCGTCGGCTCGAACGCCAGGGCGCGGCGCAGGGCCTCGACCGCCAGGGGCATGTCATTGACGATGGCGATCTTCAAGCGCGTGCCCCTCCGATCAATTCGACCACGGCGTCGAGCAAGGCGTCGTCATGGAAACTCGCCTTGGCCAGATAATAGTCGGCGCCGGCGTCGAGGCCGCGGCGGCGATCTTCTTCGCGGTCCTTGTAGGACACCACCATCACCGGCAGCGATTGCAAGCGGTTGTCGCGCCGCAACAGCGACACCAGTTCGATGCCGTCCATGCGTGGCATGTCGATGTCCGTGATCAACAAGTCGAAATCCTCCGAGCGCAATGCATTCCAGCCATCCATGCCATCCACCGCCACTGCTACGTCATAGCCGCGACCCCGCAACAACTTGCGTTGCAGCTCGCGCACGGTCAGGGAATCGTCCACCACCAGGATCCGCTTGCGCGGTGCCTGGGCCTGGTTTTGCCGGACGATGCGCTCCAGGCGCCCGGTATCGAGCAGCTTGTCTACCGAACGCAGCAGGTCTTCGACATCGACAATCAACACCACCGAGCCATCATCGAGCAAGGCCCCGGCGGAAATGTCCTGGACCTTGCCCAGGCGCTCCTCCAGGGGCAGCACCACCAGGGTTCGCTCGCCGATGAAGCGCTCCACCGCCACACCGTAGATCGTCTCGCGCTCGCGGATCACCACGACCTTGAGGGTCTGGTTGTCGTTTTGCGTCGACGGGCGATTGAGCAACTGGCTGGCGGCGACCAGGCCGATATGCCGGCCTTCGTGCCAAAAATGCTGGCGCCCTTCGACCTGGACAATGTCGTCCGGCGCCAGGTCGCACATGCGTTCGATGTGGGCCAGGGGGAAGGCGTACGCTTCACCGCCAACTTCCACCACCAGGCTGCGCACCACCGATAGCGTCAGCGGCACCTCGAGGTGAAAGCGGCTGCCCTCGCCCGCCGTCTGCTCCAGCACCACCGCACCGCGCAACTGCCGGACCATGTGCTGAACGGCATCCAGGCCAACGCCGCGCCCGGACACTTCGGTGACGGTGTCGCGCAGGCTGAAACCGGGCAAGAACAGGAACGTCAGCAGTTCCTCTTCGCTGAGGCTGGCGGCGGTTGGCTCAGGGGAAAGGCCGCGCTCAACAATGCTGCGGCGCACCCGCTCCAGGTCCACCCCGGCGCCATCGTCCGCCAGCTCCAAGACCAGCAGGCCGGCTTGATGAGAAGCGCGCAAGCGGATCAGGCCTTCGGCGGGCTTGCCGGCCAGTACCCGTTGTTCCGGGGTTTCGATGCCGTGGTCCACGGCGTTGCGCAGCAAGTGGGTCAGTGGCGCTTCGAGCTGTTCCAGCACGTCGCGGTCGACCTGGGTTTTCTCGCCTTCGATCTCCAGGCGCACCTGTTTGCCCAGGCTGCGGCCCAGGTCACGGACCATGCGTGCCTGGCCCGACAGCACATCGGCGAACGGCCGCATGCGACAGGCCAGCGCTGTGTCGTACAGCACCTGCGCCCGCTGGCTGGCCTGCCAGGCGAACTCATCGAGCTCGGCGGTTTTCTGCGCCAGCAACTGCTGGGTTTCGGCGAGCAAGCGGCGAGCATCGCCCAGGGCTTCCTGGGCTTGCAGGCTCAGGGCATGGTCCTTGAGGTGCACGTTCAACTCTTCAAGGGCACGCAAGCCGGTGCTTTGCTGGCGCTTGAGCCGTTGCATCGCCGCCAGCCAGGGCTTTAGGCGCTGGGTCTCCACCAGGGACTTGCTCGACAGGTCGAGCAAGCTGTTGAGGCGTTCGGCCGTGACCCGCAAGACCCGCTCGCCGCCTTCGGTGACCCGTTTGCGCTTGGGAGCCGGCTCCGTTGCTGCGAGCGGTTCCGGTACGAACAGCTCGACGCTGACGGGTTCGACAGGCGTCTCGATGTTTGGCGGTACCTGCGCTGGTTGTTGTGCAGCGTTAGGATCGAGCAGGCGCCCCATCAACGCCACATAGGCGTCGATGTCCGGGGCGCCGACGTTGTTGCCCGGCGTGGCGATGCGCGTCAGCAGGTCGGTGCCTTGCAGCAAGGCGTCGATATGCTCGGCGCTCAGTACCAGGCGTCGTTCCTGGGCACTGACCAAGCAATCTTCCATCACGTGGGCGACGCTGACGCCGGCGTCCACTCCGACGATGCGCGCCGCGCCCTTGAGGGAATGCGCCGCGCGCATGCATGACTCAAGGTATTCGGCCTGGGTCGGATCGCGCTCCAGGGCCAGCAGGCCGGTGCTCAGCACCTGGACCTGGGCTTCGGCTTCCAGGCTGAACAGTTCCAGCAGCGAGGCGTCGCGCATTTGGTCGGGGGTCATGACAGGCTCCGGGCCACGGCGGTCAGCAACTGTTCTTCATCCAACCAGCGCAAGCTGCGCCCCTTATACGGCAGCACGCCACGGGTGTATTTGCCTGCCGACGGCGAAGCGTTCGCCAAAATACGTTCATCGATGGCGTGGATGCCGTCCACCTCATCCACCGGCACCACCACCGGCCCGCCCTTGGCCGCGACGATCAACATGCGCGGCATGACCCGCGTACCGACCACCGCCGCCGCGCCGGGCTCCAGGTCCAGCAGCTCCACCAGCGACAGGCAGGCCACCAGCGCCCCGCGCACATTCGCCACGCCCAGCAGGGCCCGTGAGCGTTGGTGGGGCAACGAGTGAATCGGCTGCAACGGCGCCACTTCCACCAGGCTGCGCGTGGTCAGGCCCAGCCATTCCTCGCCGAGGCGGAACATCAGCAACGAGCGCGTGACCACATCGTTGTCCACCGGGGCCTGGGACAAATCCCGCTGATCCTGCGGCAAGGCATAACGGTCGAGCAGCCGAGTCGCGGCCGCCGAATACACCGAGCAATTGCGGCAATGGATATGCTCGATTAACAGCGGGCAGGATTTATCGCCATGCACGCCGATGCGGTTCCAGCAATCGTCGATGGCCTGGGCATCGTCATGGGTGATGGTGTAGGAAGCCGAACCGCTCATCGTTTGTGCTCACTGTCTGCCGTGCGCCCGCTGCGGGCGGCGCGTTCCTGCAATCGACGGGCTCCGGCCGCGTCTCCCTGGGAAGCCAGCAGCGCCGCCAGATGCACCAGGGCCTCGGCGTGTTGCGGTTCAAGATAAAGCGCCTTGCGATAAAAACCCTGGGCTTGCAGCGCGCTACCGGCCATGTCGCTGAGCAGGCCCAACCAATAGAACACCTGGGCATTCGGCGCGTGGCTGCGCAGGTATTCTTCGCACGCCGCGCGGGCCTCGGCGCTTTTGCCGCCGTTGGCCAGGGCCGCGATATTGGCCAGCAAGCTCGCGGCGTCGCTGCTGTTGGGTGGGGCAATCGGTGTCACGGTCGCGGCAAACGGCCGCGGCCGAACCACTGGCGGGATGACGCGAGGCGGTGGCTGACGAATCGGTAGCGGCGGTGGTATCAAGGCCGGCAACGGTTGGGGTTCCGGCGCCCCCTGTCGACTGAAAGCGAACGATTGGGCAATCCCGATCGAGCGCATGCCCAATCGCCCCAGCAGGCTGCCTTCGGCGGGGCCGATAAACAGCACGCCGTCCTGATGGGTCAAGCGCTTGAGCACCTCGAACACCTGCTGCTGGGTCGGCTGGTCGAAATAGATCAGCAGGTTGCGACAGAACACAAAGTCGTAGGGGGCCTCGTTCGCCAGCAAGGCCGGATCCAGCAGGTTGCCCACTTGCAAACGCACCTGTTCGCGCACCCGCTCGCTGAGGCGGTAGCCTTCGTCTTCGGCGTCGAAGTGCCGCTCGCGGAAACCCAGGTCGGCGCCACGGAAGGAGTTCCGGCCGTAACGCGCATCCTTGGCTCGCGCCACCGACAGCGGACTGACGTCCATGCCGTCCACCTTGAATTGATGGGGCCCCAAGCCGGCGTCGAGCAAGGCCATGGCGATGGAATAGGGTTCTTCGCCGGTGGAGCACGGCAAACTGAGGATGCGCAGCGCACGTAGGTGCTTGATCTCGGCCAGGCGCTTGACGGCCAGCCTGGCGAGGGTCGCAAAGGACTCGGGGTAGCGGAAGAACCACGTCTCCGGGACGATCACCGCTTCGATCAACGCCTGCTGTTCCGGGGCCGAATGCTGCAGGGCCTGCCAATACTCCTCGGCGGTTCGCCCAGGCACGGCACTGATCCGTTGGCGCACGGCCCGCTCAATAATCGCGGTGCCGACGGAGGTCACATCGAGGCCGATGCGCTCCTTGAGGAAATCGAAAAACCGTTGGTCGTTGTTCATGGCGTTGCCTCGAGGTCGTCGAGGTTAAGCGGCGTAGCAGGAAACAGCAGCGCCCGAACGGATTCGTCGAGTAGGTCATTGACCCGCACCCATTGCAGCAACCCAAGGGCATCTTCGCGGACCGGCCCGAGGTACGGCGCCTGCCGATTGTCCAGGCCATAGGGTTTGAAATCGCCCGGATCACAGCGCAGGGTGTCGGTCGCCTGCTCCAGGATCAATCCCAGGACTTGCCCGGTTTGTTGTGTATCGCCTTGATAACGCACCAGCACCAGCCGCGTGCTGGTCCGGGGTTCGGCGCTCCGGCCGAACGTCAGGGCGCACAGGTCGATCACCGGCACCACGGTGCCGCGCCAGGCAAACACCCCTGCCACCCAGGACGGCGCCCGGGCGATCGGCTTGAGGGGCAGGCGCGGCAGCACTTCCACTACATCGGTGGCCTGCAGGGCGTAACGTTCGTTGCCGATGCAGAACACCAGGAACAACGACTGGCGGGCCGTCGGAGCGGCGCCACGCCGGGTCTCGAGTTCGCCCATCAGACTTTGAAACGCGAGACGCCGCTGCGCAGCCCCACGGCGACCTGGCTCAGCTCGTCGATGGCGGAGCTGGCCTGGCGCAGGGACTCCACGGTCTGGCTGCTGGCATCGCCCAGTTGCACCAGGGCGTGGTTGATCTGTTCGGCGCCTGTGGCCTGGGCCTGCATGCCTTCGTTGACCATCAACACCCGCGGCGCCAAAGCCTGGACCTGATGGATGATCTGCGACAGTTGCTCGCCGATCTGCTGCACTTCGGCCATGCCACGACGCACTTCCTCGGAAAACTTGTCCATGCCCATCACACCGGCCGATACCGCGGATTGGATCTCGCGCACCATTTGTTCGATGTCATAGGTCGCCACGGCGGTCTGGTCGGCCAAGCGCCGCACTTCCGTGGCCACCACGGCGAAACCGCGACCGTACTCACCAGCCTTCTCGGCCTCGATGGCGGCGTTGAGGGACAACAGGTTGGTCTGGTCGGCCACTTTGACGATGGTCACCACCACCTGGTTGATGTTGCCGGCCTTCTCGTTGAGGATCGCCAGCTTGGCGTTCACCAGGTCGGCGGCGCCCATCACCGAATGCATGGTTTCCTCCATGCGCGCCAAGCCTTGCTGGCCAGAGCCGGCGGCCACCGAGGCCTGGTCGGCGGCGGTGGAGACTTCGGTCATGGTGCGCACCAGGTCCCGGGAGGTGGCGGCGATTTCCCGGGACGTCGCGCCGATCTCGGTGGTGGTGGCGGCGGTTTCCGTGGCTGTGGCCTGCTGCTGGCGCGAGGTGGCGGCAATTTCGGTGACCGAGGTGGTGACCTGCACGGATGAGCGCTGGGCCTGGGATACCAGCGAGGTCAGTTCGGCCATCATGTCGTTGAAGCCGGTTTCCACGGCACCGAATTCGTCCTTGCGCGCCAGGTTCAGGCGTCCGCTCAGGTCGCCGCTGCGCATGATCTCGAGGATCTCGACGATGCGGTTCATCGGGCCCATGATGGCCCGCATCAGCAGCAGGCCACAGAGTACCGCGACGATCAGCGCGACCAGGAACGACAGGCCCATGGCGACCTTGGCCGCCGTCACCGCATCGCCAATGGTCAGGGTGGCGCTTTGTGCCAGCTCGCGATTGCGCTCGATGATCTGGTTCAAGTGTCCGCGACCGTCGAGCCACGCCGTCGTCAGCTCGGTGTTCAGCGCCAGTCGCGCCCCGTCGTAATCCTTGCGCTGATACAGGTCCAGGACCTTCGCCAGGGCCTTGTTGAAGTCCTGGTGGTTGACCTCGAACTCGTCGAAAGAGACTTGGTCGGCCGGGTCCTGGATCAGTTTTTGATAGTTCTGTATTTCTTCGCGCAAGTGCTGCTCGAAACCCTGGTAGCGAGCCTTGTCCTCGGCGGTGATTTCCCGATTCCCGGAAAGGCCGACGATTTGCTGGGTCAGGACGTAGCTGTCGACCCAGCCGCCGCGGATCATCGAGCTGAAATACACCCCCGGAACCGCATCGGCCCGGACCTTTTCTTCACTGTCCTGGATTTTCAGCAACCGTGAATACGAGACAACCACCATCAGCAGCATAATGGCGATGATCACCGCAAAACTCGCCAGGATGCGTTGGCGCAATGTCCAATTCTTCACAGTAAAACCTCAGGCACTTGAAAATGCTGGGGAGTATAGCCGAGGGCGGCGTCAGGCCTGTATGGCGGTGTGGGAGGATTTTGATTGAGCCGAGGCTCACCGGTACGAAGAAATGGAACCCGCCCCTGTGGGAGCGGGCTTGCTCGCGAAAGCGGCGTGTCAGCCAATGAAAACTTCGACTGATACACCGCCTTCGCGAGCAAGCCCGCTCCCACAGGGGCACGAGGTGGGACTGTTTATACAGTCGCCTGGCGCACCTGTTTTTCCAGTTCCGCCTTCAACCCTGGCTCCAGCTTGAGTTGGCGCGCCAGTTCATCGAGGTAGGACTTCTCCATGAAGTTTTCCTCGTCCACCAGCATCACGCTGGCGATGTACATCTCCGCGGCCATTTCCGGGGTACTGGCGGCACGGGCAACGTCGGTGGGGTCCAAGGGCTTGTTGAGTTCGGCGTGTAGCCAGTGTTGCAGCTCCTGGTCGTTGTCGAGCTTGGTGAACTCGCCTTCGATCAACTGCCGCTCGCGCTCGTCCACATGGCCGTCGGCCTTGGCCGCTGCCACCAGCGCCTTGAGGATCGCCTGGCTATGCTGCTCGACCTGCGCCGGGGGCACGCGGTCGAGGGTCTGCGGTTCGGTTTTCGGCGCGTTGCCCTGCTGGGCCTGCCAGTTGCCATAGGCTTTGTAGGCAATCACGCCCAAGGCCGCCAGCCCGCCATAGGCCAGGGCCTTGCCGCCGAAGTTGCGGGCTTTCTTGTTGCCCAGCAACAGGCCCATGGCCCCGGCGGCCAGTGCCCCGCCACCCGCGCCGGAAAGCATCCCGCCCAGGTTGCCGGAGCCGCCGAGCAATCCGCCCAGGCCACCGGAAGACTTGCCCTGTGAACCGCCAGCCTTGTTCTGCAACATTTCCTGGCCGGACTTGAGAAGCTGATCGAGCAATCCACGGGTGTTCATTTGTTGCCTCCACATTATCGGGTCAACGTAAGGCCCCCAGCCTAGATCGAAAGTGCCCGACGCCGTTGGTGAGATTGCTTCCAGATGTTGCCTGGCGCCGCCAGCGAAGCATCCCCCTCCCATTCTAAAAAAACGATATACACTCCAGCACATCGATAAAAACCGCCCACCGGTATGCGCCCATGATGACCCTGCGTCAGATCCGCCATTTCATCGCCGTGGCCGAAACCGGCTCCATCTCCGCCGCCGCACAAACGGCATTCATTTCCCAGTCCACCCTGACCCTGGCCATCCAGCAACTGGAGCAGGACATCGGCGTCAGTCTGTTCAACCGCCACGCCAAGGGCATGACCCTGACCCATCAGGGCCATCAGTTCCTGCGCCAGGCCCACCTGATCCTGGCCACGGTCGACAACGCCAAGCGCAGCCTGCAACAAAACACCGACCAGGTCGCTGGCCAGGTCACCATTGGCGTCACCAGCCTGGTCGCCGGTTATTACCTGGCGGACCTGCTGACCCGTTTCCAGCGCGCCTACCCCAACGTGGAGATCCGCGTGATGGAGGACGAACGGCCATACATCGAGCATTTGCTGGTCAGCGGCGAAATCGACGTCGGAGTGCTGATCCTGTCCAACCTGGAGGATCGCCATGCCCTGCAGACCGAAGTCCTGACCCACTCACCCCACCGCTTGTGGCTGCCGGCGCAGCATCCGCTGCTGGAGCACGACAGCATCCACCTGGCCGACGTGGCCCGCGAGCCGCTGATCCAACTGAACGTCGATGAAATGGACCGCAACGCCCAGCGCCTGTGGCGCGGCGCCGGATTGCAACCGAAGGTCACCCTGCGCACCGCCTCGACCGAAGCGGTGCGCAGCCTGGTGGCGGCGGGGTTGGGCGTGTCGATCCAGCCGGACATGACCTACCGCCCCTGGTCGCTGGAAGGCGACATCATCGAAGCCCGACCGATCGCCGACCTCAACCAGACCCTCGACGTCGGCCTGGCCTGGCGCCGGGGCACGGCGCGACCGGCGTCGGTCGACCCGTTCCTGGCGGTGGCTCGGGAACAGCCTCACGGCGGACGCAAGCCATCTATTTAATCGAACGCAGCCTTGAGTATTTCGAATTTGTCGGCCCTGCGGCTGAGCACTAGTCTTGCTGCATCGCCGCAATCCATTGTGGGAGCGAGCCTGCTCGCGAAGCGGTGGTACAGATAGACCGCTATCGCGAGCAGGCTCGCTCCCACAGGTTTTGTGTTGTAACTGATAGCAGTAGTCACTTCCAAAAAAGAGAAGGCGAACATGGCTGGCACGCAAACCCCGTTGTGCACCGCGTTGCTGATCGACGGGGAACTGGTTCCCGGTGAAGGCGTTGTCGAGCCGATCCTCAACCCAGCCACCGGCGAAGTCGTGGCTCACATCGCCGAGGCCAGCACCGAACAGGTGGAAGCCGCGATTCTCGCCGCCCACCGCGCCTTCGACGGTTGGTCGCGGACCACGCCGCAGCAACGCTCGAACCTGCTGCTGGACATCGCCAGCGCCATCGAAAAGAACGCCGATGAACTGGCCCGCCTCGAAGCCCTGAACTGCGGCAAGCCGCTGCACCTGGCGCGCCAGGACGACCTCAGTGCGACGGTGGATGTCTTCCGTTTCTTCGCCGGCGCCGTGCGCTGCCAGACCGGCCAGCTCAGTGGCGAATACCTGCCCGGCTATACCAGCATGGTGCGCCGCGACCCGATCGGCGTCGTGGCGTCCATCGCGCCGTGGAACTACCCGATCATGATGGCCGCCTGGAAAATCGCCCCGGCCCTGGCCGCCGGCAACACGTTGGTGTTCAAGCCATCGGAGCACACGCCGTTGTCGATCCTGGCCTTGGCGCCGATGCTGGCCCGGCTCCTGCCGCGGGGCGTGATCAATATCCTCTGCGGCGGTGGCGAAGGGGTGGGCAGCCATCTGGTCAGCCATCCGAAGGTGCGCATGGTTTCGCTGACGGGCGATATCGTCACCGGGCAGAAAATCCTCCAGGCAGCGGCGAAAACCCTCAAGCGCACGCACCTGGAGCTGGGTGGCAAGGCGCCGGTGATCGTCTGCAACGACGCCGATATCCAGGCGGTGGTCGACGGCGTGCGCACCTACGGCTATTACAACGCCGGGCAGGATTGCACCGCGGCATGCCGGATCTACGCCCAGGACGGGATTCACGACCGGCTGGTGGCTGAGCTCGGCGCGGCGGTCAGCAGCTTGCGCTTTGCCGGCAAGCGCGACGCCGACAATGAGATCGGCCCGCTGATCAGCACCCGCCAGCGCGACCGCGTGGCCAGTTTTGTCGAGCGTGCCCTCGGCCAGCCGCACATTGAGCGCATCACCGGCGCGGCGGTGCATTCCGGCGCTGGCTTCTATTACCAACCCACCCTGCTGGCCGGCTGCAAGCAAAGCGATGAAATCGTCCAGCGCGAGGTGTTCGGCCCGGTCGTCACCGTGACCCGCTTCGACGAACTCAGCCAGGCGGTGGACTGGGCCAACGATTCCGAATACGGCCTGGCGTCCTCGGTGTGGACGCAGAATCTGGACAAGGCCATGCAGGTGGCGGCGCGGCTGCAATACGGCTGCACTTGGATCAACAGCCATTTCATGCTGGTCAGCGAAATGCCCCACGGCGGCCTGAAACGTTCCGGCTACGGTAAGGACCTGTCCAGCGATTCGCTCCAGGACTACAGCGTGGTGCGCCATATCATGGCCCGGCATGGCCGGGAGCTTTGAGCTGCAAGCGGCAAGCTGCAAGCCGTGCGCTACCTGCTTTTGCTTGCAGCTTGCAGCTTACCGCTTACCGCTTGCCGCTTGCCGCTTGCCGCTTACCGCTTACCGCTAAGCTAAAACAATAACCAGCGACACGTTTCTCGAACCCTGCCCCGACCATAATTAAAGCAAGAGGGATTTCCATGTACGCGCACAAGACCGCATTGCTCAGTGCAATCACCACCGCGCTGCTGACCAGCGTCAGCCTCCAGGCCGCCGAGCCGCTCAAGGCCGTCGGCGCCGGCGAGGGCCAACTGGATATCGTCGCCTGGCCGGGTTACATCGAACGTGGCGAAAGCGACAAGGCCTACGACTGGGTCACGGGCTTCGAGAAGGAAACCGGCTGCAAGGTCAATGTGAAAACCGCCGCCACGTCCGACGAAATGGTCAGCCTGATGACCAAGGGCGGCTACGACCTGGTCACCGCCTCGGGTGACGCCTCGTTGCGACTGATTGCCGGCAAGCGCGTGCAGCCGATCAACACCGCGCTGATCGCCAACTGGAAAAATCTCGACCCGCGGCTGAAAGATGCGCCGTGGTACGTGGTCAACCAGCAGACCTACGGCACCCCGTACCAGTGGGGCCCGAACGTGCTGATGTACAACACTGAGGTGTTCAAACAGGCGCCCACCAGTTGGAGCGTGCTGTTCAACGCCCAGGACTTGCCCGACGGCAAGCCGAACAAGGGGCGTGTGCAAGCCTACGATGGCCCGATCTACATCGCCGACGCGGCGCTGTACCTCAAGACCGCCAAGCCTGAGCTGGGCATCAAGGACCCGTACCAGCTCGACGAAGCCCAGTACAAGGCCGTGCTGGAATTGCTTCGGGCCCAGCAGCCGTTGATCCACCGCTACTGGCACGACACCACCGTGCAGATGAGCGATTTCAAGAACGAAGGCGTGGTGGCGTCCGGCGCCTGGCCCTATCAGGTCAACGGCCTGATGAACGAGAAGCAACCGATCGCCTCGACCATTCCGAAAGAAGGCGCCACTGGCTGGGCCGACACGACGATGCTCCACGCCGAGGCCAAGCACCCCAACTGCGCGTACAAGTGGATGGACTGGTCGCTGCAACCGAAAGTCCAGGGTGACGTGGCCGCGTGGTTCGGTTCGTTGCCAGCGGTGCCGGCGGCGTGCAAGGGCAGCGAGCTGCTGGGCGCCGAAGGCTGCAAGACCAACGGCTTCGATCAATTCGACAAGATCGCCTTCTGGAAAACCCCACAGGCCGAGGGCGGCAAGTTCGTGCCGTACAGCCGCTGGACCCAGGATTACATTGCGATCATGGGTGGGCGTTAACCCCCAGCACATAAATGGGAGCGGCCCTTGTGGCGAGGGCGGGTGTGCCCCCCTGCTTGGGGAGGCCGCCACCAAACAACACCACCGCGGCTAGACTACCCACACCCCCCCCC
>NZ_JAGDEZ010000037.1:0-52447 GCF_017498305.1 Pseudomonas sp. OA65
TGCCCCACCACTCGGCACCTCGCTAAGGCTCGGTGTGCCCTCACTCCGGCATTGCTCCGTGGGCCGCCGCGAAGGGCCATCCATGGCCCAGCGCGGCTACCTCGGCATCCATGCCGAGGTGCCCACTCCACAATACCTTCGTTCGGCCATCGTGGTTAACGGGGCGCCCGAGATCAACGTCCTCGCCGAGGCGGCCTGAGAGCCGACCTGGCTCTTCCGGTCGTACACCCATCAGATCTGTGGGAGCAAAGCTTGCTCGCGAAGACGGTGTGTCAGTTTGCGGTGATGTTGGATGTGTCGACCTCATCGCGAGCAAGCTCGCTCCCACAGGTTTTGTGGTGCACATGAATCTTGTGTCTGCTGAAGATCCAATGTGGCCGCACATTTTGCGTACGACATCGCTCCACTGTGGGAGCGAGCCTGCTCGCGATAGCGGTGGCTCCGTCACATAGATACTGGATATACCCGGCTCTTGCTTTGCTTTGCTTTTGATCTTGATTTTGATCTTGATCTGGACGCCCCGTTAAACCACGCTGGCCGAACGCAGGCATTGTGGAGTGGGCATCCCGGCATGGATGCCGGGATAGCCGCGCTGGGCCATGGATGGCCCTTCGCGGCGGCCCACGGAACAATGCCGGAGTGAGGGCACACCGAGCCTAAGCGAGGTGCCGAGTGGTGGGGCAAGAGCGTTTTGCTTACTTTTGCGCTTCTCAAAAGTGAGCCGCCGTAAGGGCGGAACCATAAGTAGCCGTTACCGCTGAAACGGATATACACATCAACCTTACGTACAAACCATGCCTCTCGGAACGGAAGATCAGCCTGAACGCTAAACGCTAAACGCTAAACGCTAAGTGAACAGCATGACCTTATTGATCAGCCGTCTTCATCCCCGCCCGGGTCGCCTTACCCAAGGCCTCGCCGAAAAAGCGGCTGGCCTCGGTAATCATGGTGCGGTGAATGTCCTTGCGATCGACCCCATCGGCATCCGTGCAAAGCGCCGGCATCGCAGCGACTTGCTCATCGGTACACGGCGCCATGAAGACAAAATGCCCCGCGCCGGCCAGGGTCTTGAAATCCGGCGCGGTGGGCAGCTTGCGGGCCAACGCGGCGGCGTTTTTGTCAAAAGCCACGAGATTGTCACCATCACCGCTATACAGCAGCACCGGCACATGGACATCGGCCAATGTATGCCGGCCGAACTTCAGGCTTAACGGCGCCATCAGCAGCAATGCCCGGACCCTGGAGTCGGCCACGGGTTGCAGGTCATCACGGTCGGCGATCAGTTCGCCCTGGGTGTTGCAGGCGTCACGATCTTCCGGCCGCTCCTTGCAGTAACGCCGCAAGCGATTGAGATCCGGCGTCGCACCGGACAGGATCAAAGCGGTCTCGCCACCGGCCGAATAACCGATCACCCCAACCTGCCCGGCGTGGACGAACGGCGAGAGCATCGGGTCATTGAGCGTCGCGGTGATGGCTTCGGAAATCTGGATCGGCCGCCCGTACAGGTTGCTCAACGTGCCAAGCCGGCTGTGATCCTGGGCATTGTCGCCGGGATGAATCACCGCCACCACGACAAACCCCTTGCGCGCCAGCGAGGTGGCGAGATCATGCAAGGCCAGCGGTGTGCCGGTGTTGCCATGGGAGAGCATCAGCAGCGGAAAGCGGCCGATGGCGATTTGCGCGTCTGGTGCGGCATCGATCTGGTAGCCGCCAACCAGGCTGGATTGTTCGCGGTCGGTGGACGGATAAAAGGCAATCGCGTGCATCGGCTGCTGATCCAGCGGATCAAGAAAGCTCAGCTCATGGAAACCGGCGCTCCAGTGCCGATGCGGCCCCGGTGCGGCCTGCACTGAAGCGAAACTGGCAAACAAGCAAAGCAGCAACGCTGCACCAAAACGTGTCATCGAATGTTCCACCCTCACCAGCGCACGGGAAGGCCCCGCCGCTCGCACTCTTGGCCGTGCATAACCTGCGCCAGATCCCCGGCGCCGAATGCAGCAAAACCCTGCATCCCGGCCATCCAATGGCGACGAGAATACAGGGTTTTGCGAAGGTTGCCCGAAGTGCTTGGTGCCTTTACGCAGGTTTTACGCAGCGGCGAATTGCTGACCAATCTGCAACGTGGCTTCGCTCATGGCTTTGGTGCGCATGTCGTCACCGTAGGCCAGGCCTTCGGCACGGACGAATTCGATATCGGTGATGCCGAGGAAACCGAACATCAGCTTGAGATAGTCCTCATGACCCACGCCGCTCGGTTGGCCGGCATGCAAACCGCCCGCCGTGGAGACGATCACCAGTTTCTTGCCACCGCACAGGCCTTCGGGACCGGCTTCGGTGTAGCGGAACGTTTGGCCGGCAACGGCAATGCGATCGATCCAGGCCTTGAGCTGGGTCGGAATGCTGAAGTTGTACATCGGCGCCGCGATGACCACCGCATCAGCCGCCAGGAACTCGGCCATCGCCGAGGCGCTGAGATCGGCTTCGTGCTTCAGGGCCGCATCGCGCAATTCGGCGCTGGTGCCGGCAGCAACCAGCGTCTGGGCGGAGAAATGGCTGATGGCGTCGGCGGCCAGGTCACGGTAAGTGACGGTGATACCTGGCTCGGCAGCTTTCCAGGCTTCAACCACTTCACGGCTCAATTGGCGAGAAGCGGAGTTGTCGCCGAGGATGCTCGAATCAATGTGCAGCAGTTTCATGTGAGTGCTCTCCAAGTGAGGACCGCAACCGGGCGATCAATTGGCGACCATCCTATCGATGAAGCCAATACTCGATAAGTCCATATAAATGCGATAGTTTGTCCCACTGACAGGACAATCGAGTTCGACATGCAAGACCTCAATGATTTGTATTATTTCGCCAAAGTCGTCGAAGCTGACGGTTTCGCGGCGGCCGGGCGCTTGCTGGGCATTCCGAAATCACGGTTGTCGCGGCGCATCGCCGAGCTGGAAGAACGCCTCGGCGCCCGCCTGCTCCAGCGCACCACGCGGCAGTTGAAACTGACGGCGGTGGGCGAACGTTATCTGCGCCACTGCCAGGCCATGTTGCTGGAGGCCGAGATGGCCGACGAAGCGGTGGCGAGCATGTCCAGCGAGCCACGCGGTCGATTACGGGTGTCGAGCCCGGTGGGCCTGGCCCACCAGTTCCTGCCGGTGGTGATCGAAACCTTCCTGGCGAAATACCCCTTGGTGCAATTGGAAATGACCCTGCTCAACCGGCGGGTGGACCTGATCGGCGAAGGCATCGATGTCGCGTTGCGCGTACGCGACCTGGGGGACGAAGACCCGCTGCTGATGACCCGGCGTTTGCGCCGGGCACGGCTGATGCTGGTGGCCAGCCCAGTCTTCGTCGAAGGGCGACGGATCGAGACCCCGGACGACCTCGAACAACTGCCGGTGCTAGGGGCGCTGGAAGCCGATCGCCTGGTGCATCTACGCTTGGTCAAGGCCGATGGGCAACAGGCCGAACTGAGCCTGGAAGCCCGCCTGGGCATTGACGACTTCATCGTGCGCCGTGCCTGCGCCCTCGCCGGACTGGGCTTCACTTTATTGCCGAGCATGTATTGCGAGCAGGAATTGCGTGACGGCACACTGGTGGAGCTGTTGCCTGGATGGTCGTTGCCCGACGGTTGGCTCCAGGCGGTCTACCCCCATCGGCGCGGCATGTTGCCGGCGGTGCGCGCCTGGATCGATCATTTGGTGGAAGCCTTCGAGGGCTGTGGAGATAGAACGCTATGAGGTTGAGCGAAGAGGATGTCGCGCAGTTTTGCCTGGGCTTGCCGGGTGCCAGGGAAGACTACAAATGGGGTGGCGTGAGGGTATTTTCCATTGCCGGGAACAAGATGTTCGCCCTGCAGGGCCTGCGGGGCGACTCGTTGGCGTTCAAGGTTGACAAGGATCTGTTCCTGGGTCACTGCGACCGCCCGGGCATTCACCCCGCGCCTTACCTGGCGCGGGCCCAGTGGGTCATCATGCAGGTGCCTTATCCGCTGGGGGCCGAAGAACTGCGTGGCCTGCTGCAACGCTCACATCAACTGGTAGTGAGCAAATTGCCCAAGCGCACGCAGGTGGGCTTGTTGCTCTAGCCTTCAAAATAGATAGCTGCCCAGGAACAACTGGTCGATCCAGAACACCTGGTGCAGCAGCACGATGAACCAGAACACCACTTGAAACGAGACTTTGCGGGTCTTGTGGCGAAACAACTGCTGGGCGAGCAAGGCCCCGGGCCAGCCACCGGCCAGCTCCAGCGCATGCAGCACGTTCTCCGGGGTGCGCCAGGCGTCGGCGCGAGCCTTGCGCTTGTCGCTCCAATACAGCAGGAACGCCACCAGGCTGACGACGCCATAGGCTGCCATCGGCACCCACGACACACCCCGCAGACCGAACAGCAGCGAGCCGAACAGCGGCAAGGCGCAAACCAGCACAAACACCATCAATTTGAGCCGCAGGTGTTGCACCGCGCCACCGGCATTGCCTCCAGCGCGTGTGCGAGAGCCTGATTCGTTCATGGCTTGGCGGCGGTCCAGTCCACCCAGCCGAACTGCCAGGTGGCCAGGATCAACAAGCCGAAGGCGATGCGATACCAGGCGAACACCGCGTAGCTATGACTGGCGATGAACCGCAGCAGGCCCTTGACTGCGATCATGGCGAAGATGAACGCTGTGACGAAACCGACGGCGAATACCGGAAAATCCGCCGGGACAAACAACTCGCGGTATTTGTAACCCGAGTACACAGCCGCGCCGACCATGGTCGGCATCGCCAGGAAGAACGAGAACTCGGTAGCGGTTTTACGCGACAGGCCGAACAGCAAGCCACCGATAATGGTCGCGCCGGAACGTGACGTACCCGGGATCATCGCAATGCACTGGGCAAAGCCGACCTTCAACGCATCCTTCCAGGAAATATCGTCCACCGTTTCAGCATGCACCTGGTGCTGGCGCTTCTCGGCCCAGAGCATCACCAGGCCGCCCACCACCAGCGCCGCGGCGACGGTGATCGGGTTGAACAGATAGTGGTGGATCCAGTCGGCAAGCAGCACGCCCAATATCACGGCGGGAAAGAAGGCAATCAGCAGGTTGGCGGTGAACCGGCGGGCGTTGGGTTGCGTCGGCAAGCCCAATACCACGTCGAAGATCTTGCGCCGGAACTCCCAGACCACCGCAAGGATCGCGCCGAGCTGGATGATGATGTTGAATGCCATCGCACGTTCGCCACCGAACTCGAGCAAGTCGGCGACGATGATCTGGTGCCCCGTGCTGGAAATCGGCAGAAACTCCGTCAAGCCTTCCACTACGCCAAGAATCAGTGCCGAAAAGGCAGTCCACAAATCCATTCATCCCCCAAAAAAGACGCTGTTCAAGCAGGTCTTATCAAATTCAAGTGTCATACAGGCCCACGCAGCGGCTGCACGATAGCTGCGATCTTTCAAAAAAAACCAATGAAAAAATCAGAACAGGCTCAGGTTTTGCGCCGCGGGGCCGAAATCCTATCAGACAAGCCCTGATAACGCTGCCGCGTTATGACCCAGGTCAATCATGGATAGCCGCCAGGCGCTAAAGTGCCGCCCGTCGTTAATGACAAGAATAAGAAACCGGAGTGACAGCGTATGAATAGCTTGCGCAGTGTGTCGATCAGCCGACGCTTGTGGCTCATCCTGGTGGTGGCCGTCGTGATGTTGTTCACGCTCGGCGCGTTTATGCTCAAGCAGATCCACACGGATTTGTATCAGGCCAAGGTGCAGAAGACCCAGCACGTGGTGCAGACCGCCAGTGGCGTGCTGAGCTACTACCATGGGCTGGAAACCGCTGGGACCCTGACCCGTGAGGCGGCGCAGAAGCAAGCCCTCAGCGCGGTGCGAGGCCTGCGCTACGACCAGAGTGACTATTTCTGGATCAACGACCTGACGCCGGTCATGGTCATGCACCCGACCAACCCGAAGCTTGAAGGCCAGAACCTCTCGGCGATCCGCGACCCGAACGGCTACGCGTTGTTCAACGAGATGGTCGCCATCGCCAAGGCCAAGGGCGCCGGCATGATCAACTACCTCTGGCCGAAACCAGGCGCCGAAGCACCGGTGGGCAAGACTTCCTATGTCAAGCTGTTCGAACCGTGGGGCTGGATCATCGGTTCCGGCGTGTACGTGGATGACGTCCAGGCAGAATTCCAGTCCCAGTTGATCAAGGCTTCGTTGATTGGGCTGGCAATCACCCTGGTCATGGGCCTCCTGCTGACCTTGATCGTGCGCAGCATCGTCCGCCCGCTCCAAGAGACCGTCAACGCCATGGCCAACATCGCCAGCGGCGAGAGCGACCTGACCCGTACCCTCGATACCCACGGCCAGGACGAAGTCACCCAACTGGCCCGGCATTTCAATGCCTTTACCGCCAAGTTGCGCCAGGTGGTGAGCCAGTTGCAGGCCTCGGCCAGTGAGCTGGGGCAATCTTCCAACGAATTGGGCAACGACGCCTCTCAGGCCCAGGAACGCAGCCAGCAGCAGTCGCAACAAATGGAACTGGTGGCCACCGCGATCAATGAAGTGACCTATGGCGTGCAGGACGTGGCCAAGAATGCCGAGCACGCCGCCAGCGAGATGCGCGACGCTGAATCCCAGGCCCAGCAAGGCCAGGTCAACATCGACGGCAGCTTGCAGCAGATCGATCGCCTGTCCCAGACCATCGACCAGGCGGTGGAAGTGATCCGTACCCTGGCGAGTGAAAGCACCCAGATCGGCAGCGTGCTGGAGGTGATTCGCTCCATTGCCGAGCAGACCAACCTGCTGGCCCTCAACGCCGCGATCGAAGCCGCCCGCGCCGGCGAGCAAGGCCGGGGCTTTGCGGTGGTCGCCGATGAGGTGCGACTGCTGGCCCAGCGTACGCAGAAGTCCACCGCTGAGATCCAATCGATGATCGAGCGCCTGCAAACCCATTCCGAAGCCGCCGTGAAAGTCATCGGCGACAGCAGCCGCGCCTCGCAACTGACCATCGAACAGGCCGGCCTGGCGGGTGCCAGCCTTAACGCCATCGGCCAGGCCCTGCGCAACCTCAACAGCCTGAACGCCTCCATCGCCAGCGCCACCCTGCAACAGGCCCATGTAGTGGAAGACATCAACCAGAACGTCACCCAGGCCGCCGGACTGTCCCACAGCACCGCCATGGCCGCCGAACAGTCCAGCCAGGCAAGCAGCCGCCTGAAGGCGCTGAGTGAACAGCTTAACGGGTTGCTCAAGCAGTTCCGGGTCTAAAGACCGGTAAATCCCCCTGTGGGAGCGAGCTTGCTCGCGATGGCGGTCCTTCATTCAACATCAATGCTGACTGAAAGGGCCTCATCGCGAGCAGGCTCGCTCCCACAGGGGTTTTGTGCTGGCCTCGGGTTCGGTGCTCACCACAAGTCCCCTGTGGGAGCGAGCCTGCTCGCGAATGCGCCCGCCCATTCAACAATGGTATTGGAGCTCTCCACGCCATAGCGTTTACAATCGCCGCCCTCTCCTCTTTCCCCAAGGAACCGCCATGTCCGGGCTTGAACTGTTTGCCGCAGCCCTCGGCGTGATCGCTGTCTGGTTGACTGTCAAGCAGAACCCCTGGTGCTGGCCGATCGGCTTGGTCATGGTGCTGCTGTACAGCTGGATTTTTTTCGAGGTGAAGTTGTACTCGGACATGCTGCTGCAGGTGGTCTACGCGGTGTTGCAACTCTACGGCTGGTGGCAATGGACCCGTGCCGGGCGCAATCATGATGGGCGTCAGGTCAGCCGCCTCGGCGGCCCGTCGGTATTGCTCGGCCTGGCCATCGGCGCGTCGGGCAGCCTGCTGTTGGGGGCCGCCATGGCCCACTGGACCGACGCTGCCCAGCCCTGGCTCGACGCCGCGCTCACCGGTTTCAGCCTCGTGGCCCAGTGGTGGATGGCGCAAAAACGCGTGCAATGCTGGCCGTTGTGGATCGTCCTGGACGTGATCTTCGTCGGCCTGTTCATCTACAAGGGCTTGCACCTGACCGCCGCGCTCTACGCACTGTTCACGTTGCTGGCGGTACAAGGCTGGCGGGAATGGCGCGCCGACCCGGCGCTGCGCGCATGAAGGTGGTGGTCCTGACCGGCCCGGAATCCAGCGGCAAGAGCTGGCTGGCGGCGCAACTACAGGAGCATTTTGGTGGTGTGCGGGTGGACGAGTACGTGCGCCATTTCATGGAACAGACCCAGCGCGATACGTGCCTTGCGGACATCACCGACATCGCCTCCGGCCAATTGGCCTGGGAAGACGAAGCCCGCGCTCGTCGGCCAGCGTTATTGATCCTCGACACCCACCTGTTGAGCAACATCCTCTGGAGCCAGACCCTCTTCGGCGACTGCCCGGACTGGCTCGAACCGGCGTTGCTGGCCCGTCATTACGACTTGCACCTGCTGTTGAGCCCCGAGCAGGTCGAATGGAGCGGCGACGGCTTGCGTTGCCAACCCGAGCTGGAAAAACGGTTGGCATTTTTCGACGCAATCGAGGCGTGGCTGAGTCGACATCGACAACCGTTCCAGGTCATTCGGGGCAACTGGGAGCAACGTCAGCAGCACGTGTTCGCGACCGTCGCCCAACTGATTGAAGCCTGAGCGCAGGGATGATTCGTCTCAAGTTTGAAACAGCTCGCTCGCAGCAAACCCGGATCCAACATCGTTTCAGATGATTGTCATCAAGACTGTCAAGTCACTGAAACACCCTCCCAGAAGCCTGGATCCAGAGCCCTGGAACAGCGCGCAGGCAGTTGGCCGCCATCGGCCTTGTCTCACTGCTGAAACAGCTTCCTTCCTCCACTCCCTACGTCAAAACCTAACTCATTGAATCAAAAGGCGATTCAAAAACCGGCACAACATCTGCTCTTCCCCACTTCGCAACGCTGGACCAGGGCCAGCCCACCGAAGAAGGAATCGATGCCGTGGGGACTTTCAAAAGAAGTTTGACCTGTCTGCTCGTGATCGGCTGCGCCGCCAGCGCCACACTCAGCCTGCCAACGCAGGCCGAGGGCAACGGCGTCATCGTGCTCAGCCGTGACGTGCAACCCATCGCAATCGGGCGCAACGGTGGCAAAGATCCCTACCCGACCACCGTCAATGCCAACCCCTCCGAACGCATCAACCAGGCGACCAATAGCACCGAACTGAGCGATGGCGAGTTCGCCAGCGTGGCCAGTGGTTCGTCGATCCGCAACATCGTCACCCCCAATACCGGTGTGCAGGGCCTGAACGTGGTCACCAACCCCAATGGCATGCCGGGCATGAATGCCGGCCACGGTGGCGGCAGCGGCGGCGCGATCTCCGGCACCATCAACCGCTCGCTGAGTTCCGGCCTGGCCCCGTTGGGTCGGTTGGCGGGAGGTCAGTGACATGAAGCCCGTCCTGTTTATGCTCGCCCTGGTCATGCTTTCCCTGCTCAGTTCTTTCACCGTATTTGCCGATCCGGGCGTGGCGGTGGTCAGCAACGCCAACCTGCAGAATTCCGGCGGCCAGTACACCGGCAACTTCAACGTCAACCAGGCGGCCGGCGACCAGATCCAACAGACCAATACCCGGGCCATCGCCATTGGCAGCCACGCCCAGGCCAGCACCCGCGTACAGCAAAGCATCGACACCCAGGCCAACCCCTCCATCAACGCCACCGCCCGTATCGGTGGCCACTCCTTTACCAACGGCAACGGCGTGCTGGGCGTGAACCAGTCTGCCGGGGCCAATAACCAGATGGCCAATGTCATGCGGGTGGGCATCAGCGCCCATCCGCAGAGCATGGACGACAGCGCCCTGTCTCAACAGAACGTGGCGTTGCTACCGAACTCAGGTGCAACTGGCGCCCCAACCGGCAGTCGCCAGGTCGTTACCAGCGACCAGGCCTTCACCGGCAGCCGAGGGGTGATTCAGGTGAACCAGAGTGCCGGGGTGGGGAACCGCATGGCTAACACCCTGAGCATCCGGGTCGCTGACTGATCCGGCGCAGTGGGCATAAGAAAGTACCAACACTTAACCAACGACATGCAAGGAGAAACACCATGAAACCTACAATGGCACTCAAACCATTGGTTTTCGCTCTCGCCGCTGTCATGGCAATGGCTGCACAGGCCGATGGACGTGGCAACGGTAACGGCCACGGTAATGGTCACGGCAATCAAGGCCCAAGAGGTCCCTCGTTCGAGCAACTGCTCTCGATCACGGCCGGGGCTGGCGCGACCGTGCTGGATGTGCAGAACAGTGATGGCAACACCGTGACCAACCAGGCCACCCGCAACACCGCTGAAGCCACTGATTCGCTCAATGGCAGCAACGGCAACATGGGCGCCAACATCGCCGGCGGCGACGGCAACCAACAGGACAACGCTGCCGCCCTGGCCACTGCCGACGAAAGCTTCATCTTCGGTTCGGCTGTTGCTGTTTCCAGCGCCACGCAAGTCAATAGCAACAATTATGTCAAAAACAACTCGACTCAAAACAATGCCTCGCTCACCAATGCCGGCAACGATGGCTCCGGTAATATCGGCATCAACGTGACCGCCGGCAACTTCAACCAGCAGAAAAACAACCTGGCCATCGCCGTATCGGGTGGCCGTGTCGCAGAAGCTGCCGCTTCGGCCGATCAGTCCTCCAGCGGCCTTGTGGTAGACAACAAGGGCGTACGGACCTACAAGACCGACACCCTCACCAGCACCTCCAGCGCCTCCGGCACGTTCAAGGCCAAAGGCACCGGTACCGTCGAAGACGACGGCGGCTGGGGCAACAAAGGCGGCTACGGCGGTGGCCACGATGACGACAAGTTCAAGTTCTCCGCCGTGGGGACTTTCGAACTGGCCGGCAGCAACACCCAGCAGGTGCTGACCCGCGACGGTTGGAAGAACCCTGTGATCAACAACGCCACCATGACCAACTCCATGAACGGCTTCTCCGGTAACGGTGGCGCCAACGTGTCGGCCGGTGTGGGCAACCAGCAAAGCAACTCGCTGTCCATCGCGGCTGGCTGCAAGGCTTGCATGTAAGCGCGGGTGAAACGGAGCCCCGGCAACAGCAATGCTGTTCCCCAGGGTTTGGATGAATCTTGTGGCGAGGGAGCTTGCTCCCGCTCGGTTGCGCAGCAACCGCAAAAACTTGGGGCCGCTCCGCAGCCCAGCGGGAGCAAGCTCCCTCGCCACGGACTCATTTCAATGCTCTGGACGAACGGTGCCGCTGGGAAACGGGGCTTTTTTCCCGGATGTCCATCAGGCGTATTGATCATGCGTGTCACTGCCGTTTCCCTGCTGCTCTGCCTGGCCTGTGTGGCCGAAGCGGCGCAGATGCCGGTCGCCGCCCTGCCTGGCGGCATGCTGGTCTACAAACCGGTGCAAAGCGTACGCGAGCGCAAGTTCAGCGACATCGTCGAGCAGAAAACCGATTTCAGTTGCGGTGCCGCCGCACTGGCCACGGTGCTGCGCCAGGCCTATTGGCTTGATGTCGACGAAGAGCACGTCATCAAAGGCATGCTGGTCAATGCCGACCATGACCTGGTTCGCACCCAGGGCTTTTCCATGCTGGACATGAAGCGCTACGTGGAAACCATCGGCATGCGCGCCCGAGGCTATCGGATACCGCCAGAGAAACTCGAAGCGGTGACGATCCCGGTGGTGGTCCTGATGGAAATACGCGGCTACAAGCACTTCGTGGTATTGCAGCGAGCCGACAAGCAATGGGTCTACATCGGCGACCCGGTGCTGGGGCACAAACGTTATTCCCACGATGAGTTCGTCAAAGGCTGGAACGGCATCGTCTTCGCGATCGTCGGCCCGGGCTATGACAAGACCAATGCGCTACGCAGCCCTCCTCAACCCCTGACAGCCCGTAACAAGCTGGACGGTTTCAACCCGGTCAGGGATGCGGAACTGATGGATTTCGGCTTCATACAGAGCGACTTTTTCTAATCGCCGACCACTGCCAACAATAAGTACAAAAAGGAGCAGGACGCTCCGGGAGCAGCACATGAAAACTTCACACTGGCTGTCGCTGGCCTGCCTGCTCGCGACTGCCTCGGGCTATGCCCATGCCGGCTTCAAACCCATCGAAGTCAAGGACCAGGAGCTCGCCGAGCTGCGTGGTCGTTATGTCATGCCCGGCCGCGTCATCAGCTTCGGCATCGTCATGAGCAGTACCTGGCGCAACGCCAGCGGCGACCTGATCGGCGCCACCAGCACGATGCAAATCCAAGCCGCCACCGTCAAACCCGAGTTCTATGTCTCCACCATCAAGCAGACCGGCAACGGCAGCGTCCCGGAACAGGGCAGCGGCAATATCACCGGTGGCGCAGGCCTTGGCACGAGCCAGGGCGTGACCCAGAGCGTACGTGCCGCCGGCGACGGCAACACGGCCTACAACAACGTCAACATCAATGTGAAGGAGAGCAACCAGGCCCCCGCGCTCGTCCCCTCCCAAGGCCAATTGTTGACCAAGGGCCAGACCATCAGCGGCAGCAACGCCGCCGGCAGCGTCGCGGTCACTGCCACCGGCAACGGCGTGCAGATGGCGATCCAGGCCAGCCACAACCAGGGCGGCACCTTGCAACAAGTGGCCCAGGGCGGCTTGCTGCAAAACACCCGCCTGTTGGGTAACAGCAACCTGGTCAACAACATGACGCAGCTCAACGTGGTGCTGAACAACAACGGCCCCAGTGCCGGCGCATTGGACTGCAACCTGACCCAACTACGCGGCCTCCGTAACCTCGGTTATTGAACTACGCTGGTTTCCGATCATTGGGCAAATAGGGACGGCATATTTCATGTATCGATCCGTATCGTTGCGCGCTGTGATGTGTTTAAGCACGTTGTTTCCGGCGGCCGTGTTGCAGGCGGCGCCGGATGCCGATATCGAGGCCCTGAAACAGGAACTCCTCGAGCTCAAGCAACGATACGAGGTCCAGCAAAAGGCCCTGGCGGTACTCGAACAGCGGGTTCGCCAAATGGAGGACCAACCCGCCGCGCCGCAGCCCAAGCGCCTGGCCAAATCGCCGGCTGACATGAAAGGCAACCAGACCGCCGGCGGTGCCACAACAGCTGGCGGCAGTGGCTATGGGCAATCCCTGGCCGACGATTCCCAGCCGGCCCAAAGTGTCTCCAACCTCTATGACGAGGCCAGCGGCTTCTTCGGCGGTGGCAAGTTCAGTTTCGAGACCGGCGTGACCTATTCGCGCTATGACACGCGGCAACTGATCCTCAACGGTTTCCTGGCCCTGGATTCGATTTTCCTGGGCAACATCAACCTGGACCGGATCAAGGCCGACACCTGGACGCTGGACCTCACCGGTCGGTATAACTTCGACAATCGCTGGCAGTTCGACCTCAACGTGCCGGTGGTCTACCGCGAATCCACCTACCAGTCAGGCGGCGCGAACAACGGTGCGGCCGGGGTCACCAGCGAAGAAACCGTGACCCGCGATCCGACCATCGGCGACGTCAACTTCGGCGTCGCCTACAAGTTCATGGATGAGTCGATCAACGCTCCAGACGCGGTGGTCACCTTGCGGGTCAAGGCCCCCACCGGCAAGGACCCGTTTGGTATCAAGCTGCGCCAATCCCAGGCCAACACCAACCTGTTCGTGCCTGACGACTTGCCCACCGGCAACGGTGTGTGGTCGATTACGCCCGGGCTCTCGCTGGTCAAGACCTTCGACCCGGCCGTCTTGTTCGGCAGCCTGTCCTACACCCACAACCTGGAGGAGTCATTCGACGACATCAGCTCCACGGTCAACCAGAAAGTGCCGGGCAAGGTGCGGATCGGCGACAGCTTCCAGATCGGCGCGGGCGTTGCCTTTGCGTTGAACGAGAAGATGAGCATGTCGTTCTCGGTCTCTGACCTGATCCAGAAGAAAAGCAAACTCAAGCAGGACGGCGGCGACTGGGAATCGGTGACCTCCAGCGACGCCAATGCCGGTTACTTCAACATCGGCATGACCGTCGCCGCGTCCGATAACCTGACCATCGTGCCCAACCTGTCCATCGGGCTGACGGACGATGCGCCGGACTTCACCTTTAGCCTGAAATTCCCGTATTACTTCTGATGCCCTCAGGGATATGTGAAGGGCACACATATCCCAAGGACACTGCAAAACCATTGTGGGAGCGGGCTTGCTCGCGAAAGCGGTGTGTCAGTGATATTGATCAACCTGACACTACGCCTTCGCGAGCAAGCCCGCTCCCACAATGAGTTGTTTGTAGGCAGTTCTAGCGGATCTGATGCTTGTGCAGCAGACGATAGAACGTCGGCCGGGACACGCCCAGCACCCGGGCGGCCACGCTCAGGTTGTCGCTGTGACGGTTGAGCACATCGCTCAGGGCCTGGCGCTCGGCGCGGGTCTTGTAATCCTCCAGCGTCCCCATCGGCGCCGCGATGCCCTGCTGGCTGGCCAGGCCGAGGTCCCGGGCTTCGATCTGGCGCCCTTCGGCCAGCACCAATCCGCGACGGACGCGATTGGCCAGCTCCCGCACATTGCCGGGCCAGTCATGCATGCCCATCGCCACCAGCGCATCGTCGCTGAAGCTGCGGGGACGACGGCCGGTTTCCTGGCTGTAGAAATGGGAAAAGTGACTGGCCAGCATCGCCAGGTCGCCATGACGTTCGCGCAAGGGTGCCATGAGCACTTGCAGCACGTTCAAGCGGTAATACAGGTCCTCGCGAAATCGCTTGTGCTCGATGGCCGCCTCAAGGTCCACGTGGGTGGCCGCCAAGACCCGCACATCGACGGCAATTGGCTGGCTGCCGCCGACCCGCTCGATGTGTTTTTCCTGGAGGAAACGCAGCAGGTTGGCCTGCAACTCCAACGGCAGGTCGCCGATTTCATCGAGAAACAGCGTGCCTCCGTGGGCCGCCTCGATCCGCCCGATCTTGCGTTGGTGAGCGCCGGTAAATGCACCCTTCTCATGACCGAACAATTCGGACTGGATCAGGTGCTCCGGAATGGCACCGCAGTTGATAGCGATGAACGGCTTGTTGCGTCGATGCGACTGGCAATGCAGGGTGCGCGCCACCAACTCCTTGCCAGTGCCGCTCTCACCGCGAATCAACACTGGCGACTCGGCCGGCGCCAACTTGCTCAACAACTTGCGCAATTCGCGAATCGGCTTGCTGTCGCCCAGCAGTTCATGTTCGGGCTGGTCGATGTGAATCGAGCCCTGGCCTCGCAGGCGCGCCATGCCAAACGCCCGGCCCAGGGTCACCTGGACCCTGGATACGTCAAAGGGCAAGGTGTGGAAGTCGAAAAACCATTCGCAGACGAAATCGCCGACGTTTTGCAGGCGCAAGACTTCCTGGCTGAGCACGGCGATCCACTCCGTGCCGCTACGGCTGATCAACTCCTTGACCGCTTCCGGGCGCTCCAGGTGAAACGGTTGCAAGCGCAACAGACCGACGTCACAGGTCCGATCGCCGGCGTGTTCAAGGGCGCAACTGTCCACATCCCAACCAATGCTGCGCAGCCCTGGCAAAAGGCGATGGCAATCGTCGCAGGGATCAACCACGAGCAGACGACGTGACGTACTGGCTTCGATCATGACTGATCCTTGGCGCCAAAATAAGGAAATATGATTAGAAACAGGCGTTTGGCAAACCTGCTTGTAACAGTAGCAAGAAGTTGACGCGCCCTTGTATCAATTGATTATCGAGATCGCGTTAAAGTGGTTATAAGCGCGCGTTTCGTTAGTTGTCACAGGCGCTTTTCTTTCAGGGTGCTTTCAAACAAAAGTGCAAAAGCCTGGTCTGAAAGAAAATCGAAATTTATTTAAATAATGTGTGACCCGCCTACGGGTTCGGGACATCAGTACAAGTAACCAGCCGCACGGTACGCCCAACCGACGGCACATCATTTGTTTGGGCACACTGAAGAGAAAACGCCATGAACGCCCCGCTCCGTATCAACGAAGCTCTTTTGATTGCCGACCGCGCATTCCGTCCTTTCCAATGCGTGGCCTGGGCTCCACAAGACGGTAACGGTGAACTTAGCCTGACCGTCATCGACCGCACCAATACTCATATTGGCCGCACTCAGATTCCAAGCAGCGCCTATACCGACCCGGTCCAATTGGCCGATCTGTTGAAACAGGCCCGTGCCGAATTGAGCCAGGAAGGCTACACCTTGCAATCCTGGTCGATGCCAGAATAAAGCCCGGATAAAGCCTGTTATCGATTGCAGGCTTGGCATTGGGTTGTAAAGCCATTGTTATGGCACGTAGCGCCGCAGCATCTGTAGGAACTGACAGTTGTGCATTGTCCCATTCAGGGATTGAATGTTGCCCTCATGCAGTCATCGCCCTTCCGGGCCGGTCGACACGCAAGGAGAGGCAGGCATGCTCAACCAGTTCGCGTTCGTGCTCCCCAAGACCATGGCCCACCCCGGGCAACTTGATCCAGGCTTTGCCGCCAACGGCAAAGCCTGGGTTCATTTCCAAGACAGCACCTCGAGCCTGATCACCGGGCTGACCCTCGACCGAGCCGGACGAATCCTGGTGGCAGCCAGGATCGAGACGGCCCACGGCAGCCGATTCGGGCTGGCGCGACTCAACCACGACGGTTCGACCGACCCGACTTTCGGCAGCCGTGGCTGCGTGATCGACGCGTTTGACCACGGCTTCGAAGCGACGGCGGGCAAGGTGATCGAGCTGCCCGACGGGCATATCCTGCTGTCGGGCCTGCACTACGAAAACAACGAACACACCCTGCCCGCCCTGGCGCTGTTCGATCCGCAAGGCCGTGCCGTCCAGAGCTTCGGCAACGCCGGCCGGCACATCATCCGGCTCTGCGGCAATCTCTCCCAAGGCCTGCGCGACCCCTGGCTGCCGCCCGGCGTGCCAGGTCTCGAGGCCTGCGACATGCAAGTGCAGGCCGATGGCCGGATCCTCTTGCTCGCCAACCATCATTACCAATTGTCCGACCATGTCGGCGTACTGATCCGACTCCTGCCGGACGGGGCCCTGGACACCTCATTCAACGGTCGCGGTTTCGTGATGGTCCGACGCTTGTTGAAAAATACCTGGCTCGGCTGCCTGACGCTCCAGGCTGACGGCCATATTGTCGTCGGTGGCGCCATCGACCTGCCCCAACATGGCTTGATAGCCCGCTATGACAGCAGCGGCAGGCTCGATGACAGCTTCGGCGAAGAGGGCTTCCTGTCCATCCTGGCCCAGGGTCACAGCGCGATGATCAGCCAGATCGTCGAGGATGCGAACGGTGATCTGCAGGCGTTCGGCAGCAGTCGCGATCCGATGCATAGCCTGTCCCTGAAAGTTCGCCCGGACGGCAAGCCGGACCGTCATTGCAATCAGGGCCAGTGTCAACTCATGGCGATCGGGCGCAACGCCAGTCAGTGGACCGCCGCCCAGTTGCAAGCGGACGGCAAGCTGTTGACCGCCGGCGCCACCATCGGCGGTATCGAGGCTGACTTCGTGCTTGCCCGGCACTTGCCGGATGCCAGCCTCGACCCGGATTTCGGTCAAGGCAAGGGCTGGGTTCGTACGCGACTCGGCTACAGTCTGGACACCGCCACCGCCCTGGCAGTGCAGGCTGACGGCAGAATCCTGGTAGGCGGCTACTCACTCCAGGGTCATTATCGGGCGGTGATTGCGCGGTATTGGGCCTGAGTCGGATTGTCGCGAGCGAACGGGATTCATCCTACGCTTGATATTCCGCATTTCTTACGGCAAGTTGCGCGCTTCTAACTAAAAGGAGCAGCCGATGTCCGGTCCAATGGCTCAGGCTTTCGCGCATAACTTTCTGGGGCATTCCCCGCGCTGGTACAAGGCGTGCATCATCACCTTTCTGGTCCTCAATGCCGTCACACTGTGGACCCTGGGCCCGGTCGTTGCCGGTTGGATGATCGTGCTGGAATTCATCTTTACCCTGGCCATGGCCCTCAAATGCTACCCGCTGATGCCCGGCGGCCTGCTGATGGTCGAAGCCCTGGCGTTGGGCATGACCACCCCCAAGGCCCTATACGACGAATTGCTGCATAACTTCCCGGTCATCCTGCTGCTGATGTTCATGGTGGCGGGGATCTATTTCATGAAGGACCTGCTGCTGTTCCTGTTCTCGCGCCTGCTCCTGGGCGTGCGTTCCAAGGCCATACTGGCCCTGATGTTCTGCTTTCTCTCAGCGTTCCTTTCGGCCTTCCTCGACGCCTTGACCGTCACGGCAGTGATCATCAGTGCCGCCGTGGGGTTCTATTCGGTGTACCACCGCGTGGCGTCGGGTAACGATCCGCGCCAGGACAGCAGTGTTGATGAAGACCATGACCTGCCCTCGCTGCACCATAGCGACCTGGAGCAGTTCCGGGCCTTCCTGCGCAGTCTGCTGATGCATGGCGCCGTGGGCACGGCGCTGGGCGGCGTCTGCACCTTGGTGGGCGAACCGCAGAACCTGCTGATCGGCCATGAGATGGGCTGGCATTTCGCCGAGTTTTTCCTGAAAGTCGCACCAGTATCCGTGCCGGTGCTGGCGGCCGGGCTGCTGACCTGTGTAGCGCTGGAGAAGCTGCGCTGGTTCGGTTATGGCACCCTGCTGCCGGACAACGTACGCGCCGTGCTCGCCGATTACGCCGAGCAGGACAATCGCGAACGCACCGCACGCCAACGCGCGGCCCTGATCGTCCAAGGCCTTGCCGCCCTGATCCTGATCGTCGCCCTGGCCCTACACATAGCCGAAGTCGGCCTGATCGGCCTGATGATCATTGTGTTGATTACCGCCTTCACCGGCATCACCGACGAACATCGGCTGGGCAATGCGTTCAAGGACGCCATGCCGTTCACGTCGCTGCTGGTGGTGTTCTTTGCGGTGGTGGCGGTCATTCACGACCAGCAATTGTTCACGCCGCTGATCCAATGGGTCCTGGCCCTGCCCGCCGACCAGCAGCCTGGCATGCTGTTCATTGCCAACGGCGTGCTCTCGGCCATCAGCGACAACGTGTTCGTGGCGACCATCTACATCACCGAGGTCAAGCAGGCCTTCGTCTCCGGCCACATGAGCCGCGAACAGTTCGAAACCCTGGCGGTGGCTATCAACACCGGCACCAACCTGCCGAGCGTCGCCACACCGAACGGCCAGGCTGCCTTCCTGTTCCTGCTGACCTCGGCGATTGCGCCACTGATTCGCCTGTCCTATGGGCGGATGGTCTGGATGGCCGTACCCTACACGGTGGTGATGGGTGGTTTGGGGTGGTATGCGGTGACGTACTGGTTGTAGAAATACTGCTGAGAAGAAGCAAAACCTGTGGCGAGCCCCTGTGGGAGCAAGGCTTGCCCGCGATGAAGGCGATGCGGTCTCTCGAGAGCCGAGGCGCCTGTTTCGCGAGCAAGCTTTGCTCCCACAGTGGGAATAAATTCCCCTTCTCCCCAAAGGCCTGGGCGGTCTATCGCGGCAGGATGTACCGCTCGATCGCCAAGGCCGCACCGTCTTCGGTCACGGCGGCGGTCACGACATCGGCCTGGCGCCTGATCGCCTCTTCCGCCTGCCCCATGGCAATCGACAATCCCGCCCGGTGAAACATCGCCGGGTCATTGCCACCGTCGCCCATGGCTGCGGTCTGCTCCAACGGCACGCCCAGGAACTCGGCCAGCGTCGACAACGCCTCACCTTTGTTCGCCTTCATCGCCGTCACATCCAGATAGATCGGTTGCGAACGCGACACCTGGGCCTGGCCCTTGAGCAGCGGGTGCAGCCGAGCTTCCAACTCCACCAGTAGGTCGGTGTTGGCGCTGGTGGCGACAATCTTATCGATCCGCTCCAGATACGGCTCGAAACTCTCGACCTCTACCGGCGGATAGCCCAGGCCCCGTGTCTCCACCGGCACCATCGGGCCGTTGGCGTCGCGCACCAGCCAATCACCATCGGCAAATACCCAGACTTCGATGCCCGGCTGATCGGCGTACAACGCCAGCGTGGCCAGCGCGGCCTCGGGCGGCAGGTAATGGACCGCAAGGAAGCTGCCGTCGGGATGAACCAGCGTGCCGCCATTGAACGCCGCCGTAGGCAGGTCGACACCCAAGGCCTCGATCTGCTGCAACATGGCCCGCGGCGGTCGCCCGGTGGCGAGGCTGAACAGCACACCGGCCTCACGCAACGAGCGAACCGCTTCAATGGTGCGCTGGTTGAGACTGTGATCAGGCAGCAGCAGCGTGCCGTCCATGTCGCTGAGTAACAATCGGATGGGGTGCTTCAGCAGGCCACTCATCCGAGGCCATGCCAGACGCGACTGTCGCGGGTCAGCAGGTCATCGGCGGCCGCCGGGCCATCTTCACCGGCTTTGTAGGGCTGGACCGTCGCGTCCTGTTGCCAGGCATCGAGGAATGGCTGCACGGCGCGCCAGCCGTTTTCGATGTTGTCGGCGCGCTGGAACAGGGTCTGGTCGCCGGTCAGGCAATCGTAGATCAGGGTCTCGTAACCCGTGGATGGCTGCATTTCGAAGAAATCCTTGTAGGCAAAGCCCAATTCGATATTGGCCATGTCGAGGGCCGGCCCCGGCCGCTTGGCCAGCAGGTCGAACCACATGCCTTCATTGGGCTGAATCTGGATTCTCAAGTACGTCGGTTGCAGTTCGTCGACTTCGGTGTCGCGAAACTGCGCGTAAGGCGCCGGCTTGAAACAGATGACGATCTCCGTGTCCCGCACGCTCATGCGCTTGCCGGTGCGCAGGTAAAACGGCACGCCTACCCAACGCCAATTATCGATCATGACCTTGAGGGCGACGTAGGTCTCGGTGTTGCTGTCGGGAGCCACGTTGGCTTCCTGGCGATAACCGGTTACCGCCTTGCCGCCGACTTCACCCGAAGTGTACTGGCCACGGACCGAGTTGGCCCGGGCCTGCTCCACCGACCAGGGCCGGATCGCCCCGACGACCTTGGCCTTTTCCCCACGTACCGCGTCAGCACCAAACGCCGCTGGCGGCTCCATGGCCACCATCGCCAGCAGTTGGAAAAGATGGTTTGGCACCATGTCCCGCAGGGCGCCGGTGTGTTCATAAAAACTGCCACGGGTTTCCACGCCGACGGTTTCGGCGGCGGTGATTTGTACGTGGTCGATGTAGTGGTTGTTCCAGAACGCTTCGAACAGGCTATTGGAGAAGCGGCTGACCAGAATGTTCTGCACCGTCTCCTTGCCCAGGTAATGGTCGATGCGATAGATCTGTTTCTCGCTCATGACCTTGAGCAGGCAGGCGTTCAGCGCTTCGGCGGTGTGCAGGTCGGAACCGAAGGGTTTTTCGATCACCACCCGCCGGAAAGCCCCCTCCTGTTCCTGAAGTAGCCCGGCCGCACCGAGGCGGCTGACCACTTCACTGAAAAAGCGCGGCGCGGTCGCCAGGTAGAAGACCGCGTTGCCGGTGCCGCTGGCGGCGATTTTTGCCGCCAGCGCCTGGTAGGTGCCCTCATCGAGAAAATCACCCTGGACGTAGCTGATGCCCTGGGCCAGCTTGGCCCACAGCGCCGGGTCGAGCGCGCGGGCGGCGTCACCGCCCTTGCTCGCCGCTTCGTTGCGGATGAAATCCTCGAGTTTCTTGGCGAAATCCACATCGCTGATGGCGTTGTGGTCAACCCCGATGATGCGCAGCCCATCGCCCAGCAGACCGTCGCGACTGAGGTGGTACAACGCCGGCATCAGCAGGCGCTTGACCAGATCACCATGGGCGCCGAACAAAAACAACGTGGTCGGCGGCGCGGGTTCTGCCTTGGATTTGCTGGCGATCGAGGTCATTTTTTCGGCGTCTCCACGTGGCCGCCAAAGCCGAAGCGCATGGCCGAGAGCATTTTGTCGCCGTAGGTGCTTTGCTGGCGCGAGCGGAAACGGGCGAACAGCGAACTGGACAGGACCGGCACCGGCACCGCTTGCTCGATGGCCGCCTCGATGGTCCAGCGCCCTTCACCGCTGTCGGCGACTTCGCCGGAGAAACCCTCCAGTTTCGGATCGCTGGCCAAGGCGTCGGCAGTCAAGTCCAGCAGCCAGGACGAGACCACGCTGCCACGGCGCCAGACTTCGGCGATATCGGCCACGTTCAGGTCGAAACGCTGCTCCGGTGGCAGACTTTCGCTGGATTTGGTCTTGAGAATGTCGAAGCCCTCGGCGAAGGCCTGCATCATGCCGTACTCGATGCCGTTGTGGATCATCTTCACGAAATGCCCCGCACCGGCCGGACCTGCGTGGATGTAGCCACGTTCAGCGCGGTCATCGTCGGATTTACGGTCACGGGTGCGTGGGATATTGCCCATGCCCGGTGCCAGGCTGTCGAACAGCGGGTCCAGGCGTTTCACGACCTCGGGCTCACCGCCAATCATCATGCAGTAGCCGCGCTCCAGGCCCCAGACACCGCCGGAAGTACCGACATCGATGTAGCTCAGGCCTTTTTCCGACAGGGCCTGGGCACGGCGGATGTCGTCTTTGTAGTACGTGTTGCCACCATCAATGATCACATCGCCTGGCTCGAGCAGCTCGCTGAGCACATTGATGGTGTCTTCGGTGGGTGCGCCGGCCGGCAACATGACCCAGACCGCCCGAGGCTTGTCCAGGCCGGCGACCAGTGCCGGCAGGTCCGCCACGCCCGTGGCGCCTTCCTGGCTCAGGTTTTCGACAAAAGCGGTATTGCGGTCATAGACGACGGTGGTGTGCCCATTGAGCATCAGGCGCCGCGCAATATTGCCGCCCATGCGGCCCAGTCCAATGATCCCGAGTTGCATGTGCTGATGCTCCCTACTACAAATAAAGGTGTGTCAAAGGTTTAGCTCAAGGTGACTTGTGGAGGTTAGTCCAGAGCATTACTGCATAGTTTCCGGGTAAATCGCCCGATCACAAAGGATAACGTTCAAAAACCGGCCGAAGACACGGCGACCATGAAAAATAAAAAAGTTCCATTCACGAGCAAAAGTATTCAGAATCGGCGCCGATAAAGAGGTGTCGACCAAAAAAACTGGCGACATCTCTCTAGTTGATGTACGCCATTTGCGAGGTGAGCAATGGGCCCAGTCGTTACCGCACGTCCCCCCCAAACCCTTTATGTGACCATTCGTCGCGATGAATTGCGCCTACTCAAGGAAGAACGCGATCTACTGCTTGATGAAGTGACGCAACTGCGCATGCAGCTGCAACACGCACAGCTGTCCCACCAGAGCCAGTCCCTGGCTCGGTAACCGCCCCAGCGGCATAACGTCGGGAAGTGGCGCTGGGCAGACTGGTGTCATTTCCATGTAAACCTGCCATGCGCATGTGTGACGAGAACATTTATCTGTGGGAGCAAGGTTCTGTGGGAGCAAGGCTTGCCCGCGATAGTCGCGCCGCGGTTGAACAGCCAAACCGCGTTATCGTTCATCGCGGGCAAGCCATGCTCCCACAGGCCATGCTCCCAAGGCTTGCCCCACAGGTCTTGCTCACACGGATATGCCCTCACCACAGGTGCACTTACACCTCACCTGCGTTTTGTAACCGAAAAACTAACAAACTTTTCACAACCTCCTCGTAATACTCCCCGCCTTTAAGATTGCTTGGCGCAAGCCTGCGGTTACCAATCCGGTGCCGGCAGCTTCGTCGATATAGGCTGGAGCGCTTGATGAGCTTGTTCAAACGCAGCAAAACGACTGCGAAAGGTTTCGACTGGGCCGGATTCGGCTGGCTGTTTCTGTTCTTCTGGTACTTCTCGGGCATCACCCAACTGCTCATTCTGCTGAGCGACACCTCCGGTTTCACCGGCTTTCGCCAAGCGTTCGTGATGAGTGCGGTGTGGCTGGCGCCCCTGTTGCTCTTCCCTGCCCGTACGCGCTTGTTCGCCGCATTGATCGGCGTGGTGCTGTGGGCCTGCTCCATGGCCAGCCTGGGCTACTTCTTCATTTACCAGCAGGAATTTTCCCAGAGCGTCATCTTCATCATGTTCGAGTCGAACGTGTCTGAAGCCGGCGAGTACCTGACCCAGTATTTTGCCTGGTGGATGGTGGCGGCGTTCCTGGCCCATACCGCCGTGGGTTATTGGCTCTGGACTCGCCTGCGCCCGGTGTACCTGCCTCGGGGCCAGGCCTTTGTAGCGGCAACCGTCATCGTGCTCGCCGTGGTCGGCTATCCGCTGGTCAAGCAGACCCTGCGCACCGGCAGCTTCGCCGGCGGCCTGGAGAAGTTCGAAGATCGAATCGAGCCGGCGGTGCCCTGGCAGATGCTGGTGGCCTATCGCCGTTATGGTGAGCAGTTGCAGAACATGCAAGGCATGCTCCACAGCGCGAGCAAGATTGCTCCTCTGAGCAATCTCAAGGATGCCATGGCTGAACAGCCGGCCACCCTGGTGCTGGTGATCGGCGAATCCACCAATCGCCAGCGCATGAGCCTCTACGGTTACCCGCGGGAAACCACGCCGGAGCTGGACAAGCTCAAGGACCAGCTTTCGGTGTTCAGCAACGTCATCACCCCGCGGCCCTACACCATCGAGGCGCTGCAACAGGTGCTGACGTTCGCCGACGAAGAGAGCCCGGACCTGTACCTGAGCACACCTTCGCTGGTGAGCATGATGAAGCAGGCCGGCTACAAGACCTTCTGGATCACCAACCAGCAGACCATGACCAAGCGCAACACCATGCTCACGACCTTTTCCCAACAGGCCGACGAACAGGTGTACCTGAACAACAACCGCAACCAGAATGCTGCGCAGTACGATGGCGATGTGATCGAGCCATTCAACAAGGCCCTGGCCGACAGCGCCCCACGCAAACTGATCGTGGTGCACCTGCTCGGCACCCACATGAGCTACCAGTACCGGTACCCGCCGACCTTCAACAAGTTCACCGACCGCCAAGGCGTACCGGCGAGCCTGGGTGACGATCAGGTCCCGACGTACAACAGCTACGATAACGCGGTGCTGTACAACGACTTCGTCGTGTCCAGCCTGATCAAGGATTATGCCAAGACCGATCCCAATGGCTTCCTGCTGTACCTGTCGGACCATGGTGAAGACGTGTTCGACTCGCCTGGCCACGGCACGCTGGGTCGTAACGAAGGCAAGCCGACCGCACCGATGTACACCATTCCCTTCATGGCCTGGGCTTCGCCCAAGTGGCGCGAAAACCATGACTGGAATTTTGCCGGCGACCTGTCGCGGCCCTACAGCAGCTCGCACCTGATTCACACCTGGGCGGACTTGGCCGGCTTGAGTTTCGACGAGCTCGATCGCAGCAAGAGCCTGGTCAGCGATGACTTCAAGGACCGTCCGCTACTGATCGGCAACCCGTATCAAACCCCGCGCAAGGCCCTGATCGACTTCAGCCTGATGCAGCCCAAGGCGCCATTGGCTGAAGTGGTGCAAAAATAATTGCGACCAACCAGGAGCGCGCTTTTACAGGGGCTTGATCCAGAACTGCATGATTCCGTGGGCCGGGTCGAACATGCCGGCGGCAAAGCCGAACTTGGCGTAGCTGGCCTGGGCCACGGCATTACCCTCGAGTACTTCCAAGGTGATCTTGCAGCAACCGCGCTGACGGGCGATGTCCTCGACCTTCTGCAGCATCTTCTGGCTCAACCCGAGGCCGCGAAATTCCGGCATGACCGCCACGTCATGGATATTCACCAGGGGCCGGCAGGCAAAGGTTGAAAACCCTTCGAAGCAATTGACCAGCCCCGCCGGTACGCCGTTGACGAACGCCAGCACGCTGAAGGCATGAGGGCGCTTGGCCAGTTCCTCAGGCAGGTGCAGCAGCACCTCGGCCGGCAACGGATGCCCGCCACCCATCGGGTCCTGTGCATACCCGTTAAGCACATGACAGATCGCTTCGGCGTGGACCGGGTTGGTGTAGCTGGCTTGTAGAACAAGGATGTCCTTGGCTTCTTCCATGACCTTCCATCTCACTTCAGTAGTACCGCGGCACAATGCCGTCGGCGGGATACAGGTCAGGCGTACTGACCAAAACGTTGCATTTGCATTTCCTGGAGGCGACTGAGCGTACGGCGAAACGGGAATTGCAGATAGCCCTCGGTGTACAACTCATCCATCGGCACCGCCGCCGAAAGGCACAGCGGCACCTTGCGGTCATAACATTCATCGACCAAGGCAATGAACCGCCGTACGCCGTCGTCGTGGACCGACAACTGCGGCAACTCACGATCACCGGCCACGACCCGTTCAACGCCATCCTCGGTACCACGGGCAATGCGCCCTTCGCGCTGTTCGGCACTCAGGCAGGGCACGTCACTGAGCAGGATGACGCCGAAGCGGTCGCACAGCGCCATGAAATCCAACGCTGAGAACGGTTGTTCGCACACGTCGGCGTAACGGCTCCAGAGCACGGTATCGCTGGCCTGGACCGATTCAAGCAGACGATGGCCCACTTCGATCGGCGCGCGGCTCGACACCTGCCCGGCGGTCAACAGGTCAAAGACATCGCCCAGCGGGTCGGGTTGCCCTGGATCGCGCAACCAGTAACGCTGCTGCAATTGGCCCGGGTGCTGGCGATGGTCTTGCCAGCCGTTCACCGGCACGACCTGCATGTGCTGCTTGATCGCGGTGATGGTCGGCAGGAAGCGCTCACGGTTGTGGCCGTTGGCATAAAGCTCTTCCGGCGGCAGGTTGGAGGTACTCACCATCACCATGCCCAGCTCGAACATCACCTGGAACAAGCGCCCGAGGATGATTGCGTCGCCAATGTCGTTGACGAACAGTTCGTCGAAACACAGCACCTGTACTTCGGCGCTCAACTCCCGGGCCAGGGCCTGCAAAGGGTCCGGCGTGCCGGTGAGCTGGAATGAACGCTGATGCACCCACGCCATGAAATGATGGAAGTGCTGACGACGGGCCGGCACCTTGAGGCTTTCGTAAAAGCGGTCCATCAGCCAGGTCTTGCCACGCCCCACCGGACCCCAGAGATAAACGCCCTTGATCGACTTGCGCCCTTCGTGTAACGCCTGGTGGCATTGTTCCAGGGCCATGATGGCCAATTCCTGGGCCTCATCCTGGACGAAACCGTGGTGTTCGATGGCATGCTGCCAGGCACCCAAGGGGGAGTCAAAAGTCATACGGCCCGGATCCGGAAAACGAAGGTGGGAAGTATGCCATGACAGCATGGGGTGATGAGTCATTCACCTGCTTGTGGACTCAACGCGACCCCCTGTGGCGAGGGAGCTTGCTCCCGCTCGGTTGCGCAGCAACCGCAAAAACTTGGGGCCGCTGCGCCCGAAGCGTCGGACCGGCCCAGCGGGAGCAAGCTCCCTCGCCACAACAGCGTTCACCTCCTGGCACAACAGCACTCATTTCAGGGGGCAGGATGTTAAATAGAAATATCCAACCGACTGATCTTGCCCTGCTCATCGAGCCGGAAGGTATAACGCAGCTCCAGCGGGCTGCCAGGGAATGTGCCGGAGATCAGGTTGTGCACCAGCACCTTGCCCGTGCGCTGCTGCACATTGAGGACCTCGACGCGCGGCTGGAAGCGCTGGGCGGTGTCTTCCATCCATTGGGCGATGGCCTGGGTGCCGACACGGTGTTGGCCTTCATCGAAGACATTGGCGTCCTCGGCGAAGAAACGCGTCACCGCCGAACTGTCACGGGCATTGGCAGCCGCGATGTAGCCGGCGATGGCCGGGGCCAGGGAAGAGACGGGGTTGGACATGGCATGGCTCCTTGTTTTATCGATCTGGCACCATGCTAGAACAGCGTTGTGTCAGTTTTTGTCAGGAGTGAAACGCCCGGTTTCGTCCAGCTTCATCAGTGCAAACCAGTCCCGCAGCAAATCGCTGCGCCGGCCTGGATAGCGCTCGCCCTGCTCGGTGGCCGAGGCAATCCGGTCGGTGCGAAAGGTCCGATAGGCGCCGCGCAATTCGCACCAGGCCACCACCACCCGCGCCTCATTGAAAAAGCCCAGGGCCAGCGGCCAGATCAGCCGTTGGCTCGGGGTCTTGTTCACATCGGCGTAGTCGATGTGCAGCTTGGCCTGGGCGCGAATGGCCTGGCGGTAGACATTCAGCTCCACGGTGTTCTGCGGATAGCCATAACCCGGCGGGCCAGGCAGCACCGTGGGGTTGCGCAACGCGTCCCGCACATCCGGGGCCAGCACCGCGGCAACCTTCGCCAGCGCGTCGGCGGCGGCCTTGCCCAGCACCTCGTCGGCGCGCTGATCCACGTAACGCAAGCCCAGCACAATGGCCTCGATTTCATCGGCAGTGAACATCAGTGGTGGCAGGAACAGGCCGCTGCGCAACACATAACCGATGCCCGCCTCGCCCTGGATCGGCGCGCCAAGGGCCGTGAGTTCGGCAATGTCGCGGTACAAGGTGCGCTCGGAGACGTTCAGTTCCCCCGCCAATGTCGCGGCGGTGACTGGGCAACGCTTGCCCCGCAGGACTTGCAACAAAGTGAGCAGCCGAGTGGTACGCGACACGATGGACTGTCCGCAAAGAAAAGATGACGCAGATTAGCAGAGGCTGGTGTCAGAAACTGTCAGGAGCCCTTTGACGGATGAGTCAGTGTGGTATGAATCTGTGGAATGAGTCTTTGTGGTGTGTGGGCTTTTGTGGCGAGGGAGCTTGCTCCCGCTGGGCTGCGCAGCGGCCCAAGCTGTTGCGGTTGCTGCGCAACCGAGCGGGAGCAAGCTCCCTCGCCACAAAAGCGCTCTCGCCAGGGTATCGTGCTCAATCGCTTCCGAGTTTTTTCATCCACTGAGAGTCTATCCATGCGCAGAATCCTCGGCCTTTCCGTTTTCCTGATCATGCTCAGCCTGAGCGCCTGCGCCCTCTTCCCGCACCGTGACCCGCTGAACATCAACGTGGTCGGCATCGAGCCATTGCCCAACCAAGGCTTGGAGGTGCGCTTCGCCGTGAAGCTGCGTGTGCAGAACCCCAACGAAACCGCCATCGACTATAACGGCATGGCCTTGGACCTGGAGGTCAACGGTCGTAGCCTGGCGACCGGGGTCAGTGACCAGGCCGGTTCGATCCCGCGCTTTTCCGAAGCGGTCCTGAGTGTGCCGGTGAGCATTTCGGCGTTTTCCGTGCTGCGCCAGACCCTGGGCCTGAGCCAGACCCAAAGCCTGGACAACCTGCCCTATGTGCTCAAGGGCAAGCTCGCCGGCGGCATGTTCGGCACGATGCGCTTCGTCGACCGCGGGACCCTCGAGCTGCCGGGCTCCGCGGCGACGTGGTGAATCACGCCGTGAAGCGCACGCCGGGCTTGGCGCGTTCGTCCACCACCAGTTCGAACACGTCCGGCCTGGCGTAGTGCCCGACCACGTCATAGTCGTAGCGTGCCCGCACCAGATCATCAGTGTCGATTTCGGCGGTCAATAACCCGGCGGTGTCTTTCAGCGGCCCGGCGAGCACATCTCCCATCGGCCCGACAATCACACTGCCCCCGGCGATCAGCGGCCGCTCGGCCGGCCAGTGCGCGACGTCGATACCCAGGGACTGCGGCGACGCCTGGACCTGACAGGCACTGACCACAAAACAGCGCCCTTCGTGGGCGATATGGCGCATGGTCACCTGCCACATCTCCCGCTCATCAACTGTCGGTGCGCACCAGACTTCCACGCCCTTGGCGTACATCGCGGTGCGCAGCAGCGGCATCATGTTCTCCCAGCACACCGCGGCGCCGACCCGGCCGACCTGGCTGTCGATCACCGGCAAGGTCGAGCCATCGCCCTTGCCCCAGATCAGCCGCTCGGTGCCGGTAGGCATCAACTTGCGGTGCCGGGCCACGAGGCCCGCATCGGGTTCGAAATACAGTGCGGTGCAGTACAGGGTGCTACCGACCCGCTCGATGACGCCCAGTACCAGGCTCGTCCCGGAACGCGCCGACAGCCCAGCCAGCGCTTCGGTTTCCACGCCGGGCACATCAATGGCGTTGGCAAAATAGCGGGCAAACGCCTCGCGCCCCTCCGGCAGCCGGTAACCCAGTTGCGTCCCGAACCCCTCGCCCTTGGGATAGCCACCCAGCAGTGCTTCAGGCATCACTACCAGGCGCGCACCGGATTGGCGAATGGCGTCTTCGTAGGAAAGGATCTGCGCCAGGGTCTCGTCCTTGCCACCGGGCAACGAGCCGATCTGCAGGGCAGCCACAATGGATTTGGGCATGGGTTTAAACTCCTTGATCATCAGGTGTTGCTGATTCTCAAGCAGCGACCGATCATGAATAAAGCCCCGAACACTGCTAAATGTTATGAACCCCGTGAATATCGCTGACATCGACCTCAACCTGCTCAAGATCTTCGAAGCTCTGCATGACGAATCCAGCGCCAGCCGCGCCGCCGTACGCCTGGGGGTAACGCAATCGGCCATCAGCGCCGCATTGCGCCGGCTTCGCGATGTGTATGGCGATCAATTGTTCGTGCGTACGGGACGGGGGCTGGCACCGACGTTGCGGGCCAATCAACTGAAACCAGTGATCAGCGAAGCCCTGGATAAATGTCGCCAGAGCCTGGCGATGATCGACCCGGACGCCAGTCATTATGACGGTCGTTCGGTCATCGTCGGCCTGTCGGACGATTTCGAGATTGCCCATGGACGCCGCCTGATCGAGGAAGTGGCTCGCCGCGCGCCGGGCCTGCGCTTGATTTTCCGCCAGACCCACAGCCAGATCGTTGGCCGGGCCTTGATGGAGCGCGACTTTGACCTGGCGATCACGGCGGGCGGTTTCGCCCAACGGTTGCTCAGCCGCCAGGTGTTGGGCGAAGGCGACTACGCCTGCCTCCTGGACGCGGTGAGCCTGGCCCAAGACCAACAAACCCTCAGCCTGGAGGACTTCGTGGCCCGCGAGCATCTGCTGGTGTCTTCGGGGGGCTTCATCGGCATCACCGACGAGGGGCTGGCCGGGCTTGGCCTGAGTCGGCGCGTTTGCGCCTCGACCACGCACTTTGCGGCGTTGCCGTTCCTGCTCAAGGGCAGCCAGGCCGTGGCGACGATTCCGACCCACGCCGCCCGGGCCATCGCCGACCTCAGCGGCCTGGCTTTGCTGCCCTGCCCCCTGGCCTTGCCCCGCTACCCCATCGAACTGGGCTGGCGAACCCAAACGCAAATGGACCCAGCGGTGATCAAGGTTCGCGAGGCCATTACCGCCACGTTCGCCTGAAGCTTACTTACTTGTTGGCGGCCATCAGGCGATTGACTTCACTGCGCACCATGTTGGCGTATTCCGGCGGCGACATGCCGTCCAGTTCGGCACGCACCCACTCGGCCCACTTGCCCTTGCGCTTGGAGCGCTCGCCGAACAGGCGGGCGGCATCGCCCTTGGCTTTGCCCAAATTGTTCTGCCACAGTTCAAAGAGTCGGGATTTTTCGTCTTCCAGCGCGGCGCGCTCGGCCAGGGGCTTGTCAGCCAGATTGAAGCTCATGGGAATTACCTGTTGCGTAAATAGGCGCCATCTTACACCTTGCAGGGAAACGTCTTAACCACGATTTGCGATGGAGGGCCCTATCAGGCCCGAGCGCTGCAACTTTTGTACAAGCGCAACACTCCATTGTTCAATGCCATCAATCCACAAGGAGTACTTCCATGGCCCGTAAAGGCACCGTGCAAACGAACGGAGAGCAAATCAAGGATCAAGCCTTCAGCGAACTGAAGGCGTTGATTGAAGAATCGGAGAAGCTGCTCAAAAGCAGTGCCTCGTTGGTGGGCGAAGAAGCTGAAGACCTGCGAGGCCAGATCTCCCAGAAACTGCAACAGGCCCTCGATTCGGTCGCCAGCGCCCGGGAGCGCACCCGTCCGATGGTCGATGCCACCGAGGTCTATATCGGCGGCCACCCGTGGCAGACTGTGGCGATTTCCGCGGGGTTCGGGCTGGTGGTGGGCTTGCTGTTGGGGCGGCGTTAACACTCTTCCAGAGTTCCCACAATTATAAGACTGATTAAAACTGTGGGAGCGAGCCTGCTCGCGATGGCGGTATGTCAGCCGGCCTCAATGCTGCTGAACCACCGCCTTCGCGAGCAGGCTCGCTCCCACAGGGATCTGTTGAATGGCATGCAATGTCTAACCATCCACAAGGTATCGCCTTAAGCCACAGGCCCCACCCGCAGGATCGACACATCCTCCCCGCGATACAACGCCTCGACCTTCCCTGCCCGCCACTGCAACACCGCCCGCTGGTTGATCGAGCCCTTGTCGGTGATTTCACCGCGGTCGATGGAGGCCGGCTCATCGAGCAGCGCAATCCACTCCACACGGCTGGCGTTGCCACTGGCTTCGCGGTTCAGGCGCTGCAGCCAGTCAGCGAACCATCGGCGTACCGGCGGGCTGGCAAGGACCTGGGCATCGCTGGCCTCCGCCCCCAGGCCTGACAGGCGTCGGCATTCCGCAAGTCGTGGAAACACCAGTGCGCCCAGGCATTCGCGATCCGGTGCGGTGATCACCAGGTCCTGGACATAGGGCGTGCCTTCCAGCACCGCTCGGTTGCGCAACGGGCCGACGCTGACGAATACCCCGGAGGACAATTTGAAATCCTCGGCGATCCGCCCATCGAACATCAGTCCCAGTTGCGGATTGCTCGCATCGGCCAGCTTGATCGCGTCCCCCGAGCAGTAGAAACCGTCCTCGTCGAACACCTCGGCAGTCTGCTGCGGCGAGCGCCAGTAGCCAGGCATGATGTGCGGCCCGCGAAAGCGCCCCTCGAACTTGCCGTCCACCGGCACCATCCGGACTTCGCAACCAGGCGCCGGCAGGCCGATGTAGCCGGCCATGGACAAGGGCCCGGTGGTGAAGGTGCAGGACGGCGACGCCTCGGTCATGCCCAGGCCGGCCATCATGCGGATACGTTCGCCGCAATGCTGTTCGGCGACCCTGTCGAGCCGGTCCCAGGTCGTTTGCGACAAGCCCGCCGCGGCAAAGAAGAACAGGCTGATACGCTTGAAAAAACGCTCGCGCAATTCACCGTCCCGCTCCAGGGCGCTGACCAATTCCTCCCAACCCTTGGGCACGGTCAGGTAGGCAGTCGGCGAAATTTCCTTGAGGTTGCGCAAGGTTTCGGCAAAGCCCTGGGCGGTGGGTTTACCGTCGTCCAGGTAGAACGTCCCGCCGTTGTACAGCACGATGCCGAGGTTGTGACTGCCACCGAAGGTGTGGTTCCACGGCAGCCAGTCCACCAGCACTGGCGGCGTCTCGCCGAACACTGGAAAGGTCTGCAGCAGCATCTGCTGATTGGCACACAGCATGCGCTGGGTGGTGATTACCGCCTTGGGCAGCTTGGTGGAGCCGGAAGTAAACAGAAACTTGGCAATGCTGTCCGGGCCGGTAGCGGCGAACGCCTGCTCGGCCTCGACGCCACCAGGTTGGGCCAGCAGGCTGGCGAAGCTTGTCCTGGGCCGGCCGGCCATCTCGCCACGCACGGTAATCAAGGGGACGTCCGCCGGCAATACGGCATTGATCGCCCGTTCGAACGGTGCGGCTTCGCTGACAAACACCAGACCCGGCTGCAACAGATCGCAGACGTGGCGCAGCTTGGCGAAATCCTGGGACAGCAAGGAATAGGCCGGCGACACCGGGCAATAGGGAATCCCGGCGTACATCGCGCCAAGGGCCATTTGCAGGTGCTCGATGTCGTTGCCGGAGAGCAACGCCAAGGGTTTCTCCGCCGACAATCCGTAACTCAGCAGGCTTTGGGCGATGGCCCGGACGCTGTCGAGCATCTGCGCATAGCTGACGCGACGCCAGTCACCGCCCGCTTCACGGGCCGCGATAAAGGTCTGCTGTGGGCGCACCTCGGCCCAGTGCACCAGGCGCTCGAGCAAACGCGCGGGCAATGGGGCCAGGGGTTCCAGGGAGCGCATGTGCAAGACGCCGCGCTCTTCCCGGACTTCGACAGCAGGATGACCAATCGACACCTGGCGATAACGCCCGGCCTCGGGTCGGGAGGACGATCTGGACTCGGAACTCACGTACATTTCCTCCACCAAGGCACACTCGGGTCGCGATGCGAGCGGAGCGTGGCAGCCTGGGCTGCGGCCTTGTCATTATTATTCTGGCCTGCATCCGGGCGGCGGCTTTCGAGGCTCGACCGCCCGTGATGCGACGGGTTTCAGATCGGGTAATGCCGCGGACCGTTCTGCAAGGTCACCCAACGCAACTGGGTGAAATGCTCGATGGACGCCTTGCCGCCAAAGCTGCCGTAACCGCTGGACTTGACCCCGCCGAAGGGCATCTGCGCCTCGTCGTGCACCGTCGGCCCGTTGATGTGGCAAATGCCCGACTCGACCCGCTGGGCCAAGGCCAGGGCGCGGCTCGTGTCGCGACTGAAGATGGCGGCCGACAGGCCGAACTCGGAATCGTTGGCCAAGTGCAGCAGTTCTTCATCGCCGTCACCGCGCAGCAGCACTGCCACCGGCCCGAAGGACTCTTCACGGTACAGGCGCATTTGCGGGGTGACGCCGTCGAGCAAGGTCGGCTGCAGGATGCTGCCCTCCAACTGCCCACCGGTGACCAGCGTCGCGCCTTTGGCCAAGGCATCGTCGATCAGCCCCTTGATGCGCTGGCCAGCACTGGCATCGACCAACGAGCCCAGCACCGAATCGCCAGCCGCCGGATCGCCGGCACGCAAGGTGGCGATCTTGGCGGTCAACTTGGCGACGAACGCATCCGCCACGCGGGCATCGACGATCAATCGCTCGGTGGACATGCAGATCTGCCCCTGGTTGAAGTAGGCCCCGAAGGCCGCTGCTTGTACGGCGGCGTCCAGGTCGGCGTCGTCCAATACCAGCAGCGGCGCCTTGCCGCCTAGTTCCAGCAACGCCGGCTTGAGATGGCGCGCCGACAATTCACCGACGATGCGCCCGACATGGGTCGAGCCGGTGAAGTTCACTCGGCGCACCGCCGGGTTGGCGATCAACCGTTCGACAATGGCTGGCGCATCCGCCGGGGCATTGCAGATCACGTTGACCACGCCGTCGCCCAGCCCGGCGTCTTGGAGCACCTGGCCAATCAAGCGGTGCACCGCCGGGCTGATCTCGGAAGCCTTGAGTACCACGGTGTTACCGCAGGCCAGGGGCATGGCGATGGCGCGGGTCGCAAGAATCACCGGAGCGTTCCAAGGGGCGATGCCCAGCACCACGCCACAAGGCTGACGCAGGGCCATGGCGAAACTGCCGGGCACGTCGGAAGGAATGATTTCGCCGTTGATCTGGGTCGTCATGGACGCGGCTTCACGCAGCATGTTCGCCGCCAGGTGCACGTTGAAGCCGTACCAGTTGGCCATGGCGCCGGTCTCACCAGTGGCGGCGATAAATTCACCACTGCGGACCTGCAATTGCTCGGCCGCACGCAACAGACGTGTACGGCGCTCGTTGGGCGCCAGCGCGGCCCAGGCGGGAAACGCCGCTTGGGCTGCGGCCACGGCGGCATCGGCGTCTTCCAGGGTGGCGGCAGCCACGCGAGACACCACCTCACCTGTCACCGGGTTGCAGCGCTCGAAGGTCCGGCCGTCACGGGCCGGGCACGACTGGCCGCCAATCAACAGGGGCACGTCCAGCATGAGATGACTCCTAGTTATGAGAACGCAGTTTTAAGCCACAAGCTGCAAGCTTCAAGTAGAAGCGGTTCGAGTTGCACCTGCAGCTTGAAGCTTGAAGCTTGAAGCTTGCAGCTCATCGCTTATAGGTTTGCAGGCCCGGCTTGATGCTCTTGTCGTCCAGGAACTGTTTCATGCCCTGCTCGCGGCCACCCTCGGTGTCGAGCAGGCGCGACTGGTCGAGCTTGGCGTACAGGTAATCCTCGTTCTGCTCCCAAGTCAGTTCGCGGCAGCGTTTGAAGCCATGCTTGGCGGCCCGCAGCACCACCGGGTTTTTTTCCAGAAGATTGCGCGCCAGTTCCACGGTGACTTCGCGCAGCTGCGCCAGGGGTACGCTTTCATTGACCAAGCCCATCTCGGCGGCTTTCTGCCCGCCGAAGGTCTTGCCGGTCATGATGTAGTACAGCGATTGGCGATGGCCCACGGTGTCGGCCATGGCCTTGCTGACCAGGTTGCCCGGCGGAATGCCCCAGTTGATTTCCGAGAGGCCGAAGGTCGCTTCGTCGGCGCAGATCGCCAGGTCGCACGCCACCAGCGGGCTGAAACCACCACCGAAGCACCAGCCATTGACCATGGCGATGGTCGGCTTGGCGTACATGCGCAGCAGTTTCCACTGCCATTGCGACGCTTCGCGACGGATCTTTTCCTGGAGGATTTCCGGCCCCGCATCCACTTCGCGGAAGTATTCCTTGAGGTCCATGCCAGCAGTCCAGGCATCACCGGCGCCGGTCAGCACCAATACGCCGGCCGCTGGATCCTGCTCCAGGGTCTCGAGCACGTCGATCATCTCGCGGTTGAGGGTCGGGCTCATGGCGTTGCGTTTTTCCGGGCGGTTAAGGGTGACCCAAGCGATGCCCTCTTCGATATCGACCTTGACCGTTGTCCAGCGACCTTCGTAATTGCTCATGATGCGTGCTCTCTTGTTCTTGGCTGAAGATGATCAAAAACTAAACCGGAAAAATAGTTATGTCAATTAACTATTAATCGGTTTATCTGTATTTTTCAGAGACTGGGTTGAAGATTCAAAAAACTGAATGTGCCCAAGCCCATAGCCAGCGCGCCGCAACCTCGGCAAACTGCATAGCCTTATTAATCACTTACCTTGAGGAAGCTCACTTCGATGGCCAAGTCTTCCAAGCTTGCCGAACCCGCCGAGCCGCTGGTCGCCGGTACCGACGCGCAGGCACCGCTGGACTCCGCGCTGGACGAGCTGATCGGCTATGCCCTGCGTCGCGCCCAGTTGAAACTGTTCCAGAACCTGATTGGCCGGCTCGCCGTCCACGACCTGCGCCCCGCCCAGTTTTCAGCCCTGGCGATCATTGACCAGAATCCCGGCCTGATGCAGGCCGACCTGGCCAAGGCCCTGGCGATCGAACCGCCGCAGGTGGTGCCGCTGCTAAACAAGCTGGAAAGCCGCGCCCTGGCTGTGCGTGTGCGCTGCAAACCGGACAAGCGCTCCTATGGCATTTTCCTGAGCAAGACCGGCGAAACCCTGCTCAAGGAACTCAAGCACATCGCCGTCCAGAGCGACCTTGATTCCACCACGGCCCTCTCAGCGGCTGAGCGTGAGGAGTTGCTGCGGTTGTTGAAAAAGGTTTATCAATAACCCCTGTGGCGAGGGCGCTTGCTCCCGCTATGTGGGAGCAAAGCTTGCTCGCGACGAAGGCACCTCGATTTCTGAAGAACCGCGGTGCGTACATCGCGGGCAAGCCTTGCTCCCACAACAGCTCGCCAGGCACCTCAAAACTCACCAGATCGGCACGCTGTACGTCACCAGAAAGCGGGTCTGGTTCTCATCGCGAAACGCCGCCGTGCCCGGGAAGTCGTTGCGGTAGATCGATTTGCGCGCCAGCAGCCCGACGTTTTTCAGTGGGCCGCTCTGGATCACGTATCCCAGCTCCATCTGGAACTCGCGTTCCTTGCGATCCTCGGCATTGAGGGCCGCCAGCTCGATGTGGTCACCACGCACATAACGCAGTCGGCTCCTCAGGCCCGGCACGCCCATGGCCGCGAAGTCGTAATCATGGATCGCCTGCCAGGTGCGCTCCTTGGCATTGAGGAAATCCGAGCTCATGGTCATTTCACTCAAGCCCATCAGCTCGGTGCCGGACACATAAGGCGTGGCCGTATCGCCACTGGCGTGCATGTAGCCGAGGCTGACGCGGTGCCCGCCCAGACGATACCCAACCAGCGCCGAAACGTTGCGGTTATCCACCTTGCCTGCCTTGGCCGCGCCGTCTTCATCACTGAAAAAACTGCGCAGGTCGGTGGTTAGAACACCGTCGCCCAACGGCAGGTTGTGCAGCAACGCCAGGGTGTTCTGTTGGTACAGATCCGCTACTTCGGCGTGATAGGCACGCAGGCTGAGGTCTTTGTTGACCTGGTAGTCGCCGCCCACATAGGCCATATGGGATGAAGTCGCCGCACCGTTGAAACGACGATTGGGCGAGGCGATGCTCATGGGCTGGTAATCGGTGGAATCGCGCCGGGCGATGCGGTCGATATATCCGGTGTTCAACGTCAAGCCATCGAAATCCTTGGAGCTGAGGGTCGTGCCGCGGAAGGTCTGCGGCAGCAGCCGCGACGGGCTGGCAAAGGCAAACGGCAGGAAAATCGACACGTCGCCGGTCTTCACCGTGGTTTGCGCGAAACGCAGCTTGCCGGTCACGCCCAGGCGCGAATACTCATCCGCCGCGCGCTTGTCGCTGCTCGACACCGGCAACAGTTCAGTGCCGCTACGATCCGGCGACGAGTCGAGCTTGATGCCCAGCAATCCCCTCACGTCGAGGCCGAACCCGACCGTGCCTGGGGTGAACCCCGACTCGACGTTCATGAACACGCCTTGGGCCCATTCCCTGGCCGCGGTCTTGGCGCCGTCGTCCTTGTAGTCGCGGTCCATGTAGTAGTTGCGCAAGGTCAAGGTGCCGTGGCTGTCGTCGATGAAACCTTCCGCCCACGAGACCGGAGAACCCAGGCTCAATCCGAGACAGGCCAGCAGAGGGACAAGCGATGAAACAGGGCGCGCCTTCAGCGCATCCCGGGCAAGGTTTGGCATGTTTGGTGTCCATTTTTTGTTGTTGTTTTGATCGGCCCAACCTTGGCGAGGGGGGCCGTGCGAGCAAAGAATGGAAACGGCACGGGCGCTTCGTCAATCCGGAGTGACCGATAATCGAACATTAATATAATTAACTAATCTACTAATCCACCCCCGAATTCTTGCCAAGCTGCTGATTTTCATCGTGAACTGGCCAGTTTTAGACGCCCCGTCCGCGCCCTTCATTTTTTAGTTAGCTTTGTTAATCTTAAATGCACCCGCCGGTTTTTCTCCGAGCCGGTGTTCCCTTACAAAAACAATAAGAGGATTTGCCCATGGACCGTCCGGCGCGTCGTGCGACGCTGACCATCACCTTGTGTTTCATCGTTGCGTTGATCGAGGGTTTCGACCTGCAATCAGCCGGGACCGCCGCCGCAGGGTTGCGACAGACGTTTGCCCTCGACCCGAAAATGATGGGCTGGGTGTTCAGCGCCGGCATCATCGGGTTGCTGCCGGGCGCTTTCTTCGGTGGCTGGATCGCTGATCGCATCGGCCGCAAGAAAATCCTCATCGCCGCGGTCTTGCTGTTCGGGGTGTTCTCCCTCAGCACCGCTTATGTCGAACATTTCTCCAGCCTGTTACTGGTGCGCTTCATGACCGGCCTGGGCTTGGGTGCCGCCCTGCCCAACCTCATTGCCTTGTGCGCCGAAGCCGTGGGCGAGCAGCGCCGGGGCACGGCCATCAGCGTGATGTACGCGGGGGTGCCGTTGGGTGGTGCGTTGGCGGCAGTGGTCGCGATGCTGTTCGGCGAGCACTGGCAGATGACGTTTTTCATCGGCGGGTTGGCGCCCTTGCTGGTGGTCCCGCTGATGCTTCTGTGGCTTCCCGAATCCAGCGCCTTTCGTCAGGCACAGGGTGACAGCGGCTCCTCGCGCGGTTCCACCGCCCAGGCACTGTTCGGTGAAGGTCGCGGCCGTACGACCTTGGCACTGTGGCTGAGCTACTTCTTCACCCTGACGGTGATGTACATGTTGCTCAACTGGCTGCCATCGTTGCTACTTGAACAGGGCTTCAGCAAACCCCAGGCCGGCCTGGTGCAGATGCTCTTCAACATTGGCGGAGCCCTTGGCTCGTTGCTGGGCGGCCTGTTGCTGGACCGTTGCAATGGGGTCAAGGTGGTGCTGTTTGTCTACGCTGGTCTGCTGAGCGCCCTGGCCGGGGTCGGGTTGTCCGTTGGCATCGTGCCAATGGCCATCGCCGGGTTTGCCGCCGGGTTGTTTGTCATGGCTGCGCAGTTGGTTCTCTATGCGTTGGCACCGCCCTCCTATCCTACGGCGGTGCGTGCGACGGGGGTGGGTGCCGCGGTGGCCATCGGACGCCTGGGGTCGGTTGCCGGGCCTTTGGCCGCTGGGCAGATCCTGGCAGCCGGGGGTGGGACCACTGCTGTATTGCTGGCGACTTCTCCGGGGTTGGTGGTTGCTACGTTGGCTGTTCTTAGTGTGGTTCGTTATTCGGCTGGGCCGGGGTTGGGTGCGGCGAAATCGGTTGTTTGACTTGGTGTGAATATCCGTTGCTGCGGTAACGGCCGCTTATGGTTCCGCCGTGACGGCGGGTCGTCCCCTATCAGATATCAGATCTGTGGGAGCAAAGCTTGCTCGCGATGGCGGTGGCTCAGTCAATGAAAATGTTGGCTGTGCCAGCCTCTTCGCGAGCAGGCTCGCTCCCACAGGGGGGCACGGTACACCTGAATTTTTGTGCCTGCTGAAAATCCAGTGTGGGAGCGGGCTTGCTCGCGAAGAGGCCGGCACAGTCAACATCACTGCAAACTGATACACCGCCATCGCGAGCAGGCTCGCTCCCACAGGGGGGCACGGTACACCTGAATTTTTGTGCCTGCTGAAAATCCAGTGTGGGAGCGGGCTTGCTCGCGAAGAGGCCGGCACAGTCAACATCACTGCAAACTGATACACCGCCATCGCGAGCAGGCTCGCTCCCACATTCAATCTCCAGTGAATACAAAATTCATGTCCAACACAGAACCACTGTGGGAGCGAGCCTGCTCGCGAAGAGGCCTGCCAGCACAACATTCATGTGACTGAACCACCGCTATCGCGAGCAAGCTTTGCTCCCACAGATCTGATGGGTGTACGAGCGGGAGAGCCAGGTCGGCTTTAAGGCCGCCTCGGCTTGGCTTTTGATCTTGAGGCCCCGTTAACCACGCTGGCCGAGCGCAGGTATTGCGCAGTGGGCATCCCGGCATGGATGCCGGGATAGCCGCGCTGGGCCATGGATGGCCCTTCGCGGCGGGCCCACGGAGCAATGCCTTCGTTCGGGCATGCAGAGCCTAAGCGAGGCACCGAGTGGTGGGGCAAGCCTTTTTTGCTTACTTTTTTTGGCGTTTGAAAAAAAGTGAGCCGCCGTAAGGGCGGAACCCTAAGTAGCCGTTACCCAAATAACGGATATTCGCCCTGAGAAAACATCACCCCCTAACCCACCGCTCCCGCCGACTAAGCACAGGCTTTTTTACAAACACCCTCTGCGGCAACAGCAACCAAGCCAAGGCCGGCAGCAGAATCAAGGCCCCAAGCATGTTCACCAGGAACATAAAGGCCAGCAACACCCCCATGTCAGCCTGAAACTTGATCGGCGAAAACGCCCAGGTCGACACCGCCACCGCCAAGGTCATGCCCGTCAGCAACACCACCTTGCCCGTGAACAGCAGCGCCTGGTAATACGCCTGGGCCAGGGTGTCGCCGGCACGCATCCGCGCCAGGATCACGCTCAACACGTAGAGCGCATAATCGACGCCAATGCCCACGCCCAATGCAATGACCGGCAGTGTCGCGACTTTCACCCCCATGCCCAGCCCCACCATCAGCGCCTCGCACAGGATCGAGGTGAGCATCAGCGGCAGCATCGCGCACAGGGTCGCCCGCCAGCTGCGGAAGGTCAGCAAACACAGGAGGCTGACCGCACCGTAGACCCAGAACAGCATCTCGCGCATGGACTTCTTCACCACGATATTGGTCGCCGCTTCGATGCCCGCGCTGCCGGCCGCCAGCATGAACTTGACCTCCGGCATCTGATGCTCGGCAATGAATTGCTCGCTGGCCTCCACCACCCGGTTCAATGTGTCAGCCTTGTGATCGGCCAGGTAGACGTACAGCGACAGCATCGAGCAACCCTGGTTGAACAACTCCCGCGGTGCACGGGTTTGCACAGCACCCAGCGCACCGTCGTTGGGGATCAGTTCATACCATTTGAAGTTGCCTTCGTTGTAACCGGCCGTGGCGATCTTGCTCAGCGCCGCCATCGAGGTGGTCGACTCCACGCCGGGCAATTGCTCCAGTTGCCAGGCCAGCGCGTCTACCGCGGACAGGCTGGCGTAACGGGTGCACTGATCCTCCGGTGTCTTGATCATGACCACGAAGATGTCCGAGCTGGCCGCGTAGTTTTGCGTCATGAACAGCGCATCGCGGTTGTAGCGGGAGTCGGCCCGCAGCTCCGGAGCGCCGGGGTCCAGGTCGCCGATCTTCAGGTGCAGGCTCACGGCAAAACCAAACGCCGCCAACACCAAGCCAACCAGCATGGCGCCAATGGCCCAGCGCCGTTGGGTGAACAGATCGAGCAGGCGCCACAGCGGGTGCTTGATTTGCGCCTGCTGTTCGGTGGTTTCCGCACTCAGGCTGCGTTGCGCCGCCGCCGGGCTGACGCCGATGTAGCTGAGCAGGATCGGCAGCAGAATCAGGTTGGTGAAAATCAGCACCGCCACACCGAGGCTGGCGGTGATCGCCAGGTCCTGGATCACTCGGATGTTGATCAGCAGCAGCACCGCAAAACCGACCGCATCACAGAGCAACGCGGTGATGCCGGCAGCGAACAACCGGCGGAAGGTATAACGCGCGGCGACCACCCGGTGCGTACCTCGGCCGATGTCCTGCATGATGCCGTTCATCTTCTGCGCACCATGGCTCATGCCAATGGCGAAGACCAGGAACGGCACCAGTGCCGAGTACGGGTCCAACTCATAACCGAGCAAGGCAAGCAGCCCCAGTTGCCAAAGCACCGCCGCCAGTGAACACGTCACCACCACCAGGGTGCTGCGCGCGCAACGGGTGTAGCCGAACAGCACCAGTACCGTCACCAGGACCGCCACCACGAAGAACAGCAGGACTTGGGTCATCCCCTCGATCAGGTCGCCGACGATTTTGGTAAAGCCGGTGATGTGAATCCGCAGGTCGTCGGTCTGGTACTTGTCCCGTAGCGCCTCCAGTTGCCGGGAGAATTCGCCGTAATCCAGCGCCTTGCCCGTCTGCGGATTGATTTCCAGCAACGGCACGAAGATCACGCTGGACTTGAAGTTGCCCGCAACCAATTGACCGACTTCCCCGGAGCGGCCCACGTTGGTCCGCACCTGCTCGATGCTGGCGGCCGAGCCGTCGTAGTCGTCGGGGATCACCGTGCCGCCGTCCAGGCCTTCTTCGGTCACGGCGGTCCAGCGCGTGGTCGGGGTCCATAGCGACTTCATGTAGGGACGGTCGACACCCGGCAACAGATAAAGCTCGTCGTTGAGCTTGGCCAGGGTGTCGAGGTAATCCTTAGTGAAAATACTCCCCTGCTTGACCTCCACGGCAATGCGTAGCGAGTTGCCCAGGCCGCTCAACTCACTGCGGTTCTCGAGGAAATTGGCGACATAAGGATGCCCGGTGGGAATGGTCTTCTCGTAGCTGGCATTGATGCCGATGCGCGTGGCTTGCCAACCAAGCACCAAGGTCACCAGCAGGCACAGCAGGATCACCAGCGGTCGATGGTTGAAGATCGCCCGCTCGGCGAAGTTGCCCGACGCCCGGTCGAAGTCTTCCTGGCGGCCGATCACGGTTTGGGTTCTGTCGTCTTTCAAGTTTGACTCCTGTTGCACGAGCCGTGGCCCGATAGCGCTACACCGTGAAATTTCAAGGTTTACCCGAGGCACGCGGATCCTGGTCAGCGGCCACGCCGCTCAAGCCGACGCTGGCCAGGCTGCCATCGACCGCCTGTTGCACGGCAGCGACGGTCCCGCCGCTGCGACTCTGACGTTTGTCGAAGCTGCGTCCCTGGTCATGACTGAAGAGAAGCTCGCCACTCTGGCTCGCCAACAGCAGGCCGCCGTCGCGCAGTTCGAGGGCGCTTACCAAGGTTGATTCGATGCCGGTTTCCAGACGTCGCCAACTGCCGCCACGGTCATCTGACCACCAGGCGTTGCCACGCAGGCCATAGACAATCAAGGCCCCATCACGGGTGCCGAGCAGGCCGAAAAAGCTGCCTTCATAAGGTGATTTCAAGGCCTGGAATGACTGCCCGGCATCGGTCGAACGCAACAACAGGCCGCGCTCCCCCACCAGCAGCAAATCCTTGCCCAAGGCGCGGATGCCATACAGATTCAAGCCCTGGGGATTGTCCACATGCTGCATCCACGGTTGCCAACTGCGCCCGCCATCGTCGGTACGGAAGATCTGGTTGTAGGCACCCACGACGTAGCCGTGGAGGCGGTCACTGAAGTACAAGTCAAGAAACGGCTTGTCCGGCCCGTCATCGAGCATGTGCCGTGCCTGCGCCAAGTGGCTGGCACCGTCAGGTTGGTTGGCATCGCGCTCAGCGACTTGCACCGCCAGGGCGATGGCACGCTCGCCGTCGAGTTGTTTTTGCCAGGTTTCGCCGCCGTCCTGGGTGTGCAGCACCACGCCCAGATGACCGACCGCCCAGCCCTGCTCGGCATCGACGAACTGCACTGCCGTCAGGCTGACGCTGACCGGCACCTTGGCCTGGCGCCATGTCACGCCTGCGTCATCGGAAAGCAGCACGATCCCACGCTCGCCCACCGCCACCAGGCGTTCGCCGGCCCGGCCCAGCCCGAGCAAGACCGCGCGTGGGGCCTTGGCCGTCGGCAGTGCCGGTTGCTGCAGCACCGCCAGGGTCGTGGCCTGTGCGACCCAAGGCACGCTCGCCAACAGGCATCCGAGCAAGGCGCAAGCCCCCCATAACGGACCGCGGCGCGCAAAGATTTTTTCAACGTTCATATCGTTATTCCGCCTGGAAAATCGTTAGCGACCGCGACGAACCACCTCCTCGTCACGGCCGCCACCGGTTCAACGCATGTTTTCGTTGGCCATGGCATCCGGGGTGAAATAGGACGCTGAAGGCTTCGCGACCTTCTGGTATTGAACGGCCAGGTCGTTGCTCGATGAGTTGAGGAAGTAGGCCCCCGTGTCGAGGTTGTAGCTGCCCCACATGACCTGGGCGGTCAGGGCCGGCAGGTCCGGTGCCAGCAGCGTCAGCGAATACATCTGCCGGCCGAGCTTGCCCTGGGCGTCATAACCGTCGGCCATCAGGATCTGCCAGGAGTCCTCGTCGACGTAGTAAGTGCGACGTGGCACGACATGGCGCTTGCCGGATTTGAGCGTGGCCTCGACCACCCAGACCCGATGTTTCTCCCAACGCACCAGATCGGGGTTGAGGAAGTTCGCCTTGACCAGGTCGTCGCTCTTGGCCAACGCAGCGCGGTTATTGTTGTAGGCGACGATCAGCTCTTTCTTGCCCACCAGCTTGAGGTCATAACGATCGGTCGGCCCGAACAGCATGAATGCTTCGTCGAACAAGCCGACGCCGGAGGTCACGAAGTCCGGCGTGTCATAGGCAATGTTCGGCGCCCGACGAACCCGGCGCTGACCAACCAGGTACTGCCAGGCCGCCCGATTGGCCGGGTCCAGGTCCCAATGGGTCATCAGGCCTTCGCCGGCCTTGGATGACGGCAACTCGGTGAACAGCTTGCCCAGCAGGTACTTGCCCGAATAGTTTTCCAGGCTGCCGCCTTCGACGTAGTAGGGAAACTGGTAGGTGTATTGGGCCCGGGTCGCCTGGACTTTCTTGCCACCGGCGGTCATCAGCCAGGTATCGAAAGGCGAGCTGATGGTGTCACCGCCCTGCCAGGACAACCGATAATTCCATAGCACCTGCGCACCGTTTTCCGGGATCGGGAACGGGATGCCGCCGTACGCACTGGAGACCTTCTCACTGTCCACGTCCAGCGTGGCGCGGGTGGCGTTCTTGCTGGTGTTGTCATAGACCCATTGCGGCGCGGCAGCCGAGCGATGGGTCGGGTACACGTCCAGGCGGTAGTCCGGGTACTTTTTCAGCAGCAACTTGGTGCCTTCGGCCAATTCGCCGGCGTACTGCTCCATGTTCGCGGCCTTGATCGAATACAGCGGTTTCTCGCTGGCGAACGGATCGGCGCGCTTGTCGCCCGATTTGTAGCCAGGCGTGACCTGGGTGTAACCGCCCTGCCATGCCGGAATGCTGCCATCGGCGTTGCCGGCACGCTCGCCGCCCAGGGGGGTCAGATCGGTTTTCAAACGGGCGGCCTGTTCGGGCGACACCGCTGCCTGCGCCAGCCCCATGCCGGCGAGGGCCAGGGTCAGGACGCAGGTGTTCAGGAAAGCTGTGTTCTGCATGGCGAATCCACCTTATTAGAATGAGGTTTTCACGTAGAGCGAGACGAAGTCGCGGTCGGCCAACGACTGTCCGTAACTGAAATTGCCGTCCTCGCGCAGCCCGGCTTTCGGGGCACCGAAGAAGTTCACGTAATTGAGGCCGACGTCCCAGCGTTGCAGGTAGGTGGCTTTGAGCCCGACACTCCAGTCACCGGAATGGGTGTTGCCGAAGCCGGATTTGTTGACGGCCGATGAGCGCCCATCGAGCACGATCCCCATGCCGATCGGCACCGTCAGGTCGATCCCGTCGATAATCTGGAAGTACGCGGGCTCCAGCAGCACGCGCAGCGCCGTGGCATCGCGGGTGGTGTTGGAATCCAGGGCGGCCGGGTTCTTGGTCACGCTCAGGGTGCGGTTCCAAGCCAGTTCGGCCAAGGCCGAGCCGCCGTCCCAGAACGCATTGGGCGATAACAGGTAAATCGCCGACAGGTTGGCGTGGGCGGTCTTGCCCCTGGCGAACAACTCATTGTCGCCACCATCGGCCTCCACGCCGGGGGCCACCACTTGCAGGTTGCTCACCAGCGGCGCGTTCCAGCGCAACGATGTTTCACCGGCAAAGTTGAACGGGCCATAGGCGGTGGAGAAACTGACGCCGGCCGTCTTGATGTCTTCGGCGTAGACCTGACGATAGGAACCCAGGATCGGCAACCCGCTGGCCGCTGCCGCCGGACCGTCCAGGTAGGCATACAACCCGATCGGCGCTTTATCGTGATACTGGGCCGCGTAGAAACCCAGCTCCAGCTCGGTGCCGCTCGGCTTGAAGCGGATCTGCATACCGCCCTGCCCTGAATTGCGCGGTTTCAGGTCACCGCCATTCACCGTGTCGTTGCCAAAGACTTCGCGCAGCGGACCGCTGCCATAACCGATGGCATCGACGTCGCTCAGGTAGCTGCCGGCACCGGGCAGGTTGGAACGCTCCCACTCGAACTGATAGTAAGCGCCCACGGACAACTGCGGGTTGATCTGCAACTGCCCGGAGATCTGGTTGACCGGGCGCAGGATCTCCTTGAACTGCGTACCCGGCACGCTGAGCAACTTGACGACGTCGGTCGGCCCCTGGGCATTGGCGATGCCGTTGCCACCGTAGAACAGGCTTTCGCCGTAGATCAGGCTGTGGCGGCCCAGGCGCGCCACGCCCTGGGAGTCTTCACCCAGATCACCGCGCACGAACACGAAGGCATCGAGAATTTCCGCGTCGCGACCGTGGAGCTCGCGGGTTTCGCTGAGGAAATGCGGTTGCTCGCTGCTGTCGGTGTCCTGGTTGTAGATATCGTCGTACCAGGCCGCGCCGCTCACTCGCAGACCATAGTTTTGCCGGCTGAGGTCCATTTCGGAGAACAGGTCCAGGCGATTGGAGACCAGGCCGCGACTGAAGTTCTTGTCACCCTGGCTCTGGATCGAGGGGTACAGGCCGTTGGCGGTCGGCGCGTTGACCAAGCGGCTGTCCTGCCCTTGCAGGCGCCAGGCCTGGCTGTACTTGATGGTGTTGTCCCAGCGCAGTTTCCAGTCAGAGTCACCCAGGTCCATTTGCATGGCCTCGACCCGATCGACCATCACACCGGTGCTGCATAACGCCAGGAACAGCGCGCAATGCTTGAAACGAAAGCTCTCTTTGACGTTATCCATGGACGCTTCTCATTATTGTTATTTTTGGGCATGGCTTTGGCAGCCAACACGCTCAGGTCGCGGCTTGCGCCGCTTTCCACAGGTGCGCAGTTCAGATGTAGGTGGAGGCCAATCCCCCATCGACCGGCAGGTTCACGCCGTTGATCCAGCGCGACTCGTCGGCACACAGGAACGCGATCACCGCCGCCACCTCATCGGCGTAGGCGGGACGTTTCATGCGGTGGGCATCGGCCTGGGTCCGGGCCTCGCCGAGCATGCTCACGAAGTCGTCGAGAATGGGCGTGAACACCGGGCCTGGGGCGACACTGTTCATGCGCACCGAATGCTCGAGGAACCAGGGCTGGGCCTGCAGGTAGTTCCAGACGATCAAGGCTTCCTTGAAGTACTGGTAGCAGGTCTGGTCCGGCACCGGGTGGTCGGCCAGCCAGGCTTGCGCGGCGGCAAAATCCTCGATGCGCGCCAGCGCCTTGTGCTGTTCCAGACGCAGCGGCCATTCGGCGCCGAGGATCGAGGCGATATTGACGATGCTGCCGCCAGCATTGATACGCGGCAGCAGCGCACCGCTCAAATGGCGCAGCCCAAGGTAGTTGACCCGCGCCAGCAGTCGCGGATTGGCGGTGCCCGGCACACCGGCAATGTTGCACAGGCTGTCGAGCCGTGCGGGCAGCTGTGGCAGCAAACGGTCGATGTTCTCGGCGCTGCTCAAGTCGCCCTGTACAAAACCGTCCAGGGTCATGTGCGGCGCCTTGAGGTCCACGCCGATCACCTGGGCGCCGTGGGCACGCAGCAAGCTCGCCGTGGCAGCACCGATACCCGACGAGACCCCCGTCACCAGCACAATCTTGTTGTCGAGTTTCATGTTGAGTCCTCTTCTTATTGTTGTGTACCCGCCGGGCCCAGCTCATCGAGCCCGGTAAAAACGGCCGGTCAGAACGGGTAGACCGGCGCCGTGTCCTTGACCGTGACCCACTGCCATTGGGTGTATTCGTCCCAGTCCGCCGGGCCGCCGACACTGCCGCCATTGCCCGAGGCGCCACGTCCGCCGAACGGGTTGACGCACTCATCGGCGACGGTCTGGTCATTGATGTGCAACATGCCGCACTGCAACCGCTCACCGATGGCCATGGCCCGGCCCACCGACGGTGAAATGATCGCTGCGGCCAAGCCATACTCGGTGCGATTGGCCAACTCGATGGCTTCGTCGTCGGTGGCGAAGCTGACCACCGTGGCCACGGGCCCGAAGATCTCTTCGTCGAAAGCACGCATGCCCGGCTTCACGCCGCTGAGCACAGTGGCCTCGTAGAACAGCCGATCGTGGTCGCCGCCCGCTTCCAGCCGAGCCCCGGCAAGCACGGTGTCGCTGACGATGTCGTGGACCCGTTGCAACTGCCGCTGATTGATCAGCGGCCCCATCGCGGCTTCTTCCCGGGCAGCGTTGCCAGTCGTCATGGCCTGGGCCTTTTCCACCAGTTTGCGGGTCAGCTCGGCGGCGATGGATTCATGGGCGAGGATCAAGCCGGTGGCCATGCAAATCTGCCCTTGGTGCAGCCAGGCGCCCCAGGCTGCGTTCCGAGCCGCGAGGTCGAGGTCGGCGTCTTCGAGAATGATCAGCGGGTTCTTGCCACCCAACTCCAGGGCGACCTTCTTCAGGTTGCGCCCGGCCACTTCAGCGACCTTGCGCCCGGCGCCGGTGGAACCGGTGAAGGCGATCATGCGCACGTTAGGGTCGCGGCACAGCGCCTCACCGGCATCCGCCGCGCCGGGCAACACTTGCAACAAGCCCTTGGGCAGGCCTGCCGCCTCGAACAAGCAGGCGATGAGGAAACCGCCACTCACCGGGGTCTGCGGATCCGGCTTGAGCACCACCGCGTTGCCCGCCGCCAGGGCCGGCGCGACAGAGCGCATGGACAGCACCAAGGGAAAGTTGAAGGGTGAAATTACCCCGACCACGCCGTGGGGCTGGCGCCGCGCATAGGACAGGCGCCCCGCCTCGCTGGGCAAGACCACCCCATGGGCCTGGGACAGCAAGCCGGCGGCCTGGTGCAACAGCACGATGGCTTCGCGTACCTCGTGCTGTCCCTTGAACAGTGCAGCGCCGGTCTCCCGGGCCACGTACAACGCCAGTTCGTCGAAGGACTGCTCGGCTACATCGGCGGCCTTGCGGAAGATCGCCGCCCGTTGCCGCGGGCCCAGGGCCGCCCATGCCGGCTGAGCGAGGGCTGCGTCGCGACTGGCCTTGGCGATGTCGGCGGTGTCGGCCGTGGCACAGCGCATCAGCCGCTCACCGGTGGCCGGTTCGATGATCGTTTGCAGCGGGCCCGAGGCAGGCACCCAGTCACCGTTGAAGACACATTCCGACTCGATCACCTGGGACAACAGGTGGCTCTTGGATGCAGACATTTAACACTCCCGGCTCTTTGTTGTTGTCATCGTTTGCCGCACCTGGACGGTGTCGACGCAAACGCCGTGCAAGTGCTTGAGCAAGCGCTGTGCCGGTTTTGCCCGCAGGCCTTGATAAACCTGGCGCAGGGCTCTGGCTCAGGGTTCTTCGCCGGACACGACGGGGCGGGAGCCGTCGCTGTCCTGGCCGTTGGCCAGCTGCCGCTTGTTCATTTGATAAAGTTATGCTTAATAACTATCTCGCCAGGTGATCATTTCGATCACTGCGTCATCAGGGGCATAACAATGAATAATCCCCACTGCCAGTTGCCGGACCGGATCGCCACCGAGCATTTCCATCCACGGGGCGACAGCAAAGAGCTGAGCGACAGCAGTTCGCCCACCACGGCAGAGCTCACCGCGTGCCTGTTTTTCTCCCCCGACGATGGCCGTATCTGGCTCAACGACCAGCGCATGTTGCTGCTGCACAGTTCCTCCTTCGGTGCGTTGCGCCGGGAAATCATCGAGCGCCAGGGGCTGGAGCAGGCCCGCGGCATGCTCACCCGCACCGGCTATTCCTCCGGCGCCCGCGACGCCCGGCTGATTCGTGAACGCTGGCCCCACGCCGATGCCGCGGCGGTGTTCCGCGCCGGCACGCACCTGCATACCCTCGAAGGCATGACCAAGGTCGAGCCGCTGCATTTCAAATTCGACGCCGACTCGGGGTTCTATGAAGGTGAATTTCTCTGGCATCACTCCTGCGAGGCCGATGAGCATGTCGCCGCCTATGGCACCGGGCAGGATCCGGTGTGCTGGACCGAACTGGGCTACGCCATCGGATTCGTCAGCGGGCTGTTCGGCCAACTGGTGGTCTTTCGCGAAGTGGAATGCCGGGGCATGGGTCATGAACGCTGCCGAGTCATCGGCAAGACTGCCGAGCAATGGGGTGACATCGAGCAGGACCTGAACTACCTCAATGCATCACCGACGACGGTCGTTCCGCGCGCCGATACTCAGTCCGACAACGTCGCCGGAACCGCCCCGCTGCCGGACAGCGAACAGCCGCTGATCGGCGCCAGCGCCGCCTTCAACGCCGCGACCCAGGCCTTGCAACGGGTGGCCTTGACCCCCGCCACCGTGCTGGTCAGCGGCGAGTCCGGCGTCGGCAAGGAAATGTTCGCCCGCCAGCTGCACCAACTGAGTCGCCGCCGTGACGGTCCGTTCATCGCCCTCAACTGCGCGGCCATCCCCGACAACCTGATCGAGGCCGAACTGTTCGGCGTCGAGCGCGGAGCCTACACCGGCGCCACCCATTCACGTCCCGGTCGCTTCGAGCGCGCCCACGGCGGGACGTTGTTTCTGGACGAGATCACCTGCCTGAGCCTGGCCGGGCAAAGCAAGCTGCTGCGCGCCTTGCAGGAGCGGGAAATCGAACGGGTTGGCGGCGGCCAGGGCATCAAGGTCGATGTGCGGGTCGTGGCGGCCACCAACATCGACTTGCGCAAGGCCGTGGCGGACGGCGCGTTCCGTGAAGACCTGTTCTACCGGCTCAACGTCTACCCCATCGCCCTGCCGCCCCTGCGCGAGCGTCGCGACGACATACCTTTGCTGATCAACGCCTTCCTCAAGCGTTTCTGCCAGGAATACGGCCGCACGCCGATGGGGTTGACCATGCGCGCCTTGAAGGTGCTGTTGCGCTATGACTTTCCGGGCAACGTGCGCGAATTGCAGAACCTCATTGAACGCGGCCTGATCGCCAGCGAAGAAGGCCAGGCGATCGATCTGGTTCACCTGTTTCGCAATGAGCAATTGCCGGTGGATGCGTACTCCGTGGACCACCTCGGCGGCCTCTCGACCATGGGCCTGGTCGCCAACGACGTGGCAGAAAAACCGGCGTTGCTCCAGTCCCTCAGCCAACTGGACGCGGACTTCTCCATTGACGGCCTGGAATCGCGGCTGATCAACGAAGCCCTGCAACTGAGCAGCGGCAACCTGGCGGCGGCCGCACGCTCGCTGGGGCTGAGCCGGGCGCAGTTCGCGTATCGGTTGAAGAAGCATCAACGGGGTGTCCCGGACTAAATACAGAACCTGGGAGATGCTGCAAGGGTAGGTTTTGGCGCCGCTTCGCGGCCCAGCGGGAGCAAGCTCCCTCGCCACGGGTTTGTCGACGGCCTTAAGTGAACAACATAACCTGTGGGAGCGAGCCTGCTCGCGATGGCGGTGGGTCAGTTAGCATTGATGTTGGCTGGGCTGGCGCCTTCGCGAGCAGGCTCGCTCCCACACTGGCGTCTGGGTGACCGCGAGTCTGTGTCCAGCACAAATCCCCTGTGGGAGCGGGCTTGCTCGCGAAAGCGGTGGGTCAGTTAGCATTGATGTTGGCTGGGCTGGCGCCTTCGCGAGCAAGCCCGCTCCCACACTGGCGTCTG
>NZ_JAGDEZ010000037.1:52547-60400 GCF_017498305.1 Pseudomonas sp. OA65
TCGCGAAAGCGGTGGGTCAGTTAGCATTGATGTTGGCTGGGCTGGCGCCTTCGCGAGCAAGCCCGCTCCCACACTGGCGTCTGGGTGACTGCGAGTCTGTGTCCAGCAAAAATCTCCTGTGGGAGCGAGCCTGCTCGCGATGGCGGTGGGTCAGTTGGTATTGATGTTGGTCTAGCGTCAGTTGGCGTTGGCGCTCTAGCCATTGTGCCTCGATGCGCTGGTTGGCTGTTCAACGACGATCAACATAGACGGCTCCATCAGGCAGGACAAAAGCGCCCCGCCGATACTCGCTGGGGGTCTGGTTCATTTCGATGCGGAAATGCCGGTTGAAGTTGGAGAGATTGTTATAGCCCACTTCAAAACAGATGTCGGTCACCGGCATTTCGCTTTGCAACAGCAAGCGGCAGGCGCGCTGGACCCGCAACTTGCGCATCAGGTCGATGAAACCGTGCCCGGTGATGCGCTTGAAGAATCGCGAAAAGCCCGGCTCGCTCATGTCCAATTGGCGGGCGATCACCGACAGGCGCAGGTCGCCAGTGAGTTCGGCTTGCAGGTACTCGAAGGCTTTGTGGATACGCTCGGAACTGCGGGCATCGAGCATCGGCGCGTAGCATGGGCTCGCCAGGCTCAGGGCCTCGTCATCGGGAGCCTGGTTGAGGGTGTGGAGCAACTCCAGGAACAGCGTCAATCGCGCCAGCCCCTGGGCCGGGCCGATGGTTTCCAGCAGGTGCGCAGCCCTCAGCGCGGTCTCACCCGCGAAGGCCAGGCCACGGCGAGCCCGTTCGAACAGCCCCTGCAGATCCCCCAGTTCAGGCAGGGTGCGGCGCAAGGTCAGTAGCGTGGCGCCGTCGAATTGCAACACCACGTCACGACCGGCCAAGTACTCCCCCGGCGCCAGGTCGCCCATCCAGTCATGGGGCAGATCCGGGCCGATCATCGCCACATGACCGGGGCCAAACGGACCGATGTAGTCGCCCGCCAACAATTTGCCGCTGCCCTGGCGGATCAGGTGAATTTCAAATTCAGGGTGATGGTTCCAGCGCGCCAACGGGTACGGGTAGTCGTGCTCGTACCAGCGAAAACTGTGTTCAGGCTCAGGCAGGATGACTTCCAGTTCGGCCGGTCGCTGCTCGAACAGGGGTGTTCGGTGATCAGGCATGTCGCGCCTCTTTTAGCGTTATAGCGGGCACCTTACGCCGAGTGCGCAGCGCTTCGCCAGCCTCGGCCTGACCGTCCGCTGGTACTTTTTTAACCCGCGCTCGTCGCGTTCAGCGACGTTAAAAAAATATCAGCCCACGATTCTCCCCGCGTTTGTCCTCCTCCACGGGCGCTGCTGTAATCGGCGAATTATCCCTCCGTGGGAGCAAAGCTTGCTCGCGATACAGGCGCCTCGATTTCCGAAAGATCGCATTTGCTTCATCGCGGGCAAGCCTTGCTCCCACAGTTCTCCTGTTATTGGTTTTTTGTATTTCGAAAAAAGGACAAACCCCATGAAACGACTCGAAGGAAAAAGTGCCCTGGTGACTGGCGCCGCCCGTGGTATCGGCAAGGCATTCGCCCAGGCCTATATCAACGAAGGCGCCACCGTGGCGATCGCCGATATCGACTTGGAGCGGGCCCAGGCCACCGCCGCCGAACTGGGCGACTGCGCCTACGCCGTCAAAATGGACGTGACCGACCAGGTGTCGATCGACCAGGCCATCGCGGCCGTGGTGGCCCGGGCGGGCAAGCTGGATATCCTGATCAACAACGCTGCGCTGTTTGACCTGGCGCCCATCGTCGACATCACGCGCCAGAGCTACGAGCGGCTGTTTTCCATCAACGTCGCCGGCACGCTGTTCACCTTGCAGGCGGCGGCGCGGCAGATGATCCGCCAGGGCCATGGCGGCCGGATCATCAACATGGCCAGCCAGGCCGGTCGGCGTGGCGAGCCCCTGGTGGCGATCTATTGCGCCACCAAGGCGGCGGTGATCAGCCTGACCCAGTCCGCCGGGCTGGACCTGATCAAGCATCGGATCAACGTCAACGCCATCGCCCCCGGCGTGGTGGATGGCGAGCATTGGGATGGCGTGGACGCGCTGTTCGCCCGCCACGAAAACTTGCCGCTGGGGGAAAAGAAGCGCCAGGTTGCGGAGCAAGTACCCTATGGCCGGATGGGCACCGCGGAGGATCTCACCGGAATGGCGATTTTCCTGGCCTCGGCTGAGAGCGAATACGTGGTGGCACAGACGTATAACGTCGATGGCGGTAACTGGATGAGCTGATAATCGGGGTTTTTATGGCCTTGAAACGACGGGAATGGACTTATTCGCTTGAAAATTGATCCCACTACTTGAGGATTGTCCCGAACGGTGCCCAACGGTGCCGTTCCAAGGGATTTCAAGAGAGCGTGAATACCGTTGCCCCAGCGGGGCAAAAATTGCGCATCATAGGCGCCGTCCGCTCAAGGGAGATTTACATGCGTGCCATTTCATCCGTCATGGGTCTTGTCGTGCTGTCGCTGGGCCTGGTGTTCACCACCAGCGCCACGGCCACCGAAGAGACACAACTGGTCGAGTCCATCAACCTCTACCGCAGCCAGTCCCAAAGCTGTGCCGGCCAGGCCTCGCTGGAACTGCCGCCGCTGGCGATGGACTCCCGGCTGATCCTGTCGGCCAATGGCATCGGCGACCTGCAACAGGCGCTGGCCCGGGCGGCCTATCCCATGGTTAACGTGCAAGCCATCAGCCTGTCCGGGCCGCGCGATGCGCAATCGGCCATGAAAGCCGTGCAGGAAAGCTTCTGCCAGGTGGTGCTCGACCCACAGTTCGTCGACATCGGCGTCAGCCGCCTGGATCGCGAATGGCGCATCGTGCTGGCCCGTCCGTTGTTGTCGGCGCGCCTGGGCGATTGGCAGGCGGAGGGCCAGAAACTGCTGAAGCTGATCAACAGCGCCCGCGCCCAGCCGCGTCGCTGCGGCACCGAAGCCTTCGCCGCCACCACGCCGCTGGCCTGGAACGCCACCCTGGCCCTGGCCGCCGTCACGCACACCCGGGCCATGGCCAACAACAATTTCTTCGACCACAAGGACCGCGACAATCGCACGCCCGGCGACCGCGCCGAACTGGCCGGCTACCTGGGCCAATTGATCGGCGAGAACATTGCCGCCGGACAAGACACCGCGCTCAAGGTGGTGGATGGCTGGCTGGCCAGCCCAGGGCACTGCGCCAACCTGATGAACCCGCAGTTCCGCGAATTGGGCGCCGGGTATGCGACCGATCCGAAAAGCGATGCGGGGATCTATTGGACGGCGATGTTTGGCACGCAGCAGTAGTGGCGCTATCGCGAGCAAGCTCGCTCCCACAGTGGGCGTTGTGGCGGTCAGGCGCTCAAGTTCCACCACCCGCCAATGTGGGAGCGGGCTTGCTCGCGAAGGCGGTGGCATATTCAACATCGATGCAAGCTGAACCACCGTTTTCGCGAGCGAGCCCGCTCCCACAGGGGATTGGCGGTGTTCATCAATAGCGTGTCCCACGCGCTCCCCCTGTGGGGTGCGGGCTTGCTCGCGATAGCCAGCTCAGCGCCCATGGCTGACCTCATCCTGCCGCAGCACCTGCCGCACATGCCCCATGAACCGGCTCAACGACGGTGATGGGGCCACCGGCTTGCGCTGCAACAGGCCGATCGAGCGTTTCGCCGGCTGGTCGATGGCAGTGACCGTGCACTGCCCGCCAATGTTGAACACGGCCGTGCAACTGGCCGGCAGCAGGGAGAATCCCAATCCTTCGCGCACCAACGCCGTGGCGGTGCTCATGTGCGCGACCTCCCAGGCCGGAACAGCATCGACGTTCAGATAGCGCAACGCAGCGTCAGCCAGGGGGCGGATGCTGGTGTCGGGCGTGAGCGCGATGTAGGGCTGCCGTTTCCAGTCGTCCAGGCCTTCGCGCAGATGATCCTTGTGGCTCAATAGCACAAGGTTGTCATCCACCAGTCGCTCGAAATTCAATCCGGAAAGATCGTCAGGCAGCGAACTGATGCCGGCGTCCACCTCGCCTCGCTGCACCCAGCCCATGACTTCCCCCGCCCGGCCATCCAGTAAGCTCACCGTCACGCCCGGGTTCTCACGCTGGAAAGCAGCAATGGCGATCGGCAGGAACGACGCGGCGGCGGTAGGCAGGGCCGCCAGCCGGAGCGTACCCCGGCTCAGGTTGAGGGTGTCACGAGCATCGCGCACGGCATCATCCATGTCCCGAAGCATACGTCGGGCCTGGGGCAGGAAGTGCTCACCGGCGGGCGTCAGTTCGACGCTGCGGGTGTTACGCGCGAGCAGTTGCAAGCCCATGCTCTCTTCCAATTTGCGAATGCTGTAGCTCAACGCCGGTTGGGACAGGTGCAGTTGTTCTGCCGTGCGGGTAAAGCTCGACGTCTCGGCGATCAGGATGAAGGCACGAAGCTGACGAAAAGAAACGTTCATGGCCGACTCATAAAATTACTGGATCAATTGATTCTATCTTTAAAATTCACAGAATAATCCAGCCCCTCCACTATGGAGCCACCCTTCAGTGGAACGCGGACATGACAAAAACAATTCTCGTCGGGTGTGGCGCCGGTTTCGCCAATGATCGACCCGACGCCGCCCTGCGCCTGGCCCAGGACCTGGCGCAACGCAACGGCCAGCGCTACATCATGCTGGAGCTACTGGCTGAGCGGACCCTGGCCGAGGCACAGCTACGCAAACGCCTTGACCCGGAAACAGGCTACTCCGCCCGCCTGTTCGACTTCCTCGAACCCATGCTCGACCTGTGCATCGAGGCCGGCATCCCGATCATCACCAACGGCGGTGCCGCTAATCCCCGGGCGGCCGCGCGACGGCTGCGACACGGGTTGGCGGGTCGCTTCCCTGAGCTGAAAATCGCCTGTGTGCTGGGCGATGACCTGTTGGAGGAAACGCCTCCCCGCTACGAACGATGGTTGTCATCGGCCCCCTTGGAGCACCCCGTTTCGGTGAACGTCTACACCGGGGCCGACGGTATTGCCCAGGCGTTGGCCGAGGGCGCCGGTATCGTGCTGTGTGGCCGGGTCGCGGATCCGTCGCTGGCGGTGGGGGCGATCCGCCATGGGCTGGGTTGGGCGGCTGACGATTGGCAGAAAATGGCCGTCGCCACCACGGCCGGGCATCTGCTGGAATGTTGCACCCAGGTCACTGGCGGCTACTTTGCCCATCCTGGGATGAAGGACATTCCGGACCCGGCCAATCTCGGTTGCCCAATCGCCGAGGTCCACCAGGACGGCCGCCTGATCATCGGCAAGGCCCGCAACAGCGGTGGCCGGGTCAGCGAACAGACCGTCAAGGAACAACTCCTTTACGAAGTACACGACCCTCGACGTTATCTGACCCCCGACGTGGTATTGGACCTGGGCCAAGCCCGCGTCCAGGACTTGGGTGGGGACCGTGTCGAGATCAGCGGCCTGCTTGGCAGTCCGCGTCCCTACACGCTCAAGGGCCTGGCGGGGGTGCGCGGCCTGTGGTTCGGCGAGGCGGAAATATCCTATGCAGGTCCCGGCGCTGTGGCGCGTGCCGCATTGGCGCGGGAGATCCTGCTGCAACGTTTTGACCTCTTGGCACCGGGGATTCAGCCCTGGATCGACCTGTCCGGGGTCGCCAGCCTTTTCAACGACCAGGGCGGTCGTTATCTGCAAAAGCAACTGGCCCAGGCGCCCGCCCTGGAGGATGTGCGCGTGCGCATCGGCTTGACCCACACCGACCGATTGCTGGTGGAAGCGCTGCTGGCAGAGGTTGAGTCGCTCTATACCAACGGGCCCGCGGGCGGCGGTGGCGTGCGCCGGCACCTCGCCGAGACCGTCACCACTCGCAGCTTCCTGCTGCCGCGAGACGAAATCCATACAACCCTGGAGTGGTACTGATGAACCTGGTCACCCTCGCCGACTATGCCCATGCCCGTGCTGGCGACAAAGGCAACATTCTCAGCATCGCCCTGTTTCCCCACGATCCTGCCCACTACCCCTGGCTGCTACGGGAACTGACCTGCGCCCGGGTGGCCGAGCAATTCGCGACGCGCCAGCCCTCCAAGGTGCATCGCTATGAGCTGCCGAACCTGAACGCATTGAATTTCGTACTTGAGGACGCTTTGGAGGGTGGGGTGAACCGCAGTTGCGGTCTTGACCGTCACGGCAAAAGCCTGAGTTTCCTGCTGCTGGCCTTGCGTTTGCCAGGCCCGCAAGGCTGACCGAGCCACCGCCCGCGCACCATCCGACAACAATAAAAAGAGAGGCTGCAACATGATTACAACCCTGGGTTTCCTGATGATGCTCGCCATCATCGGCTTGATATTGCTGCGCAGGATCAGTCCGGTGGTGGCGTTCACCACCCTTCCCGTGGTCGTTTGCCTGCTGGCCGGTTTCAATCTCGGACAGATCGGCGAGTTCATCAAGTCCGGCCTGATTACAGTGGCCCCGACCGCCGCACTGTTTCTGTTCGCCATCCTGTTTTTCGGCATCATGCGTGACCGCGGACTGTTCGATCCGTTGGTCAATCTGCTGATCCGCAGCACCGGCGGCAAACCGCTGGCCGTGGCGCTGGTGACGGTTTTGGTGACGTCGGTGGTTCATCTCGATGGCGTAGGCGCCGCGACCTTCCTGCTGACCATTCCAGCCCTGCTGCCCTTGTACAAACGCCTGAACATGAGCCCGGCGATGCTGTTGTGCCTGGTCGGTACCACGGCCGGTGTCATCAATATGGTCCCTTGGGGCGGCACGACCGCACGGGCCGCCGCGGTGTCGGGGCTGGATGCCACGCAGTTGTGGCTAGGCTTGTTGCCGGTGCAGATGGTGGGCCTGGCGTGCATGTTGCTGGTCGCGACGGTATTGGGCCTGCGCGCCCAGCGTCGCCAACCGATGTCGCTCGGGGCGGCGGCAACGTGCGACCTCGACGGTCTGCAACCCCAAGACCGGGAATTCAGCCTCTCGCCCCGGGAGCCGCGCTACTGGCTGAACGTGGCGCTGACCGCTGGGATCCTGGTGTGCCTGTTCACCGGTATTTTTCCCTTGTATGCCTGTTTCATGGTGGGATTGGGCATCGCCCTGCCCTTGAACTTCCCGTCCCTGGACGCCCAGGCCGAACGCCTCAAGGCCCATGCCGCCGACGCGCTGCAAATGGTCCTGGTGATGATGGCCGCTGCCGTCCTGTTGGGCGTGCTCTCCGGCGCGAAGATGTCCGACGGGATGGCCTTGGCACTGATCGATATCCTGCCGGCGGGATCCGCCCAATACCTGCACGTGATCGTCGGTTTCTTCGGCGTGCCCCTGGGCATGATCTTTTCACCGGACGCCTATTATTTCGCCCTGCTTCCGGTGATCAGGGACGTGGCCGCCGCCGCGGGTGTTCCTCTCGAAGCCGTAGCCCGGGCCATGCTGATCGGGGAGAATACCGGCTTTTCCATCAGCCCGGTGGTACCCAGCGTTTATCTGGCGCTGGCGTTGTCCGGGGTGGAGCTGCGCAAGCACATCACCTATACGTTCTTCTGGGCCTGGGGCGTCAGCCTGGCGATGCTTGCCTTTGCCGTAGCGACTGGAGCGGTACAGGTTTGAGCAAGCGGTGAATGTGGCGCTGACGGATGCGTTTGATGAGGCCCAGGTACTGGTGCGTCAAGCGTTTGAGGGTGATTACCCTTTGGGGGCGGTGTGTATATCCGTTGCTGCGGTCACGGCGGCTTAGGGTTCCGCTCTTAGAGGGTGTTTACAAATAAAATGTGCCGTTAGAATGCTCCCAACCCCGCGTTTGTGAATGCATGTCAATGGCCAACATCAAGATAAAACCTGAGCACGAAGGGATTCTGGTTCAAATCGTTGAATCC
>NZ_JAGDEZ010000038.1:0-60291 GCF_017498305.1 Pseudomonas sp. OA65
GCTTGCTCCCGCTGGGCTGCGCAGCAGCCCCCATGCGGTGTATCAGGTAGCTCGTGTTTACCAGATGACGACTGCTGCGCAGCCGAGCGGGAGCAAGCTCCCTCGCCACAGATAACCCCACCCCAGTACAAGTAAATCCCTCCAGGCACAGAGGGATTTACATCTGCCTGAGCCAGCAAATCAGAAATCGATCCGCACATCCCCCTTCGGCACGCTGCAGCACGACAGGATATAACCCTCGGCCTCGTCGTCCTCGGTAATCCCGCCGTTGTGCTCCATCTCCACCTCTCCACCCAGCTTCAGCACCTTGCAGGTGCCGCAGATGCCCATGCCGCAGGCCTTGGGGATCATCATGCCGAGCTTGGCGGCGGCGGCGTGTACGGTTTCTCCCGGCCCCACGCGAATGCTCTTGCCAGAAGAGGTGAATTCCACCATGTGCAGGTCCGCCGCATCGACTTCCGGGGCATCTGCCGCCTGTTCGGCCTGCTCCACGGCATCGGCACGGGCTTCCGGTGGCGTGGCGCCGAAGGATTCCTCGTGATAACGCTTCATGTCGTAGCCAGCGGCTTCCAGCAGACGCTTGACCGCAGTCATGTACGGGGTCGGCCCGCAGCAGAACACTTCGCGCTCGAGGAAATCGGGCACCATCAATTCCAGCATCTTGTGGTTCAAGTAACCGCGATACCCGGCCCACGGCTCGCCCAGGCCATGTTTTTCACAGATCAGGTGCAGGCTGAAGTTGTCGATCCGCGACGCCATGTGCTCCAGCTCGCGGTGATAAATGATGTCCTTGGGCGAGCGGGCGCTGTGGATGAAGGTCATGTCGACATTGGCGTTGGTGTCGTAGAACCAGCGCGCCATGGACATGCACGGCGTGATCCCCACGCCACCGCTCAGGTACAGGACTTTCGGGCTCGGGAAATCGATGGCGTTGAACAGCCCCACCGGCCCGTGCACCGCCAGTTCCTGGCCTTCGTGCAGGGTGTCGTGCAGCCAGTTGGAGACCTTGCCCCCGGGCACGCGCTTGATCGTTACGGAGAAGCTGTAGGGCACGGACGGCGAGCTGGAAATGGTGTAGGAACGCATGATCGGCTGGCCTTCGATTTCCAGCTCCAAGGTGACGAATTGCCCGGGCTTGAAAAAGAACATGATCGGCTGGTCGGCCATGAAGCAGAAAGTGCGCACATCCCAGGTTTCCTGGATGACTTTGACGCAACGTACGATATGTCGGCCATTGGCCCAGGTCTGGGTAGTGACCGGGTTCAGGAAGTTATTGGACATGCTGATCTCCACGGCCGACTGTCGGCCTTCATGAGGGCGATTGTGCGCAGGCGCCTGGGTGACCATTTACCTATCTGCGACATTCACATACTTATCGCGACCAGCCCCCAACGACAGGGGATTGCGCGTCGGGAACAGATTGGGCCATGTCGCCCATGGATAAGGTTGCGCCCCTGCGCGGCCCCACACTCGCCCCAACAGATAAACAATATTTTCTGCCTTGCGTAGCACCCTTGATTAGCCACTTTCGCCGGCCACAGAGATGGCCATGAGGATAAAACGATGGACACCACTACCCTGAGCCTGGGCGATCCGCTGGAACCCGCACGCAAGGCCACCGCGCAAATGCTGCAAGAGCGCGAGCGCACCTTTTCGCTGCCGCAACCGTTCTACAGTGATGAGCGCCTGTTTGATATCGACATGCAGGAAATCTTCCAGAAGGAATGGTTGATCGCCGGCATGACTTGCGAGATCCCGGCCAAGGGCAATTACCTGACCCTGCAAGTCGGCAAGAACCCGATCATCGTGATTCGCGGTGCCGAAGGCGTGGTGCATGCCTTCCATAACGTCTGCCGCCACCGCGGTTCGCGGCTGTGCACCAGCGACAAGGGCAAGGTCGCCAAACTGGTCTGCCATTACCACCAGTGGACCTACGAGCTGGACGGTCGCCTGCTGTTCGCCGGCACCGAAATGGGCGCCGACTTCGACATGAAGCAGTACGGCCTCAAGCCGGTGAACGTGAAGACCGCTGGCGGCTACATCTTCATCAGCCTGGCCGAGAACCCGCCGGCCATCGATGACTTCCTGTCGACGCTGAACCATTACATGGAACCCTACGACATGGAGAACACCAAGGTGGCGGTGCAAACCACCTTGATGGAAAAGGCCAACTGGAAACTGGTGCTGGAAAACAACCGCGAGTGCTACCACTGCAACGCCTCGCACCCCGAATTGCTCAAGACCCTGCTGGAATGGGACGACGTCACCGACCCACGGGCCGACCAGGCCTTCAAGGACCACGTAGCCGCTTCCGCCGCCGCCTGGGACGCCGAGAAGATCCCTTACGCCCACGCCAGCTTCGGCCTGCGTAACCGTATCGTGCGCATGCCGCTGCTCAAGGGCACCGTGTCGATGACCCTGGACGGCAAGCAAGGCTGCGCCAAGCTGATGGGCCGCATCAAGAATCCGGACCTGGGTTCGATGCGCATCCTGCACCTGCCGCATTCATGGAACCACTGCATGGGCGACCACATCATCGTGTTCACCGTGTGGCCGATCAGCGCCCAGGAAACCATGGTCACCACCAAGTGGCTGGTGCACAAGGACGCGGTCGAAGGCGTGGACTACGACGTGGCGCGCATGCGCGAAGTCTGGGACGCCACCAACGACCAGGACCGTCGCCTGGCCGAAGAAAACCAGCGCGGCATCAACTCCACCGCCTACCAGCCAGGCCCCTACTCCAAGACCTATGAGTTTGGCGTGGTGAACTTCGTCGATTGGTACAGCGAGCGCATGCTCAACAACCTGGGGGCCGAACCGGCGCCGTACCTCAAGGGCGTTCCGGTCCAGGGTTAAAATCAAAAGCTTCGCGAGCAGGCTCGCTCCCACATTTGATCTTCGGTGCGCCAAAGATCCCCTGTGGGAGCGAGCCTGCTCGCGAAAGCGGTTTGATAGTCACCGACTATTTTGAAGACCACCGCACCGACCCATCCTCCCCATAAAACGTCTCGACAATCGCCTCCCCCCTCAACTGCACCTTCACATACCCATTCAACACCCGCTCCGGATACGCCTCGTCCCCCGCCAACTGCGTTTCCGACCACAACACCCGCGCATGCCCATTCAACTCGCTGGTAGTACCGTAGGGGATCGCCCCGTGCCCGGCACAGCGCGCATGCAACCCGCCTTGCGGCGCATAGCAAATACCATTGTGCAAATGCCCCCAATACCAATAATCCGGCTCACGCCCAAGGGCATCGCACACCGGTTGGTAAAGCGCCGTCTTGTTGTGCCCGGAAATATCGAAACCCTGGTGATGACTGAGCACCATCAATTTCTTGCGCTTGGGCAGGGTTTTCATCCATTCGATCTGCTGGGTGTTGAGGGTGCCGTCCATGTACAAGTTCATCGCGTCCGAGGCGTACGCGCTGTCCAGGCCGACCACCAGCCAATCGTCGTTGTACAAGGCGAAATAGCTTGTGCCCTGCTGCACCGGAAAACGCGCCGCCAACTCCTTGAAGTAGCCATGGGCGCCGCTGTACATCTCATGGTTGGAATTGAGGGTGAACGAGCCGTGCTTGCCCTGGGGCCAGCCGGCCATGTCGACGTCTTCCTGGGAATGGGTGCCGGCGTAATACACGTCGCCCAGGTGGATGGTGAAATCGGCCAGGGCCAATTGCATCTGGTTGGCCACCGCCACCGCCGGGGCGTGACTGTCGAACGGCCCGGTGCCCCAGTCGCCAGCGATGGCCAGCACCACGTCGTTGTCCATTTTCACCAGCGCCGGATTGGTAGCGAACGGCGCGTGGTGGCGCAGGTTTTCGATCCATTTGAGCAGCGCCTCGCTCCACAGCAGATCCAACAGTTCCCATTTGCGACAGCCCAGTAACGTGCCGTCCTTGAGCACGCGGGTCGGCAATTCCTCTTCTTTTTGCGGCAGGGGCGTGGCGTTGCCGATCTTGAGGATCGACAAGCCGTGGGCCAACTCCCACGGCACCGCCGGCTCGTCGTCCGGCAGATCCCCGTGATCGATAACGTGCCGGGCCTGGTCGTGGCCTCGCTGCAGCAGCTTGACGATGGCCTGGAACTCCTCGGGTTCCAAGTCGTTGACGAGTTTTTTCCAGGACATCTCCAGCCGCGTGACCAACCCGTGCAGGCGGACCTTGACCTTGTCGAACTCATGCTCCCAATGGTGCAGTAATGACATGTGAACGCTCCTTCGCTATGCCCTGGGCTACAGGGTTTTCATGAATTCGATCAGGGCCCGCTTGTCGACGTCCGACAGTTGCGTGCCATACAGGTGACCGCCGTTGTGGTTGCCTTCCAGGCGGGTGTCGTATTTGAAATCCGCCGACGCCTTCATCTGCGCGCCGCTGGTGATGAAGCCGACCTTCTCCTGGTCGTAGATGTCGGAGCCGGTGTAGAACACCTGCGGCCGGTGCTCCGGCGCTTGCAGCAAATCCCACAGGGTCGGCACCGAACCGTTGTGCAGGTACGGCGCCCGCAGCCAGATACCATCGGTGGGGGTGTTGCTGTAGCTCTGGGTCTTGCGGTAGGCGCCAAAGTCGAACGGCGGTTTCTTGAAGCCGTGGAAGGCCGTCACCAGGCCGCTGGTGAAGGAGTTCAGGCGGTGGGGGTCGGTGCCCAACTGGTCGATGTTGGTGGTGACCTGGCCGGTGTCGCTGCGACCGAAATCATGGCAGCCGGCACAGTTTTTCTCCCAGATCGGTTTGCCTTGGGCGACTTTCCCCAGGTCCAGGGCGAACGGCCAGGCCGGCGCCTTGTGGCCCAGCAGCCAGTTGGTCACCCGGTTGAAACTCGGTGGCAGCACCGATTGCGGCGTCGCGCCCACGGCCATGGCCGCTGCGTAGTTGCGTTCGTGGATCTTGTTGTTATTGCCGTCCCAATGCAGGTACATGGACTCGCGGGGCTTCTGGTTCCAGACCTGCGGCAAATCCACGGTGCCGATGGTGGAATCATCCGGGAAGCCAAACACCACCATTTTGGTCGGGTTGAAGGTGTCGGTCCGCCCTGGCCCCTGGGCCGGACGCAGCTTCTGCCAGGCATACGCCTGCTTCTGCTTGAGCAGCGCACTCTTGGCCATCGGGATGATCAGGTAACGGTTGTACAGTTTTTCGAAAAAGCCCAGCTGGAACTTGCCATTGATCGCCGCCATCACCGCCTCGGGGGTGAATTTCGGGTCGCTGGCGCACTCGTAGGCAAACCACTGGAAGGCCTGCAGTTGCAGGGTATTGGCCGGCGCAGCGGCTACCGGTACCGCGACGTCAGTGGCATTGGCCCGGTAGGAACCGGTGTGGCACAGGGCGCAGTTGGGCTCGACCGTGGGGTAGCCGAGCTGCCGCTTGGCCATGCCGATGGGCAGGTCCTTGCCGTTTTCATAGAGGAAACCGAACACCTCGTAGCCACCCGGCTTCGGCAGTTTTTCCGGGCACATCTGCGGCAGCACGGCGAACAGGTAATAGGGAATCCGCGCCTCGATGCCCAGGCCGATGGCGGCGTATTTGTAATGGTCTTCGTCGGAGGCGAAGTCCGGCTGTGGCACCTCCCGGATCATCTGGTACCAGGTCTGGTAGCCGATGAACCCCAACAGCAACACCACCACCAACGTGCCGATCTTGAACCCATGGCTCTGCCAGCGCAGCGCCCAGCCGGCGCGCCACTCCCGCCAACCGGCGCAGAGCAAGGCCAGTGGACGATTGGCCACCGGGCTGCCCAGGTACAGCAGCACGCCCAGGATCAGGAACATGCTGAGGTCGCCCATCAACATCGGCACGAACAACTGGCCTTGGTTGTTGGTGCTGATCAAGTAGATCCAGAACACCACCGCCACCAGCCGCGACAGCACACACAACCATGAATGCACCACGAAACGCGGCGCGTTGAACCCCGAGGGTATGTAGAACAGGCTGATCCCCACCAACAACATGCCGGCGTTTTCCAGCCAGGGATCGGACAATACGGGCGGCAGACCGATCATGGACGTCAGCAATCCCGGCGCGAATAACGCCGGGATCGCGAAGAACATGTTCATGAAAATCCCGACCCAGATGATGCGTTGGAACCAGCGGATGTAGGTGTTCATGGCATCCTTTTCCTTATTCTTGACTCACCACAAAACCCATGTGGCGAGGGAGCTTGCTCCCGCTGGGCCGCGTAGTGGCCCCCAAGACTTCAAAAGCGACGACTGCTTCGCAGCCGAGCGGGAGCAAGCTCCCTCGCCACGGAGGGCAGTCAGCTAGCCCAACGCCGTCTTCTCCAGATGCTCAAGAATGATCGGATACACATCCACCACCGCATCCTTGCCGAACATGCAGTCGATATGACCGTACCCCGGCACTTCATGGCGGCTGAACAACTGCGGGCCGTGCATCTCACACAGTCGCTCGTAGGTCTTGAGGGTACTTTGCGGCAGGTAGCACTGGTTGTCGGCGCCGCTGATGAAGCAGATCGGCAACTTCAACCGATCGAAATGCGGCATGTAGACGTCGTTGCCCTTGAAGTCCACCAGGTGCCCCTTGCGCACGATCAGCGCCAGGTGCTCGAAGGTCTGGATGTTCGACTCGCCGAACAGCTCATGCAGGTTGTCGTGCAAGGTTTCGTTGAGGGTGTCGTGGCGGTACAGCGACGCATACATGAAGGTGATGCGATGGCAGACCGGGTTGGTGCAATAGCCCTGGGCCTCGATCCGGGCATAGCCGTTGAGGGCCTTGTCGTAGAGTTTGTTGAACCAGCTTTCCTTGGTGTCCGCGTAGGCCGTCATGGACTTGATGCCGATGGCATCGAGCATTCCCGGCAAATGCAAACCGGCCTTCAGACCGGTGGCGGTGGCGACCACCGTGTCGGCGGCGATCTGCGAGCAGACCACCGAGCGCACACCCTGCAAGCCTGCCAGCATCGACATGAAGAAGGTCGTCGCACCGTAGCAATGCACCACACACTGCACGTCACGGGCCAGGGTCGCTTGCTGGATCTGCTCGATGGCGGCCTTGAAGTCGTACTGGGCCACCTGGTCGCCGTTCCATTCGTTCTTGCTGGCTGGCAGCAGGATGCTCACCCGCAGATCCAGCAGCCAGACGTCGTATTCATGCTTGCATAGATACTCCAGCAGGTTGGTGTGGATGGTGTCGGTGGAGAAGATATTCGAGCCCACGCCCAGGCCATGGACCAACATCACCGGCCCCTTGGTGCCGGCCTGGTAACGGGTCAGGCGCAACTCGACGTTGTCTTCGGTCTGGAAGAAATGCACCACCGGTGCCGGCGCATCCAACGGCCGTTTCAAGCGAGGCGGCGCGTCCGGGTTGAAGTAGACGTCGCCGGCGAAGACACCGCCGTAGCTCTCCCACAGGATCCCGGCGAAGAACTTGCCGAACCGCGCCAGTGCCTCCACGCGCTCACGCTCATTGCGGGCGTTGAGTACTTTCATGGTGGTCATCTGCTTGGCGAAGTCGGCCGGCAGGATGTGCATCACACCCGAACCGAGCACCGCGCCGGTCTTGTCCGGCCCGCGATAGAGCGTGACGTAAAGGGTGCTGGTGTCGTGCCAGATGTTCAGCACACCGTTGTCCTCGGGCACGGTCTTGAACGCGCTGAAGTAATAGTCGCTGCCGTCTTCAGCGGTCAGCTTCATGTCGTAGTTCATGTGCCGCACGCCGACCTGTCCCTGGTACTGCTCGAACAGATTGAACACCCCGTTGCTGGCGACCAGTGGCTTGGGCGACAGCAGCGGCGCATCGAGGGTGCCCACCAGGGTCGCGGCGTGTTCCGGCTCCTTGATCAAGCGGTTAAGGTCGGCGGCGGTGATGGTCAGGGTAAATTCGATGGGCGAGTTGTCGGCCTTGCCGCGCTTGGCCGCCGCTTCGTACAGGCTCAGATCGGTGCCCTGGGCCTGGGTGAAGTCAGTGGAAAAATAGCCCTTCATGGTTTCGGTGAACTGCACGCCGAGGGTCGGCGCCGCCACGGCTTTGCGCGGGGCCGAGGGCAGTGTGTAGTCGATGATCCAGCCACGGTCGGCCGCCAGCAGCCCCATGTTGCGTTCGCTCACCGCCGAGATCGTCAGCAGCGGGTTGACCGCCAGGGATGTGGGGATCACCGCGCCGTCGGTCACGTACAGGCCCGGGTAGACATCGGTGCCGCTGGCACCACTGAACACCTGGCCCTTGTGGTTGACCACGCCTTGCGTCGCGTCTTCGCCCATCACGCAACCGCCCAGGGGATGGACCGAGACGATGCTGTGCTTGAGCAGCTTGGTCCAGATCGGGTTCTCGACCCAGATTCCGCCCAGGGCCTTGGTGCTCTGGTGCAGGCGCTCGTTGCCGAGGGTGACGTTTTCCTGTTCGCCGACGCCAGGCCAGTCGATGCGCAACTGGTCCTTGTTGTCGAGCAACATGCGGCCCTTGGCGTTGTCATGACTCATGATCAAGTAGGTCTGCATGTTGTGCAGCGCGCCGTAATACGGCCCGCGCAGAAAGCTCTCGGCCTCCCGGCCCTTGTACTTGAGGCTGGCGCCGAAACCGGTGTCGGTGGGCACGCCGATCATCTCGGCGAACGCCGCCATGCTCGGCACCATGGCCCGACCGAGGGCGCCAGGAATCGAACCTTCCTCGATGACCATGCGGCTGCGCCAGTCGCCTTCGGTGCGCATGTCGATGATCGAGGTGATGCATGGCCCCACCGGCTCCAGTTCCTTGGCCGAATGGGCGCCGAAGCCGATGCCGTTGATGACCTGGTCGCAGTTGTGGCCGAACCCGAGGATGTCGCCGTTGCCGCTCATGTGCTCGCCCAACTGGTTGGATACGGACAAGCCCTTGTCCCGCGAGCGCAGCATGATTTCGGTGGATCCCAGGGTGCCGGCGGAGACCACGACGATATCGGCCCGCACGAACAACGTGGGCGCCGAGAACAGTTCGCGGCCGCTGTCCAGGTATTGGAAGTGCACGATCCAACCGTCGCCGTCGCGCTCCAGATGCCGCACCTCGGCCTGGCAGAAAATCTCCGCGCCGTGGTTCCAGGCATCCGGCAGGTAATTCATCAACGTGGTGTTCTTGGCCTTGTTGTTACAGCCCGAGACACAATCGCCACAGCCGTTGCAGGGCAACTGTTCGACGCCGACGTGGTTGAGGTTGTTGGGCAGCTTGTCGAAAGTCACGTTGATCGGCGGTTTGTAGAAATGCGCGCCTTGCTTGAGGTAGTCGGCGGACTTCTTGTGCGCGTCGAGCTTGGGCAGGTTCGGTTCCGACGCGGGGTAAGGATTGGGCTTGAGCATCTCCCGAGCCCGGGCGTAACCGTCCTTGAGCAGCGTGTCCTGGTGGTCCCGTACCGCCTGCGGCCAGCGCGGGTCCTCGAATACGCCGGGCTCCGGCTCCAGCGCAACGTTGGCATTGATCAGCGACGTGCCGCCCAGGCCACAACCGACTACCACGTTCTGCTGGGCGTTGACGTGCAGGTCGAACAGGCCGGTGCGCGAGCCGATGTGACCGTCGGGGTCATGGACCTGCAGTTCCTCGGTAGCCGCGAGCAGGGTGTTGGGGTATTCACCAGGCTGGATTTCCCGGCCACGCTCCAGCAGGCACACCTTGCGTCCGGCCCGGGACAGGCGCGAGGCAGCAATGCCGCCGCCGTAGCCGGAGCCGATGACGACCACGTCATAGTGCTCCTGGATATCACTGATGGGGGTTGAGATCCGTGTCATGTTCAAGTCCTCTCAGGCAGAAGGGGCAACTCTGCGGTTGCCTGCAAATTCACAGGCGCACGAACGCCTGGCCACTGTCCCGCGCAGGGTCCAGCGGCAGTCAACGATTGCTACAAGTGGAGAAGCAGGACGCTCTATAGGCGCGCACGCTGATTGACGGCGCGACGATGGATGCGCTTGTGCAACAAGGTGGGCGATGCCGGGACGCAGGTCAGCGGGGGAAGCGGATGTGAGCGGGGAACCTTGCTATCCATCATGTGTTCTCCCTGAACCTGATGTGGATAAAGTCGCGATGTCCTTGTGCCATGGAAGTGAAGACAGACGACCGGCCTGCGTCAAGGAGGTTCCTTAGAACTGTATGAAATTTGACCTATAGCGATGTGCGCTATGCCAGCCGTGGCTTGCAGCGTTTGGCGAACAAGTTATCCACATGACCACCCACAGCAAATGGGGACAAGTGGGATAGGTCGGGAATTCTTTCAGCCGCAAAGTGAATAAAAACCGTGACTTATGGAAAACGACGGTTTGCCGACGCTATCGGTTGTTTTTTGACCAATACACCGTAAGCCCTGTAATGCCTGGGCTATAGAGGTGAGCGAACACCTTATCCACAGAAGCGCCAACAGTGTTTGGGGGTAAATTTGACGATTCTGTGGAAAACCCTTCGGACGGCATGTAAATCAAGGTTTTCCCGAGGTTTTCCTGATAAAAAAGATCGTTTGATCACTTTATGATCAATTCACTGAACAGCCCGGCCCGTCTGGCTTGCAGCGTAGAGCGAACATCTTATCCACAGAAGCGCCAACAGAGATTGGGGGCAAGTTTCGGCTGAAAGGAAGCGTTATACATAAACAAAAGCCAATAAAAACCGTTAGTTAGACTGGCTAATTTTTGAGCGCAGGGCTGGAGCGCCTGGTTTGCATGGGGTGCAGCGAGGGGCGAACAGGTTATCCACAGAGGCGCGCACAGGGATTGTGGGTAACACTCGCTCCCATAATGTTTGGGCAGATACAAAATTCACATACACCATCAATTCTATGAGGGAGCGGGCTTGCTCGCGAAGGCGGTGTGTCAGATAACCCATCGCCGACTGACACACCGCCTTCGCGAGCAAGCCCGCTCCCACAGGGGGGTTCTGGTGAAGCCGCCATGGCGATCAAGGCCGATGCATCAAATACGCCTCCCCCGTCACCCGAATTAATGGATGCGGGACAACCTGGCAGGTTTTGACGATGCCAAAGCCCTGGCGCTCATAGAAACGCCGGGCGCCGGTATTCGCGGCGTAGTCGATCAGGCTCAGGCCCTTGAGCGCCAGTTGGTCGGCACGCTGTTGCGCCAGCTCGAGAAAGCGCACGCCGAGCCCCTTGTTACGCCAGCCTTCATGCAGGGCCAGGCTTGAGATATAGAGGGTGTCGGGCACTTCCATGTCGGCGTAGGGCGCCAGGACCGGATCCGTCATCGGAGCCGCCAGCGGATCCTCGCGCGTGACATAACAGTGCATCATGCCGATGACCCGGCCATCCGCCTGGGCGACCAAACAGTTCTGGTAGGAAAAATCGACATTCTCCCGGGCATAACGAGCGGCCCCTACTTCCAAGAGGTCCTGCCCTGGCTCCGCCAACTGGCTCCAGATGTAATCCGACGCACCCTCCGAGGAAATCCGGAACAGACGGGCGATCTCCCGTGCATCCGAGGGCAAGGCCGGACGAAATTCAACGTCCATTGATAGGCTCCAATGATTGGGCTTGGCACGAGCCTCAGGTGCTCCACCAATCCCCTGTGGGAGCGAGCCTGCTCGCGATGAGGCCAGTCCAGTCAACCATGCTGTGACTGATAGACCTCTATCGCGAGCAGGCTCGCTCCCACAGGGGGTCATGCAGTGAGCCTGGGTCTAGCGAACCACCCCTTCCTCCACCAACAACTTGAGGATCGCCTCGGCCCCCGCCTCCGGGCTCACGCCCTTGAGCACTTGCCCACCACCACCGCTGGCCTTGGCTGTCGCGGCTTTCATGCGATCGGCGCCGCTCTTGGCCTTGATCACTTTCAAGCGCTTGGGCCGTGGCTTGGCCGGTTGCAGGGTCGCTACCGCCAGCAAGGCATCGTCGATCACTTCCGCTTCCTCGGCGTGCAATGCCCCACGCCGGGCCGGGCCGTAGGCGCTTTGCCGAGGTTTTGGCGCGGCGTTATCCACAGTGGCCAGGAACGGCAGGCGCACTTTGAGACGGCGCCGTTGGCCGCGGGGCAAGGCTTGCAGCACCAGGGCCACGCCGTTGTCGATGGACTCGACCTGGGCCAGCCCCACCACCAATGGCCAACCGAGATTCTCCGCCAGCAAGAACGGCAGCATGCCCGAGCCTTCCCCGGTTTCCGCCTGGCTGCCGGTAAGCACCACTTGGGCGCCAGCGTCACGCAGGTAGTCAGCCAAGGCCGGCAGGGCGTCAGCCCCGTCAGGATTTTCCAGGACGTGGAGTTCATCCAGGCCCATGCCCAGGTAGGCGCGCAGGGCCGGCTCGGCCACGTCGCCGGCGTGCAGCACTTGCAAGTCGTTGCCGGCCAGTTGCAGGCCCAGTTCCACGGCCCGGGCGTCCTGTTCGGCGCGCCGGGGCCGACCGGAAGTGGGGTGGGCGCCGATGGAGACGAGGCTGATCACTTGGGTACTCATGAACGTTTCCTTAGCTTAAGCCGCATCGCGCTTGGCTTCGTTGCGGTAAGCCTCTACCGCCGCGATCAAGGCCTGGAGAATCGCCGCGCTGTCACCGATCACCGACAGGTCTGCCCGTTTGATCATGTCGCAGCCTGGGTCGAGGTTGATCGCCACCACCTTGTCGCAGGCACCAATGCCTTGCAGGTGCTGGATCGCCCCGGAGATCCCCACGGCCACGTAGACCCGCGCAGTGACCCAGGTGCCGGATGCACCGACCTGACGATCCCGGGCCATGAAGCCGTCGTCCACCGCCACCCGCGAAGCGCCTTCGGTAGCGCCCAGGGCCGCGGCTGTCTGGTGGAACAGCGCCCAGTCCTTGACCCCGTTGCCGCCGGAGAAAATGAATTCGGCCTCGGCCATCGGGATCGCCCCCGGGTCCACGGCAACCGCGCCAAGGTCTTCGATCCGCGACAAGCTGCGGGCCACGCTTGTGGATAACTCCACCGGCAAGGCTTCGTGACGGGTTTCGCTGACCGGTTCGGCGCATTCGGCCGCCGCCAGGATCAAGCGCGCCAACGGTCGAGCCAAGTCTTGCAGGCCCGCACCGGCGCGACCGATGCATTCTTCGCCCTTGACCTGCCAGACCCGCGTGGCCGGGCGCTCGCCCAGGGCTGCGGCAAAGCGTCGGCCCAATTCACCGCCGCCGCTGCGACTGTCAGGCAGCAGCCAGTGGCGTGGGTTGAATTGGTTATCCACAGCCCGCAAGCCTTGCACCCGTTGCTCCGGTGCATAACCGCTGAATTCCTCGCCTTCGAGTACCAGCAAGCGGTCGACACCCGCCGTGGCGAAGGTGCTTTCCTTATGCTCGCCAAACACCACGGCCAACACTGCGCCGTCGCTGCCGGTCAACTGATGGGCCAGGCCGAGCAGATCGCGGTCGTGGCTGCTGAGGCGGCCACCGACCATGTCCGGGACGACACAGATGTGGAACGCCGGTTGCGGCACCTGATGCAGCGGCAATTGCACTTCAACGGCAGCGGTGCGTTTGCTCGCCCCACCTTGCTGGGCACCGCTGCGATCAATCCGTTTGATCCCATTGGGGCCGATGAAACCGACGCCATGGACATTCTTGCGAATGACGCCGTTGGGGCCCATCCAGCTGTGCTGTACCGGTTGCATGGCCGCGTGCAGTGGATGCAGGCGGTTGCGGGCGATCCACTCGGCGCGAGGGTCGCGGCGGATGATGTCGCTCATTAATGCACCTCCGCGGGTTCACGTTTGGCCGGGGCCACGGGCTTGCTCGGGGCCGCGTCTTCCAGCAGCGCATCGGCCACCAGTTCGGCAATGTCCTTGATCATCGGCCGTGGTTCGACCACGCCTTCGAGCATCGCGGTGCACTGTGGACAACCCACGGCCACCAGCTCGGCACCGGTTTCGCGGATGTCGTCCATGCGCATGTCGGGAATGCGCTGCTTGCCCGGGATGTCGGTGATCGGCGCACCGCCGCCACCGCCACAGCAACGCGAACGGAAACCGGAACGCTGCATTTCCTTGACCTCGATGCCCAGCGCCCGCAGCACCTGGCGCGGCGCCTCGTATTCGCCGTTGTAGCGGCCCAGGTAGCACGGGTCGTGATAGGTCACGCTGTCGCCCTTGTGCTGGCCGAGGTTCAACGCCCCGGCGTCGATGATTTCCGCCAGGTAGGTGCTGTGGTGCTGCACCAGGTAGTTGCCATCAAAGGCGCCGTATTCGTTTTTCAGCACATGGAAGCTGTGGGGATCGCAGGTGACGATGCGGTTGAAGCTGTATTTGGCCAGGGTCTGGATGTTGCGCTTGGCCAACAGCTGGAACGTCGCCTCATCACCCAGGCGCCGGGCCACGTCGCCGCTGTCGCGTTCTTCGAGGCCGAGCACGGCGAAGTCGATCTTCGCCGCCTTGAGCACTTTGACGAAGGCGCGCAGGGTGCGCTGGTTGCGCATGTCGAAGGCACCGTCGCCGACCCAGAACAGTACGTCGGTGGATTTCTTCTCGCTGAGCAGATTGAGGTTCAGGTCCGCCGCCCAGTTCATCCGCCCACCCGGGGCGAAGCCGCCAGGGTTGTCGGTGGCGATGAGGTTTTCCAACACCTCGGCGCCCTTGTTCGGCGTCGCGCCTTTTTCCAGGGTCAGGTGGCGGCGCATGTCGACGATGGCATCGACGTGCTCGATCATCATCGGACACTCCTCGACGCACGCCCGGCAGGTGGTGCAGGACCACAAGGTCTCGGCGTCCACCAGGCCGTTGACGATCGGCTGATGTGGATTGCCGCCGTGCTCACCTACAGGTTTGCCTGGATACGGACTGCCGGCAAATTTCGCATCGGTGCCGCCGGCCAGGCCGACGACCATGTCCTGGATGAGTTTTTTCGGGTTCAACGGCTGGCCGGCGGCGAACGCCGGGCAAGCCGCTTCGCACTTGCCGCACTGCACGCAGGCGTCGAAGCCGAGCAGTTGGTTCCAGGTGAAATCCTTGGGTTTTTCCACACCCAGCGGTGCGGTCGGATCATTCAGGTCCAGCGGCTTCAGACCGGTGGAACGGCCACCACCAAAGCGCTCGGCGCGGCGGTGCCAGGCCAGGTGCAGGGCACCGGCGAAGGCGTGCTTCATCGGCCCGCCCCAAGTCATGCCGAAGAACAATTCCGTCACGCCCCACAACACGCCGACACCCAGGATCGCCGCCACCAGCCAACCACCGAAGTTTTCCGGAAGGATGCCGGCCACCGGCAAGGTCACCAGGAAGAACGACGCCGAGAAGGCCAGCAGGCTTTTCGGCAGGCGCATCCACGGGCCTTTCGACAAACGCGCTGGCGGGTTGCGCCGACGCAGATACATGAAGATCGCGCCCACGAACATCACCGCTGACATCAGCAGCAGGGCGTAGCCGAGGATGCGGTTGTGCAGGCCAAAACCGTGGACCAGGATCGCCAACACAATCGATGCCACCGCACCGCCCGCCGTGGCGACGTGGGTGTTGGCAATGTATTTGTCCCGCGCCACCACATGGTGCAAATCCACCATGTAGCGCTTGGGCATGGCAAAGAGGCCGCCGATCAGGTCGACCTTGGCCGGTCGTCCCCGGCGCCACATGTTCACCCGCCGCAAGGCGCCCAGGACCGCGAGGCCCAGGGCGGCGAACAGCAGGATTGGAAGAAGGGTGTTCAACATAGGTGTTGCTCCCAAAGACCTCAGGGTCTTGCAGGTCGAGATGCCTTACTCGGTCACTGTGGGAGCGGGCTTGCTCGCGAAGGCGGTGTGACAGTCAGCTTATGTGTGGCTGACAAAATGCATTCGCGAGCAAGCCCGCTCCCACAGGGGTTTGATGCAAGCCGTTAGAAATCCTTGCACAACCGCAGGGCGTCGTAGATGGCCGCGTGGGTATTACGCTGGGCCACGCAGTCGCCGATGCGGAACAGCAGGTAGCCATCGCCGCTCTGCTCCAGGCACGGCTGGGGCTTGATCGCGAACAGGGCTTCCACGTCGATCTGGCCCTTGTTGCGCGAACCCTCCTTGAGCGCGTAGTAGATTTCTTCGTCCGGCCGCACGCCGTTTTCCACCACCACCTGGTCGACCACGCGTTCTTCCTTGGCACCGGTGTATTCGTTCTCCAGCACCGCGACCAACTTGTCGCCTTCGCGGTAGACCTTCTCCAGCATCATGTCCCCGGTCATGATCACTTCCTTGGGGTACATGCTGCGGTAGTAGGTGGGGAACGACGTCCCGCCAATGGCCACGCCCGGCTTGATGTCGTCGGTGACGATCTCGACCTGGCTGCCCTTGTCGGCGAGGAAGTCGGCCACCGACATCCCGGTGAACTCGCAAATGGTGTCGTAGACCAGCACGTTCTTGCCCGGCGCGACCTTGCCGTCGAGGACGTCCCAGCTGCTGACCACCAGCCCTTCGGCGGCGCCCCAGTGTTCGTTCTGCTCCACGTTCGGATGACCGCCGACGGCCAGCACCACCACATCCGGACGCAGGTCCATGATGGTCGCCGCATCAGCCGCCACGCCCAGGCGCAGGTCGACCTTCAGCCGCGCCAGCTCCAATTGGAACCAGCGGGTGATACCGGCGATCTGGTCCCGTTGCGGGGCCTTCGAGGCGGTGGTGATCTGCCCGCCGATGAATTCTTTCTTCTCGAACAGGGTCACATCGTGCCCACGTTCGGCGGCCACCCGCGCCGCTTCCATCCCGGCCGGGCCGGCACCGACGACGACTACCTTGCGCTTGGGCCCGGTGGACTTCTCGATGATGTGCGGCACGCCCATGTATTCACGGGATGTCGCGGCGTTCTGGATGCACAGCACGTCCAGGCCCTGGTACTGGCGGTCGATGCAGTAGTTGGCGCCGACGCACTGCTTGATCTGGTCGATCTGGCCCATCTTGATCTTGGCGATCAGGTGCGGGTCGGCGATGTGGGCACGGGTCATGCCGACCATGTCGACGTAACCGCCCTCCAGGATCCGCGTGGCCTGGTTCGGGTCCTTGATGTTCTGCGCGTGCAGCACCGGGACCTTGACCACTTCCTTGATACCGGCAGCCAAGTGCAGGAACGGCTCCGGTGGATAACTCATGTTCGGGATGACGTTGGCCAGGGTGTTGTGGGTGTCGCAACCCGAGCCCACCACGCCGATGAAATCCAGCATGCCGGTGTCGTCGTAGTACTTGGCGATCTGCTTCATGTCCTCGTGGGACAAGCCGTCCGGGTGGAACTCGTCACCGCACAGGCGCATGCCCACGCAGAAATCGTCACCCACTTCGGCACGCACGGCCTTCAACACTTCCAGGCCGAACTTCATGCGGCCTTCAAAGCTGCCGCCCCATTCGTCGGTACGCTTGTTGACCCGCGGGCTCCAGAACTGGTCGATCATGTGCTGGTGCACGGCAGACAACTCGACACCGTCCAGGCCACCGGCCTTGGCCCGGCGCGCGGCCTGGGCGTAGTTGCCGATCACCCGCCAGATTTCTTCCGGCTCGATGGTCTTGCAGGTGGCACGGTGCACCGGCTCACGCACGCCGGACGGCGACATCAGGGTCGGCCAGTTGAAGCCGTCCCAGCGCGAGCGACGGCCCATGTGGGTAATCTGGATCATGATCTTGGCGCCATGCTTGTGCATGGCGTCGGCCAGGTTCTGGAAGTGCGGGATGATGCGGTCGGTGGACAGGTTCACCGAGCTCCACCATTCCTGGGGGCTGTCGATGGCGACCACCGACGAACCGCCGCAGATCGCCAGGCCGATGCCGCCCTTGGCCTTCTCTTCGTAATACTTCACGTACCGGTCGGTGGTCATGCCGCCGTCGGTGGCGTAGACCTCGGCGTGCGCGGTGCTGAGCACGCGGTTGCGGATGGTCAGCTTGCCGATCTGGATCGGCTGGAACATTGCTTCAAAAGCCATGGCGCGATCCTCGACTTACAACGGCTTGACGATGAACAGGCCGTCGTCGTGGCCTTCTTCGGAACCGCCGTAGACCTGCTCGGCCACGGTGCGGATCTGGCTGCCGCGCGCGGCGAGGATCTGGTCCATGGCGCCGGCGAACCAGCCGGTGAACATGTAGTCGACCTTGCGCCCGACCTTGCCGTACACATAGACGAATGCCGAGTGTTCGAGCTTGACGCTGGCGGTGCCTTTGTCCAGGTCGATGTCCTGGATCTTGAACAGGCCCCAGCCACGCTGGGACAGGCGCTTCATGTAGTGCTCGAACACCGCGACGCCTTCCAGGCCGTGGCATTCGGCTTCTTTTTCACACCAGTGCCAGGCGGATTTGTAGCCGGCCTTGTAGAGAATCTCGGCGTAGGCGTCGGCGCCCAGCACTTCCTCGATGCCCATGTGGTTGTTGACGAAGAAGTGACGCGGCACGTACAGCATCGGCAGGGCGTCGGACGTCCAGACACCGGTTTCGCTGTCGACTTCGATAGGCAGTTGCGGGGCGATCTTGGCCATGAAAACTTGACTCCGGAAATTCGTGATGTGCCTGCGGCGCGAGTGGCCGCAGGTAAGGATTCAGTGATGCAGCGGGGTTTACTCGCCCCAGACGTCCTTGAGAACGTTCACCCAGTTCTCGCCCATGATCTTGCGCACCACCCGCTCCGGGTGACCGCGCTTGAGCAGCGTCTCGGTGAGGTTCGGGAACTCGCCCACGGTGCGGATGCCCAGGGGGTTGATGATCTTGCCGAAGCTGGTCAGACGACGGGCGTAGCCCTTGTCGTGGGTCAGCATTTCGAAGAAATCCTGGCCGTGGCCCTGGGTAAAGTCGGTGCCGATGCCGATGGCGTCTTCACCGACGATGTTCATGGTGTATTCGATGGCCTCGGCGTAGTCGTCGATGGTCGAATCGATGCCCTTGGCCAGGAACGGCGCGAACATGGTCACGCCGACGAAACCACCGTGGTCGGCAATGAACTTCAGCTCTTCATCGGATTTATTGCGCGGGTGTTCTTTCAGGCCGGACGGCAGGCAGTGGGAGTAGCACACCGGCTTCTTCGACTCGAGGATGACCTCTTCGGAGGTCTTGGAACCGACGTGGGACAGGTCGCACATGATGCCGACGCGGTTCATCTCGGCAACGATCTCGCGACCGAAGCCCGACAGGCCGCCGTCGCGCTCGTAGCACCCGGTGCCGACCAGGTTCTGGGTGTTGTAGCACATCTGCACCACACCGACGCCGAGCTGCTTGAAGATCTCGACGTAGCCGAGCTGGTCTTCGAAGGCATGGGCGTTCTGGAAGCCGAAGATGATGCCGGTCTTGCCCTGTTCCTTGGCACGACGGATGTCGGCGGTGGTTTTCACCGGGATCACCAGGTCGCTGTTCTCGCGGATCAGTTTCTGGCTGGCGACGATGTTGTTGATGGTGGCCTGGAAACCTTCCCACACCGACACGGTGCAGTTGGCTGCGGTCAGGCCGCCCTTGCGCATGTCTTCGAACAGGTCGCGGTTCCACTTGGCAATGATCAGCCCGTCGATAACGATGCTGTCGGCGTGCAATTCGGCTGGGCTCATCAGGCAGTCCCCTTGTTAGCGATTCATGCGCCGAATCGTGTGCCGGCGCTTTGGGGCCAGCATATGCCTGAGGGCCGTCGCGACCCGGTGCAAAAACGACAGGGGAATTGCCGAAAGCGTCAATCCACGACAATGGGTTACGACAGGCCCACCCTGCCCGTCTGTTCTTTACCCGACGCTTGCGCCAGAATCCGCCGCATCACTGGTTTTCACTGGACTTGAGCGGCAACGCGATGAAATCGATCTTCCTGGCTTTGGCACTGATCAGCACCCTGGCACACGCAACCGAAGACACCGAGCCCAACCCCTGCGACGAAGTTGAAAACGACGTCCAGACCCTGGCCTGCTCGGCCTATGGCAAAACCGCCGCCGAACAATTGCTGGGCGAAAACCTGCAAAGCCTCTTTGAGCGCCTGCAAACTCGCTACGCCAGCGACAAGGCCCAACTCAACGACATCACCGCCAAGGTCAAGGCCGCCCAGCAACTGTGGCAAAAACAGCGCGACGCCGACTGCGCCATCGCCGCCTTCCCGGCCAAACCCGGCAGCGAAGCCTACAAAATCGCCGAAAACGACTGCATGGCCCAGGTGAGCGATGATCGTTCGGAGTTTTTGGAGTCGATTGGGCAAGACTGAGGGCAATATTCAGACACCTTTCATGCGTTGGCCTTGGAGGGGATATAAGTCAGGATTCGCAAAACTTATAAAAGACTTATATCCTTTCATGAACACCATCCACTGGACCAGAAAAGCCGTTAAGCAGCTTCTGAAATTGCATTCTCCCCATCAGGCCCAGGTTCGGGACGCCGTTACGGCGCTCGCCCAGATGCCCGACGCGGCGAACGTCAAAGCGCTTGTCGGCCATGACTACGCCTATCGCCTTCGGGTAGGCCGCTATCGAGTCATGTTCGATTGGGACGGGGCGATCAAGATCGTCAGCATTCAAGAGGTCAGGAAACGCGATGAACGTACCTACTGATATTCAGATCATCAATGACGCAGACGGGCATCCGGCATTTGTGGTCATTCCATATGCCCAATACGTCGCGCAGAAACTGGAACCCGATCTGATTCCCCATGAAGTCGTCAGCCGTATCGTCGACGGCGCCACGCCCATTCGCGCCTGGCGCGAACACCTGAACCTGACTCAAGATGAAGTCGCCAGGCGCCTGGGTATTTCTCAACCGGCGTTTGCCCAGCAAGAGTCGGTCGCCAAGCCTCGCCGAGCCACCCGCGAAAAAATTGCTGCGGCCTTTGGTATCCATGCTGACCAGTTGGAGCTGTAAGCTGCACGCCACCCTCCAGCAAAAGGATTCACATGAAAACGTGCGGCATCGAAATCAAAGGCAGCGAAGCGATCATCGCCGTTGCCTCGCTGGATCAACAGGCGTTGAGTCACGTTGCGCTGAGCACCAAGAAAATCGCCCTGGACGACGATGACGAAGCTGCCAACGTCAAGGCATTCGCCGCCCAGGTGCGGACGTTCGTGACGGACAACGGCATCGAACGCATCGCCATCAAGAAGCGCAGCAAGAAAGGCGAGTTCGCTGGTGGGCCGACGACGTTCAAGATCGAAGGGGTTTTCCAGTTGCTGGACGGTTGTGAGGTGACGCTGCTGTCGCCGCAGACCATCAACGCTCAGAGCAAAAAACATGACTTCGCCCTGCCGGCGACGCTGAACAAGTATCAGCATGAGGCCTATAAAGCAGCCTGCTCGGCGCTGATGAAGAAATAGACCTTTCCCAGCCGAACGGGCACCTGTGGGGAGTTTTTTGTGGGAGCAAAGCTTGCTCGCGATGAAAGCGATGCGGTCCTTCAGAAACCGAGTCGACTGTTTCGCGAGCAAGCTTTGCTCCCACAAAATCCCCTCTCCACACAGCTCACTATGCTCGACCGCCAATCGGGTCAGGACCGATTCTGTTGCTGGCGATACCCCTTCAACCAATCCGCAAACGCCTTATCCTCCAGCGCATAACCACCGCGGTTGGACTTCCACACCAACTCCTTTTCACGCAGCGCATCAATGCAGGATTGGATGGTCTGGGTACCGGGCACGACTTCGCTTCCCATGCTCTTCAATGCCTTGCCCACCGCCTCCAGCGTTGAATCGGTGAAGGGCGCGAAGGGCTCGTTGTTCTGCGAGCGCTCGGCCATGACCTGCAACACGGCGCGTTGCGGCACCGTCAGGGCGTTCCAGGCGCTCTCGAATTCGGTCCAGACGCCGGCGCGCAGCATTTCGGCGCTGTTGCGCAGCAACTCCCCCAAATGGCTCGCCTCACCCAGTTCCAGGGCGATTTCGCCGATGACGCTGCGCAACATCTCCGGACGGCGACCTACCAACTCAAACGCCTGGTCCAGGTCATCGGCGTTGAACTGATTGGTCTGGGCCAAGTGTGCGTTCAAGTGGGTGGTGTACGCCTGGGTGAAGGCTTTGCCCAGCAAAGGAAACGGCGTGATGCTGGACCCATAGAACGGTTGGTTGCGACTCAGCACCAAGTGGGCGAGCTTATCGCGATTGGAACCAGTGAACACCAGCCGCAGGCCGCTGGTATCGCCCTCACGCCCCTGATTGAGCTGGTCACGGGCCGCCTTGAGACCGAACATCGCGTTGCCCCCGGCTTCGGTGGTCAATGCATGCTGGGCTTCGTCGATCACCAGCACCACGGTTTTCTCGGCAGCATGGTGCAACAGCTCCAGCGCCTGGGTCAGCGTCGCCCCTTCGGGCAGTTGCGGCTGGCTGAAATCCCAGGACAACGTGCGCAAGAAGCTGAGTTTGTCGATGCCAATGGACTTGGCAAGCTTGCGGATGCCTTTCTCATAAGGCACCAACGCGGCGGCAATGGCCGAGGCGATCAGTTCGGCAGGGTCCTTCTCCTTGTTTGCCCAAAGATCGACGTAGACCGCGAGCCAACCTCGCTCCTCGCATTCGGGAATCAAGTCTTCACGCAGGAAGGTACTTTTTCCGGTGCGCCTTGGCGCGGCCAGGAACAGGCCTGAGGTGTAATCCTGGATCCCGGCGCCAATCAGCCCGTCGACAATGTTGCGGGCCAGATCCGGACGCCGGAAGACAAAACCGGGGTGCTTGGACATGGTTTTATACTCAATTATGGCGAAAGGTATAATTTATAGCCGCGAGTATAATTGAGTATAAAAGCCTGTCAAACCGCCGCCCGCTCATCCCCCTGCCGCCGCCGATCCTCCCGCGGACACCGCGCAAAACGTGCCCGATAGCTGCGAGTGAAGTACGACGGCGATTCGAACCCACAGGCAATGCTCACCTCCAGCACGCTCATGTCGGTCTGGCGCAGCAGCTGCCGGGCCTTTTCAAGGCGCAGGCGCAGGTAGAAGTTGCTCGGTGTGTCGTTCAGGTGCAGGCGGAACAGCCGTTCGAGCTGGCGACGAGTGACGTTGATCGACTCGGCCAGCGCCAGGGTGCTCAGCGGCGGTTCGCTGTGGGTTTCCATTTCACCGATGACGTGCACCAGCTTCTTGTTGCGAATGCCGTAGCGGTTGGCGATTTCCATGCGCTGGTGATCTTTGCGCGGACGGATGCGGCCGAGCACGAATTGCTCGCTGACCTGGATCGCCAGTTCCGATCCGTGGGCCTGGCCGATCAGGTCCAGCATCAGGTCGATGGACGCAGTGCCGCCTGCACAGGTGATGCGGCGACGGTCGATTTCAAACAGTTCCTGGGTCACGCTGAGTTGCGGATAGGACTCCTTGAACGCCTCGATGGCTTCCCAGTGCAACGTCACCCGGTGCCCTTCCAGCAGCCCCGCGTCGGCCAGGACCACGCTGCCGGTGTCGATGCCGCCCAGGATCACACCTTCGCTGTCCAATCGATGCAGCCAGCGCTCCAGTGCCGGGGTGGCGAACTTCAGCGGCTCGAACCCCGCCACCACCCAGAGGGTCGCGCCTTTCTTCAAGGGCTCCAGCGCGGCATCGGCGTTGACCGACATGCCATTGCTCGCCAGCACCGCCCCTCCGTCGATGCTCAACACATGCCAGCGGTACAGCTCGCCGCGAAAGCGATTGGCGACCCGCAAGGGTTCGATGGCCGAGATGAAACCGATGGCCGAGAAACCGGGCATCAACAAAAAGTAGAAATCCTGGGACATGGAGCGCACTCGGTTGACGGGCAGCGTGCGGACCTTGATACGCCAGTTGCAACAACCGTTCAAGAGTCGCTGCAGTGCAAGAGCACGTCGCCGCTGTGCGTTTTGCCCCGCCCGGGGCTGCGTAACGTGGCATCACCGGCGCACAGACACCGGACCCCATAACAATAAGCTGCCGAGGAACCCTGACAATGAAACGACTGATCAGCTACTGCGTTCTTGCACTCAGCGCCACCGAGCTTTTGAGCCCGGCCGCCATGGCCGCCGAGCCCGCCGCCTGCCAGAACGTACGCCTGGGCGTGGTCAACTGGACCGACGTCATCGCCACCAGTGCCCTGACCCAAGTGATGCTCGACGGCCTCGGCTATAAGACCAAGCAGACCAGCGCCTCCCAGCAAATCATCTTCGCCGGCATCCGCGACCAGCGCCTGGACCTGTTCCTCGGCTATTGGAACCCGTTGATGACCCAGACCATCACCCCGTTCGTCGAGGCCAAGCAGGTCAAGGTGCTGGAGCAGCCCAGCCTCAAGGACGCCCGCGCCACCCTGGCCGTGCCGACTTACCTGGCCGACAAGGGCCTGAAGACCTTCGCCGACATCGCCAAATTCGAAAAAGAGTTGGGCGGCAAGATCTACGGCATCGAACCCGGCTCCGGTGCCAACACCCAGATCAAGGCGATGATTGCCAAGAACCAGTTCGGCCTGGGTAAATTCCAACTGGTGGAGTCCAGCGAAGCCGGCATGCTCGCCGCCGTGGACCGTGCCGTGCGGCGCAAGGAAGCCGTGGTGTTCTTCGGCTGGGCGCCGCACCCGATGAACGTCAACGTGCAGATGACCTACCTCACCGGCAGCGACGACGCCCTCGGCCCGAACGAAGGCATGGCCACCGTCTGGACCGTGACTGCGCCGAACTACGCCGAGCAATGCCCGAACGTCGGACGCTTGCTGAGCAACCTGACCTTCACCGCCGAAGACGAGAGCCGGATGATGCAGCCGTTGCTCGATCACAAGGACCCGCTCGAATCAGCCCGGCAATGGCTCAAGGACCATCCACAGGACAAGCAGCGCTGGCTCGAAGGCGTGACCACCTTCGACGGCAAGCCGGCCGCCGACAACCTGAAACTCACCAGTAACTGATCAACCGATCTCCATCTGCGCAGCAGCACAAGGGCTGCGCAGTGACTCACCACGCTTGAAGGAATCCGCACCATGAACCACGACGTCATCATCACCTGCGCACTCACCGGTGCTGGCGACACGACCGCCAAGAGCCCCCACGTTCCGGTCACCCCGAAACAGATCGCCGCCGCTGCCGTCGAGGCGGCGAAAGCGGGAGCCACGGTGGTCCATTGCCACGTCCGCGACCCGCAGACCGGCAAGTTCAGCCGCGACGTGGCGCTGTACCGCGAAGTGATGGAACGCATCCGTGAGGCGGACGTGGACATCATCGTCAACCTCACCGCCGGCATGGGCGGCGACCTGGAGATCGGTGCCGGCGAACGGCCGATGGAGTTCGGTCCCAACACCGACCTAGTGGGCCCATTGACCCGCCTGGCCCACGTCGAAGAGCTGCTACCGGAAATCTGCACCCTGGATTGCGGCACCCTGAACTTCGGCGACGGCGACACCATTTACGTCTCCACCCCGGCGCAACTGCGGGCCGGTGCCAAGCGCATCACTGAGTTGGGGGTCAAGGCCGAGCTGGAAATCTTCGACACCGGCCACCTGTGGTTCGCCAAGCAACTGATCAAGGAAGGCCTGCTGGACAACCCGCTGTTCCAGCTCTGCCTGGGCATCCCGTGGGGGGCTCCGGCCGACACCACCACCATGAAAGCCATGGTCGACAACCTGCCGGCCGACGCGGTGTGGGCCGGCTTCGGCATCGGTCGCATGCAAATGCCGATGGCCGCCCAGGCGGTGCTGCTGGGGGGCAACGTGCGGGTCGGGCTGGAAGACAACCTTTGGCTGGACAAAGGCGTGCTCGCCACCAACGGCCAACTGGTGGAGCGCGCCGGCGAAATCCTCAGCCGCCTCGGGGCCCGCGTGCTCACCCCGGCGGAAGGTCGCAAGAAAATGGGCCTGGTGCAGCGCGGCTGAGCCACATCCACCTCCCCCCTGTGGGACCCAACCTGTGGGAGCAAGGCTTGCCCGCGATGACGGTATGTCGGTCGACATCCCTGTTGAATCTACTGCCGCCATCGCGGGCAAGCCTTGCTCCCACAGGAGACCTTCGAACTATTTTTCAGGAAACCACCATGAGCTTTATCACCGACATCAAGACCTTCGCCGCCCTGGGCAGCGGTGTGATTGGCAGCGGCTGGGTCAGCCGGGCGCTGGCCCATGGCCTCGACGTCGTCGCCTGGGACCCGGCGCCGGGTGCCGAGGCGGCGCTGCGCAAACGCGTCGCCAATGCCTGGGGCGCCCTGGAAAAACAAGGCCTGGCCCCTGGCGCCTCGCAGGATCGGCTGCGCTTTGTCGCGACCATCGAGGAATGCGTGCGCGACGCCGACTTCATCCAGGAAAGCGCCCCCGAGCGCCTGGAATTGAAACTCGAATTGCACGGCCAGATCAGCGCCGCCGCCAAGCCAAACGCGTTGATCGGTTCCAGTACCTCGGGCCTACTGCCAAGCGAGTTCTATGAGAACGCCACCCGCCCGGAACGCTGTGTGGTCGGGCACCCGTTCAACCCGGTCTACCTGTTGCCACTGGTGGAAGTGGTCGGCGGCAAGAACACCGCCCCCGAAGCGGTGCAAGCAGCGATGGAAGTCTACGAATCCCTTGGCATGCGGCCATTGCACGTACGCAAGGAAGTCCCCGGTTTCATCGCCGACCGCCTGCTCGAAGCGCTGTGGCGCGAAGCCCTGCACCTGGTCAACGATGGTGTCGCCACCACCGGGGAAATCGACGATGCCATCCGTTTTGGCGCCGGCCTGCGCTGGTCATTCATGGGCACGTTCCTGACCTACACCCTGGCCGGCGGCGATGCCGGCATGCGGCACTTCATGGCCCAGTTCGGCCCGGCGTTGCAACTGCCTTGGACCTACCTGCCGGCGCCGGAGCTGACCGAGAAACTGATCGACGATGTGGTGGACGGCACGAGCGAGCAATTGGGCAGCCACAGCATTTCGGCCCTGGAGCGCTATCGTGATGATTGCCTGCTGGCGGTGCTGGAGGCGGTGAAGGCCACCAAGGCCAAGCACGGAATGTCTTTTAGCGAATAACACCATTCCTGTGGCGAGGGAGCTTGCTCCCGCTCGGCCGCGCAGCGGTCGCAAACCGGCGAATGTCATCTGACTGATTCACCGCATTCGCCGGTTTGGGACTGCTTCGCAGTCCAGCGGGAGCAAGCTCCCTCGCCACAATTGTGTACATCAGCGACGATCAGTGGAGTCCAGCATGCCCCCCCTCACCACCTACCAAACCCGCATCCTCCCCGAATGGGTCGATTACAACGGCCATCTGCGCGATGCCTTCTACCTGCTGATCTTCAGCTACGCCACCGATGCATTGATGGACCGGCTCGGCCTGGACAGCCAGAACCGCGAAGCCAGCGGCCACTCGTTGTTCACCCTCGAACTGCACCTCAATTACCTGCATGAAGTGAAGCTCGGCGCCGAGGTCGAGGTGCACACGCAGATCATCGGCCACGACGCCAAACGCCTGCATCTCTACCACAGCCTGCATCTGGTCGGCGGCGATAAAGAGCTGGCCGGCAATGAACAGATGTTGCTGCATGTTGACCTGGCCGGCCCGCGCTCAGCGCCGTTCACCGAACCGACCCTGGGCCGACTCAAGGCCCTGCTGGACAGCCAAGCCGACTTGCCGACACCGACCTGCATCGGTCGGGTCATCGCCCTGCCACCCGCCCGATAAGCCTCGACCAGGAGATCGCCATGAACACCGCCGCTATTGCCGACTTCCGACGCTATCCGCTGGTCCAGGCATTGACCGCCGCGGCCCCCTTGGCCGACCGGGTGCACGTAACGTGGGCCGACGGCCGGGTCAGCCCGTTCCATCATCAGTGGCTAAGGGACAACTGCCCGTGCCCGCAATGCGTCTACAGCGTTACCCGCGAGCAGGTCCTGGAGATTGTCGATGTCCCAGAAGACGTGACGCCCCGGGACGTTGGCATCGACGACGCGGGCCACCTGTGTGTGGTTTGGCAGGATGGCCACCGAAGCCCATTCGATCCGGGCTGGTTGCGCGCCCATGCGTATGACGATCAATCCAGGGCCGAACGCCTGGCGAACAAGCCGCGCCGCCAGCTGTGGCAGCATGACCTGAAACTGCCGGTGTTCGAATACCAGGCATTGATGACGGACGCCGACGCGTTACTGCAATGGCTTTTGGCGGTGCGCGACATCGGCCTGACCCAAGTACGCGGTGTGCCCACCGAACCCGGTTCGCTGAAACAGATCGCCCAGCGCATTTCCTTCATCCGCGAGAGCAACTTCGGCGTGCTGTTCAACGTGCAGTCCAAGGCCGATGCCGACAGCAACGCCTACACCGCTTTCAACCTGCCGCTGCACAGCGACCTGCCGACGCGGGAGTTGCAACCGGGGTTGCAGTTCCTGCATTGCCTGGTGAACGACGCCGACGGCGGCGAGAGCATTTTTGTCGACGGCTTCGCCATTGCCCAAGCCCTGCGTCAGGAAGACCCCGAGGCCTTCGACGCGCTGTGCCAGATCCCGGTGGAGTTTCGCAACAAGGACCGCCACAGCGACTACCGCTGCCTGGCACCGATCATCGCCCTGGATGCGCTGGGGCAGGTCTCGGAAATCCGCATGGCGAACTTCCTGCGCGGGCCCTTCGACACCTCGGTCGAACAGATGCCCAGGCTTTACCGCGCCTACCGCCGCCTCATCGCCCTGACCCGCGAACCGCAATTTCGCCTGGTGCAGCGCCTCGAACCCGGCCAGCTGTGGTGCTTCGACAACCGCCGCACCCTCCACGCCCGCAACGCCTTCGACCCGGCGTCCGGGGCGCGGCATTTCCAGGGGTGTTATGTGGATCGGGATGAGCTGTTGTCGCGGATTCTGGTGCTGCAAAGGTAAACCGCGTCATCGTTCTTCGCGAGCAGGCTCGCTCCCACAGGTGGCCGCATCTCCCTGTGGGAGCGAGCCTGCTCGCGAAGGCGCCCGATCAAACAACGCACTTCCCCCTGATTCACACAGGCAAAAAAATCCCCGATCAAGCCGTGACAGGATCGGGGCAGGAGCGTTACTGGAGGAGCCGTCGCGCGAGGGTGACCAAACCATCGTGATTCAGCTTGAGGCCAGTGTGCCCAGTCCAGGCTTGGGCAAGTTAGCCGAAAACGACGCCTCCATAGTCATTCATGACATTGCGACCATTTGCCCTTGCCGCCGCTTCGGGTGGCTACCAGAATCGAGACACGACCCCAATCCCTGAACAAGGAAAAGCGTCATGATGCACGCCGATTTGATCGACCAGGAAGACCTGCTGGGCCACCTCAAGGCCCTGGGACTGCAAATACCCAGCGGCTCCACCGCCGAGCAGGCATGTGAATGCGCCGTGCGCGGGCTGGACAGGGCTCGCGCCAATGAATTGCGGCGGATGGTCAAGGAGATGTACACCAGCAGCGCCACTATCCTGCCGGCCGTTCGCCAGGCGATCGATAAGCAGCTGTTGCCGGCTTTGACGCAATACCAGCAGAACCATAGCGCCTGACGAAAACCATCGCGAGCAAGCTTTGCTCCCACGGGTCTCTGGGTACACGCTGTCTACTTCACCCAGAAGATCCCCTGTGGGAGCAAAGCTTGCTCGCGATGAAAGCGCTGCGGTTTAGAGCCTCACACTGGCAAACGTCGACTCATTACGCGCCTGGCTCAGCGCCGACAGCGGCCCGGACAATGGCGACAGCACCAGCGCCTGCGGCAGCGGCATCATTGCCACCTGTTGCGTGGTGTTGGAACCGACGCGCTCGTCGCGCGGTGGAATGCCGAAGTATTCGCGGTAGCACTTGGAGAAATGCGGAGTGGAGACGAAGCCGCACACCGAGGCCACTTCGATGATCGACATCGGCGTCTGCTTGAGCAGTTGCCGCGCACGGATCAGCCGCAGCTTGAGGTAATAGCGCGACGGCGAGCAGTGCAGGTACTTCTGGAACAACCGCTCCAGCTGACGCCGGGACACGGCGACGTACACCGCCAATTCGTCCAGGTCGATCGGCTCCTCAAGATTGGCCTCCATCAGCGCGACGATTTCCTGCAGCTTCGGCTGGTTGGTGCCAAGCATGTGCTTGAGCGGCACGCGCTGGTGATCCTGCTCGTTACGGATACGCTCGTAGACAAACATTTCCGAAATCGCCGCCGACAGCTCGCGACCGTGATCGCGACTGATCAGGTGCAGCATCATGTCCAGCGGCGCGGTGCCGCCGGAGCTGGTGAAGCGGTTGCGGTCGAGGGTGAACAGACGGGTGCTCATCGATACCCGCGGGAAAGCTTCCTGCATCGCCGCCAGGCATTCCCAGTGCACGCTGCAATCGAAACCGTCCAGCAGGCCGGCACAGGCCAAAGCCCAGCTGCCGGTGCAGACCGCGCCGAGGCGACGGGACTGGCGGGCCTGGCCTTGCAGCCATGACACGTGTTCACGGGTCACGGTGCGCTGGATACCGATACCGCCACAGACGATAACGGTGTCCAAGGGCGGCGCCTTGTGCATGGAGGCGTCGGGGGTGATCTGCAAGCCATCGCTGGCCCAGACCTGGCCGCCGTCGACCGTGAGGGTGGTCCAGCGATACAGCTCGCGACCGGACAGTTGGTTGGCCATGCGTAGCGGTTCCACCGCGGACGCCAGGGAAATCAGCGTGAAATTGTCCAGCAGCAAAAAGCCGATGGATTGAGGCGCACGGTTCTGGGGTTGGGCCCCGGAGTTGGACGTCGTCATCGCGGTATCTCCTCACACAAAGCGGGTGATGGCCTCAGGCGGAGGCTCTTGTTATCGCCCATCATTCTCTTGCGTGAGACGGGGCTTTATCGGGATAGAGCAATTGCCATGCCTAAAATTGAATGTGTGTTCAATAAATCCTGAAAACGACATCGCGGCCTGTCTATATAAGGCGCGCATCGCGGACAGGTTTTAGGCGCCATCCATGGCGGCAGGCACCAATCACAGAGGGCTGTGAGCAGTTCGGTAGCACTTGTGGGAACTGGGCTGCGCGGCTTGCGCAAGGAGTAGCACCACAGGTGCGGGTGACGGACGGTCGAGCGCGATTCAGCGGCTGGCTCGACAACGGGGGCTTGTCTGTTTGCGACGCGCTAAAAGGTGGCGCTTTTACGGATGGGTGTTCATTTTACGAGCGGTTTTCGACCCTATGGATAAAGGAAATTATCTGTGGGAGCAAAGCTTGCTCGCGATGAGCGATATGTCAGCCGATATCCATTTTGAATCGACTGCCGCCATCGCGGGCAAGCCTTGCTCCCACAGAGAACCCTCTTGCCACAGAGCATTGTGCAAACAAGGTTTCAGCACTCCACCGCACTGACCGCCAAGCCACCGCGCGAAGTCTCTTTATATTTGTCATGCATGTCGGCACCGGTATCGCGCATGGTGCGGATCACCCGGTCCAGGGAGATGAAATGCTGGCCGTCGCCACGCAAGGCCATTTGGGCGGCGTTGATGGCCTTGACCGCGGCGATCGCGTTGCGCTCGATGCACGGCACCTGCACCAGGCCGCCAACTGGGTCGCAGGTCAGGCCGAGGTTGTGTTCCAGGCCGATTTCCGCGGCGTTGCACAGTTGCTCCGGCGTGGCCCCGAGAATTTCCGCCAAGCCCGCCGCCGCCATGGCGCAAGCCGATCCCACCTCGCCCTGGCAACCGACTTCGGCGCCGGAGATCGAGGCGTTCTTTTTGCACAGGATCCCGACGGCCGCCGCACCGAGGAAATAATCCACGACGTTGGCGTCGGTGACCGCTTCGCTGAATTTCATGAAGTAATGCAGCACCGCCGGGATGATCCCCGCCGCACCGTTGGTCGGCGCCGTGACCATGCGCCCGCCGGCGGCGTTCTCCTCGTTGACCGCCAGGGCGAACAGGTTGACCCACTCCATGGCGCTCAGGGTCGAGCCGATGACATTGGGCTTGTTCAGCTCTTGCAGGCTGCGGTGCAACTTGGCCGCACGCCGACGCACATTCAAACCGCCCGGCAGGATGCCCTCGTGCTTGAGGCCCTGCTCGACGCAGTCCTGCATGGCCCGCCACAGTTTCATCAAGCCACTGCGAATCTCTTCTTCGGAACGCCAGACCTTTTCGTTGGCCAGCATCAACTCGGCCACCCGCAGGTCGTGGGTGCGGCACAACTGGAGCAATTCTTCGGCGCTGGAAAAATCGTACGGCAGCTCGGTGCGATCCAGGTCCACCACGCCGCTGGAGGCCTGGGCCTGATCGACGACAAAGCCCCCGCCGACCGAGTAATACGTGTCACGGTGCAGCTCGCCGTCGGCGCCCTCGGCCACCAGCGTCATCGCATTGGGGTGGAACGGCAGGTTCTCGTCGATCAGGCGCATGTCCCGGGACCATACGAACGGCACCGGCAGGCGACCGTCGAGCAGCAGGGTCTGGGTTTCACGCAGCAACTCGATGCGCGGGCCGATCTGCGACGGGTCGATTGCGTCCGGCCACTCCCCCATCAGGCCCATGATCACGGCGTTGTCGCTGCCGTGACCGATGCCGGTGGCCGACAGCGAACCGAACAATTGCACCTCGACCCGGCGCACATCATTGAGCAGGGCCTTTGCCTTCAGCGCCTCAACGAACAGCGCTGCGGCACGCATGGGGCCCACGGTGTGGGAACTGGACGGGCCGATACCGATTTTGAACAAGTCGAAAACGCTGATTGCCATTGCCGATAACCTCCAGAACAGGCACATCCGGGCGCAGGAGCGTCCGGTGACGGAGCTGCTACGCTCAACGCCGGGATGGCCGCATCATCCGGTTTTTACTCCGGCGCCCGACGTCTGACACCGACGCAATCATGCCCAACTGCGCCGCGGGTCCCTGCCCCCGGTTTTGCGGCGTTTTTCTGCGTGTCAGAGGCCCATCGGGGGCGAAAAAAATCTGTAAACGACGTCACCGACACTGGATGCGACCATCCCTGTACTGGATACGACCCACCCTGTAGGCGTCAGATTTGCACTGGTACATGATCGGTTACGGCTCGTTTGCAAGGCCGCGTGTCAGAAGAGTGCCCACGCGCCACCAACCGCAACATCCAATTAAGCGCGGTTGTCCTGACCGGACACCGCCGATAAAACACCAGGAGTCCACCCATGAAAGGTTCCAAGCCGTTGTTGTTGGCCGCCATGCTGAGTCTTCCGATGCTGGCCAACGCTGCAGAACCCGAAAAGTGCAGCACCGTCAACTTCTCCGATGTCGGCTGGACCGACATTACCGTGACCACGGCGACCACCAGCGTGGTACTCGACGCACTGGGCTACAAGACCAAGACCACCATGATTTCCGTACCCGTGACCTACAAGTCCCTGGCCGACGGCAAGAACATGGATGTGTTCCTCGGCAACTGGATGCCGACCATGGAAAACGACATCAAGGCCTACCGCGAAGCCGGCACCGTGGAAACCGTGCGCACCAACCTCACGGGTGCCAAATACACCCTCGCCGTGCCTCAGGCCCTGTATGACAAGGGACTGAAAGACTTCGCCGACCTCCCCAAATTCAAGAAAGAGCTCGACGGCAAGATCTACGGCATCGAACCGGGCAACGACGGCAACCGCCTGATCCAGAGCATGATCGAAAAGAACGCCTTCGGCCTGAAGGACGCCGGTTTCAAAGTCGTCGAGTCGAGTGAAGCAGGCATGCTTTCGCAGGTCGATCGCGCCGCAAGGCGTGGCACCGACGTGGTGTTCCTCGGCTGGGCGCCACACCCGATGAACACCCGCTTCAAGATCCAGTACCTGACCGGCGGCGACGACTTCTTCGGCCCCGACTTCGGTGCCGCTACCGTGGCGACCAACACCCGCAAGGGCTACAGCCAGGAATGCAGCAACGTTGGGCAACTGTTGAAAAACCTGGAGTTCACCGTCGACATGGAAAGCACGCTGATGGGCAACGTGCTCGACGACAAGATGAAACCTGAGGCCGCCGCCAAGGCCTGGCTGAAGAAAAACCCACAGGTACTCGATACCTGGCTCGCTGGCGTGACCACCATTGACGGTAAACCTGGCCTGGAAGCCGTGAAAGCCAAGCTTGCGCAGTAACTGCCTATGTTATGCCGGGCGAGTTCGCTCGCCCGGGCTGTTTATTCCCTTGCATGCGGACGTTCACTACCATGCTTATTGATCAGAAAATACCTTTGGGCCAGTACATCGCGGGCTTTGTCGAATGGTTGACGCAACACGGCGCCAACACCTTCGACGCAATCGCGCTGTTCCTGGAAACGATGATTCACGGCGTGACGTTTGCGCTGACCTGGTTCAACCCCCTGGCCCTGATCGGCCTCATTGCGCTATTGGCGCACTTCATCCAGCGCAAATGGGGCCTGACTGTCTTTGTCATCGCGTCCTTTCTACTGATTCTCAACCTGGGTTACTGGCAAGAGACCATGGAAACCCTTGCCCAGGTGCTGTTCGCGACCCTGGTTTGCGTACTGATCGGCGTGCCGCTGGGCATTGTTGCCGCGCACAAGCCGATGTTCTACACGATGATGCGTCCGGTGCTCGATCTGATGCAGACCGTACCGACCTTCGTTTACCTCATTCCTACCCTGACCCTTTTCGGTCTGGGTGTCGTCCCGGGCCTGATCTCCACGGTGGTGTTCGCGATTGCCGCGCCCATCCGCCTGACCTACCTGGGCATCCGCGACGTACCGGACGAACTGATGGACGCGGGCAAAGCCTTCGGCTGCTCCCGTCGCCAGCTCCTGTCGCGCATCGAACTGCCCCATGCGATGCCGAGCATCGCGGCCGGTATCACCCAGTGCATCATGCTGTCGTTGTCGATGGTGGTGATCGCCGCGCTGGTAGGCGCCGATGGCCTGGGCAAACCCGTGGTCAACGCACTGAACACCGCCGATATCGCCCTGGGCTTCGAAGCCGGCCTGGCGATCGTCCTGCTGGCGATCATGCTCGACCGGATCTGCAAACAACCCGACGCCAAAGTAGGGGGTGACGCATGAGCATAATTCGCTTTGAAGACGTTGACGTGATCTTCGCCAAGGACCCTCGCGAGGCCCTCAAGCTGCTCGACCAGGGCATGACCCGCAACGAAATCCTGAAGAAAACCGGGCAAATCGTCGGCGTGGAAAAAGCCAGCCTGGACATCGAGAAAGGCGAAATCTGTGTCTTGATGGGCCTGTCCGGCTCCGGCAAATCCAGTCTGCTGCGTTGCATCAACGGCTTGAACACCGTCAGCCGCGGCAAGCTGTTCGTCGAGCACGAAAGCCGGCAGATCGACATTGCGTCCTGCACCCCCGCCGAGCTGAAGATGATGCGCACCAAGCGCATCGCCATGGTGTTCCAGAAGTTCGCCCTGATGCCCTGGCTGACGGTGCGCGAGAACATCAGCTTCGGCCTGGAAATGCAGGGCCGACCGGAGAAGGAACGCAAGAAGCTGGTGGATGAGAAGCTTGAGCTGGTGGGCCTGACCCAGTGGCGCAACAAGAAGCCCGACGAATTGTCCGGCGGCATGCAGCAACGGGTCGGCCTGGCCCGCGCCCTGGCGATGGACGCCGACATCCTGCTGATGGACGAACCGTTCTCGGCCCTCGACCCATTGATCCGCCAAGGCCTGCAGGACGAACTGCTGGAGCTGCAACGCAAGCTGAGCAAGACCATCGTGTTCGTCAGCCACGACCTCGACGAAGCCCTGAAGCTGGGCAGCCGTATCGCGATCATGAAAGACGGCCGGATCATCCAGTACAGCAAGCCGGAACAAATCGTGCTGAACCCGGCCGACGACTATGTGCGCACCTTCGTCGCCCACACCAACCCGCTCAACGTCCTCTGCGGTCGCAGCCTGATGCGCACCCTGGACAACTGCAAGCGCATCAACGGCTCGGTCTGCCTGGACCCGGGCGGCGACTCCTGGCTCGACCTGGCCGACGGCAACACCATCAAGGGCGCCCGGCAGAACGGCGCGGCCCTGGACCTGCAAAACTGGGCTCCGGGCCAAGCGGTCGAAGGCCTGGGCCGACGTCCGACCCTGGTGGACTCCAACATCGGTATGCGCGATGCGTTGCAGATCCGCTACCAGACCGGCAACAAACTGGTGCTCCACGATAACCAGAAAGTCGTCGGGATCCTGGGCGACAGCGAGCTGTACCACGCCCTGCTCGGCAAGAACCTGGGCTAAGCCCCCCGCACACAAAAACGCCGCGAGATGATCGCGGCGTTTTTGTTTGGGCCTTCCAAGGCTGATGCTCATACCAGGTTTGAAATGCTGGTACTGGCTTGGAATGCCGATACTGGGCTTGGAATGCTGATACTGAGCTTGGAATGCCGATACTGGGCTTGGAATGCTGATACTGAGCTTGGAATGCTGATAACTGTGGCGAGGGAGCTTGCTCCCGCTCGACTGCGCAGCAGTCGCAATCCAGGCGACACGAACCTTCAGGTACATCGTGCTTGGCCGGTTTGGGGTCGCTCCGCAACCCAGCGGGAGCAAGCTCCCTCGCCACAAGAGCTCGCAGCATCGCCTCATTTCAACCAATCGACGGGTGGGCAGCCAACCGACGAGTGTTATAAAGACATCCCCAAAAGTCCTCGCCCCGGCAAATAGCGACGACTTGTCATAGAACTTATTTTTTGTTGATTGAACGTTCAATCAAAACAAAATAGACTGGCCCTCGCCATGACGGACTGCATTCGTCCGCCTGCGGGCCTAAGGAGATGTGCTAGATGCCCAAGGTCGGTATGCAACCCATCCGCCGCCAACAATTGATCGAAGCCACGTTGCAAGCGGTCGATCAGGTCGGGATGGGGGACGCCAGCATTGCGCTGATCGCTCGTTTGGCGGGTGTCTCCAACGGCATCATCAGTCACTACTTTCAGGACAAGAATGGCCTGATCGCGGCTACGGCCCAGTACCTGATGACTGTCCTGAGCGAGAACGTCACCGCGCGTCGTCAAGCGCTGACTGACTCGAGCCCGCGAGCTCACCTGAAGGTGATCATCGAAGGCAACTTCGACGCCAGCCAGGTCAATGGCCCGGCAATGAAAACCTGGCTGGCCTTCTGGGCCACCAGCATGCATCACCCGTCTTTGCACAGGTTGCAGCGGATCAACGATCACCGTCTGTATTCCAACCTGTGTTGCCAGTTCCGCCGCGTGTTGCCCGTTGACCAGGCCCGTAGCGCGGCACGGGGGCTGGCCGCGCTGATTGACGGTTTGTGGCTGCGCGGAGCGCTGTCGGGAGACGCGTTCGATACCGCCCAGGCGCACCGGATCGCTTACGAATACATGGACTTCCAACTGGCCAAGACAGGGGCGCAAGAGCACACAGAATCGCTCGGCTCCTGAACCGTCACCGCAGCGCGTAGTCAGCTATAAACGACACGCTCGGTGGCCAGCCAACCACTCATGCACTTGCGAGGACTTTATGGCCCGTTTCGAACTGCAAAAACTCTACATCGATGGCGCGTACAGCGATGCCAGCGGCGACGCCACTTTCGAAGCCATCAACCCGGCCAACGGTGAAGTGCTCGCCCTGGTGCAACGCGCGACAAAAGAAGACGTCGAGCGCGCCGTGGTCAGCGCCGAAAAGGGCCAGAAAGTCTGGGCCGCCATGACCGCCATGCAGCGTTCGCGCATCCTGCGTCGCGCCGTGGAGATCCTGCGCGAGCGCAACGATGAACTGGCCGCCCTGGAAACCCTGGATACCGGCAAATCCTTCTCCGAAACCAAATACGTCGACATCGTCACCGGTGCCGACGTGCTGGAATACTACGCCGGCCTGGTGCCCGCCATCGAAGGCGAGCAGGTTCCGCTGCGCACGACGTCCTTCGTCTACACCCGCCGCGAGCCCCTGGGCGTGGTGGCCGGTATCGGCGCGTGGAACTACCCGATCCAGATCGCCTTGTGGAAATCCGCACCGGCCCTGGCCGCCGGCAACGCGATGATCTTCAAGCCAAGCGAAGTCACCTCGCTGACCACCCTGAAACTGGCCGAGATCTACACCGAAGCCGGCGTTCCAGCGGGCGTCTTCAACGTCCTGACCGGCAGCGGCCGTGAAGTCGGCACTTGGCTGACCGAGCACCCGCGCATCGAGAAAATTTCCTTCACCGGCGGCACCGACACCGGCAAGAAAGTCATGGCCAGCGCCTCGAGTTCTTCGCTCAAGGACGTGACCATGGAGCTGGGCGGCAAGTCGCCGTTGATCATCTTCGATGACGCCGACCTGGATCGCGCCGCCGACACCGCGATGATGGCCAACTTCTACAGCTCCGGCCAGGTCTGCACCAACGGCACTCGCGTCTTTGTGCCGAGCCACCTCAAGGCCGCCTTCGAAGCCAAGATCGCCGAGCGCGTGGCGCGCATCCGCGTCGGCAACCCAGAAGACGAACACACCAACTTCGGCCCGCTGGTGAGCTTCGCCCACATGGAAAGCGTGCTGGGCTACATCGAGAAAGGCAAAGCCGAAGGCGCGCGCCTGCTGTGCGGCGGCGGTCGCCTGACGGAAGGCGACTTCGCCAAGGGCGCGTTCGTTGCCCCGACCGTGTTCACCGATTGCACCGATGACATGACCATCGTGCGTGAAGAGATCTTCGGCCCGGTGATGAGCATCCTCACCTATGACACCGAAGAAGAAGTGATCCGCCGCGCCAACGACACCGACTTCGGCCTGGCCGCCGGCGTCGTGACCCGCGACCTGAACCGCGCCCACCGGGTGATCCACCAGCTCGAAGCCGGCATCTGTTGGATCAACGCCTGGGGCGAATCGGCGGCGGAAATGCCGGTCGGTGGCTACAAGCAATCAGGCGTGGGCCGTGAGAACGGTATCAGCTCGCTGAACAACTTCACCCGCATCAAATCGGTACAGGTCGAGTTGGGCGATTACGCCTCAGTGTTCTGAGGAGCTTCGAGCGGCAAGCTTCAAGCTGCGAGTAAAAGCAGTTCGAGGCTGCCGCACTCCCATCAACACCGCTCGCTGCTCTTTCTTGCAGCTTGAAGCTTGGGGCTTGTAGCTCCCACGGAGAACCTATGACTACAGAATACGACTACATCATTGTGGGCGCCGGTTCAGCAGGCAACACATTAGCCACCCGCCTGACTGAAGACGAAGGCGTCACCGTCCTGCTGCTCGAAGCCGGCGGCCCGGACTATCGCCTGGACTTCCGCACGCAAATGCCCGCTGCCCTGGCGTTTCCCCTGCAAGGCCGGCGCTACAACTGGGCCTACGAGACCGACCCGGAGCCGCACATGAACGGCCGTCGCATGGAATGCGGTCGCGGCAAGGGCCTGGGCGGTTCTTCGCTGATTAATGGCATGTGCTATATCCGCGGCAACGCCCTGGACTATGACAACTGGGCAAAACTGCCGGGCCTGGAAGACTGGACCTACCTCGATTGCCTGCCGTATTTCCGTAAAGCCGAAACCCGCGACATCGGCCCGAACGACTACCACGGCGGCGACGGCCCGGTCAGCGTGACCACGCCCAAGGCTGGCAACAACCCGTTGTTCCACGCCATGGTCGAAGCCGGCGTGCAGGCCGGTTACCCCCGTACCGAGGACCTCAACGGCTACCAGCAGGAAGGTTTCGGCCCGATGGACCGTACCGTCACGCCCAACGGCCGTCGCGCCAGCACCGCACGCGGTTACCTGGACGTCGCCAAGAAGCGCTCGACACTGACCATCGTCACCCACGCCCTGACCGACAAGATCCTGTTCGAAGGCAAGCGCGCGGTCGGCGTGCGTTACCTGGTGGGCGCCGCTGAAGAGCGCGTCGAAGCCCGGGCGCGCAAGGAAGTGCTGCTGTGCTCCGGCGCCATCGCCTCGCCGCAGATCCTGCAACGCTCCGGCGTCGGCCCGGCGAAGCTGCTGGAAAGCCTCGACATCCCGGTGGTCCACGATCTGCCGGGCGTCGGTGAAAACCTCCAGGATCACCTGGAGTTGTACCTGCAATACGCTTGCACCCAACCGGTCTCGCTGTACCCGTCGCTGCTCTGGTACAACCAGCCGGCCATCGGTGCCGAGTGGCTGTTCAACGGCACCGGCATCGGCGCCAGCAACCAGTTCGAGGCCGGCGGTTTCATCCGCACGCGCCCGGAATTCGATTGGCCGAACATCCAGTACCACTTCTTGCCGGTGGCGATTAACTACAACGGCAGCAACGGCGTGAAGGAACACGGTTTCCAGGCGCACATGGGCTCCATGCGTTCGCCAAGCCGTGGTCGGATCCAGGCCAAGTCCAAGGACCCGCGCCAGCACCCGAGCATCCTGTTCAACTACATGGCCACCGAGCAGGACTGGCAGGAATTTCGCGACGGCATCCGCCTGACCCGTGAGATCATGCAGCAACCGGCACTCGACCCGTTCCGGGGCCGCGAGATCAGCCCGGGCATCGAGGTGCAGACGGACGCGCAACTGGACCAGTTCATTCGCGAGCACGCCGAAACCGCGTTCCACCCGTCCTGCTCATGCAAGATGGGCACCGACGACATGGCGGTGGTGGACGGCGAAGGCCGCGTGCACGGCATGCAAGGGTTGCGTGTGGTGGATGCCTCGATCATGCCGATCATCACCACCGGCAACCTGAACGCGCCGACGATCATGATGGCCGAGAAAATCGCCGACAAGATCCGCGGCCGCAAGCCCCTGCCACGCAGCACCGCACCGTACTACGTGGCCGGCGATGCGCCAGTGCGCGGCAAGCCGTTGCGTGAAGTGACGACCGCTACTCAGTAAGGCGCCACACCGCCATCGCGAGCAGGCTCGCTCCCACAGGGGTTGGGAGGTGGGCACAGATTTTGTGACCACTGAAAATCCACTGTGGGAGCTTGCTCGCGAAAGCGGTGGGTCAGCTTGCAGCAATGTTGAATGTGCCGCCGTCTTCGCGAGCAAGCCCGCTCCCACAGGGGTTCTGAGGTGAACACAGATTTTGTGACCACTGAAAATCCCAATTGTGGGAGCGGGCTTGCTCGCGAAAGCGGTGGGTCAGCTTGCATCAATGTTGAATGTGCCGCCGTCTTCGCGAGCAAGCCCGCTCCCACAAAGTCCCCGCGGCGGATGCAGACTTTGTGACCACTGAAAAACCCACTGTGGGAGCGAGCCTGCTCGCGAAGGGGCCAGCCCATTCAGCCTATTTCTCTGACTGCCACACCGCAAAATTCCCATCCACCTTGATCCCTCCCCCACCCCAGGCCTACTCTAGAACCACCGCGTCACTTCGCCTCACGCCGCTGCATCGCCACTCCAGACAAGGAGGTTTCATGTTCGACTTCCACCCCCAGCTCAAGCAGCGGTTCGCTGCCTTGCGCACGGGCGCTGAATTCTTTTCCCTGCGTTATGTGCGCGAATCCGGCCAGCATTTGTCCGTGCGCAAGAACGTCGCCGAACCGCCCAGCCTGAACCGTGACGAAGGTGCGATGCTCACCGTGCGGGTCAACGGGGTCGAAGCCTATGCCGCCACCAACGACCTGTCCCTGGCCGGCCTGCAAGCAGCACTGCAACGCGCCGAGCAACATGCCCGCCAACTCAAGCCCCATGCCCTGCTCGACCTGCGCGAGCAAGCGGTGTCCAGCGACCGCGCCGATTATTTCTCGCCGCATTTCGACCAGGCCTTCCCGCCACTGAGCGATTGCTACCAATTGCTCGGCGACGAATCGGCCGCGGTGCCCCGGGACGAACGCCTGGTGAACTGGCAGGCCAGCATCGGCCTGACCCAGGTCGAGCAGATCTACCTCAACAGTGCCGGCGCTGAACTGCGCCAGGCCCAACGCTTTATCTACCCGGCCCTGGACGTCACCGCTTTCGACGGCAATGACAGCCAGACCCGCACCCTGGGCCGGGAAAATTTCGGCCAGCAAGGCGGCTTCGATGTGATCAGCCGCTGCGGCCTGATCGGTGCCGGACCAAGAATCGCCGATCAGGCCCTGCAATTGCTGATGGCGCCGAACACCCCGCAAGGTCCCCGCGACCTGCTGCTGATGCCCGACCAGATGATGCTGCAGATCCACGAGTCCATCGGCCATCCGCTGGAGCTGGACCGCATCCTCGGGGACGAGCGCAATTACGCCGGCACCAGCTTCGTCAAGGCCAGCGATTTCGGCCACCTGCAATACGGCTCCGACCTGCTAAACGTGACCTTCGACCCGGACATTCCCGAAGAGCTGGCAAGCTACAGCCATGACGACGACGGCAGTGCCGCCAGCAAGCAGTTCTTGATTCGTGAAGGCCTGCTGCTGCGTCCATTGGGTGGGGCACTGTCGCAATTCCGTGCCGGCCTGGACGGTGTTGCCAACAGCCGCGCCTGCGGCTGGAATCGGCCGCCCATCGACCGCATGGCCAACCTGAACATCGAGCCCGGCGACCAATCCCTGGAGCAACTGATCCAAGGCATCGAGCACGGCGTGCTGATGCGCACCAACCGCTCCTGGTCCATCGATGATGCCCGCAACAAATTCCAGTTCGGCTGCGAATGGGGCCAGTTGATCGAGAACGGCGAGCTCAAGGGCGTGGTAAAGAACCCCAACTACCGAGGTATTTCCGCGCAATTCTGGAAGAGCCTGCGCGCCGTGGGCGACGCCAGCACCTCCCAAGTCCTGGGCACGCCGAACTGCGGCAAGGGCGAACCGAACCAGGTCATCCGCGTCGGCCATGCATCGCCAGCCTGTGTGTTCAGCAATGTTGATGTGTTTGGGGGAGATGCCTGATGAGCACCACCAATAATCAGGCCGAGGCATTCAAGGTTCTGGTCGACTGGCTGCGCGGCGCCCTGCGTACGCCTGAACAGTTCACCCTCGGCTACGCCGCCGAATCCTCGGCCTTCGTGCGTTTCAACCACGGCAAGGTCCGCCAGGCCGGGCAGGTGCAGCAAGCCAATATCAGTTTCAAATTGATCGACGACGGTCGCCACGCCGATTTGCAGATCACGTTGTCCGGCGCCCCCGAGGCTGATGTGCAACGCCTGTCCGAAGGCTTGCAGCAACTGCGCGAAACCTTGCCGCTGCTGCCCCCCGATCCGTACCTGCTGCTCAACCATAATCACTGGCAGAGCAACAATGTGCAGGACCATCCGCTGCCCGAGACGGAGCAGGCCGTTGCCGAAATCACCCGCGCCGCCGAAGGCCTGGACCTGGTGGGTTTCTACGCCGCCGGACCCATCAGCCGAGGTTTCGCCAGTTCGTCGGGAGCGTTCGGCTGGCATCAGGCCAACAGCTTCAACTTCGATTTCAGCCTGTTCCATGAAAACGGCCAGGCGGTGAAAGCCAGCTACGCCGGGCATGAATGGAGTACTGAAGGATTTGCCCGGCGCTTCGAGCAGGCCCGCGAGCAACTGGCGTTTCTTGGCCGCCCGCTGCGCACGTTGCCGCCCGGTGAATACCGCGCCTATCTGGCGCCGGCCGCCCTGGAAGAGATCATGGGCATGCTCAGTTGGGGCGGCTTCTCGGCCCAGGCCATTGCCAGCAAGCAGAGCCCGCTGCAGAAGTTCTATGCTGGCGAAGCCCACTTCAGTCCCAACGTGTGGCTGACCGAGCAGGTCAGTGGCTCCCTGAGCCCGGCGTTTTCCGACGAAGGTTATCCCCGCGACGACCTGGGGCTGATCGCCAAGGGCATGGCCAACGCGCAATTGGTCAACTCCCGCAGCGCCGCCGAATACGGCCTCGCCGCCAACGGCGCCAGCCGTTACGAATACCCCACGGCGCTGGACATGCAGGGCGGGCAGTTGGAGCAAAAATACATCCTCGAAGAACTTGGCACCGGGTTGTACATCAGCAACCTCTGGTACCTGAACTACTCGGACCAACCGGCCGCCCGCCTGACCGGCATGACCCGCTTCGCCACGTTCTGGGTCGAGAACGGCCAGATCGTGGCGCCGGTCAGCACCATGCGTTTCGACGACAGTGTCTACAGCCTGCTCGGCTCGCAACTCGAAGCCCTGACCCGAGAGCGGGAACTTCTGCTCTCGGCCAGCACCTACAGCCAGCGGGCCACGGCCTCGATGTTGTTGCCGGGGGCGCTGGTCAAGCGGTTGACCTTGACGCTGTAGAAAAGCATCGCGGGCAAGCCTTGCTCCCACAGGATGTGCGCCGGACATGTGGGAGCAAGGCTTGCCCGCGATGAAGCCAACAGACACTCGAACACAAACAAGAGGTCCCATGCCCAACCGCGCCCCGCTCGACGCCGTCACCGCCCGCTGGCTTCCATGGGTGGTGGCGATTGCCTTCTTCATGCAGTCCCTGGATGGGACCATCCTCAACACCGCGCTGCCCGCCATGGCCAGTGACCTGGCGGAAAACCCACTGCGCATGCAGGGCGTGATCATTGCCTACATGCTCACCGTGGCGTTGCTGATCCCGGCGTCGGGCTGGATCGCCGACCGCTTCGGCACCAAGAAGATTTTCTTCGGGGCGATCCTACTGTTCAGCTTCGGCTCGCTGCTGTGCGCCTTGTCCAATTCGTTGAGCATGCTGATCGGCGCCCGGGTCGTCCAAGGCCTGGGCGGTGCGCTGATGCTGCCCGTGGGCAGGCTGGTGGTGCTGCGGGCGTATCCGCGCTCGGAACTGGTACGGATCATGGGCTTCATCACCATCCCTGGCCTGCTCGGCCCGTTGATCGGGCCGACCATGGGCGGCTGGATGGTGGAATACCTGACCTGGCACTGGATCTTCATCATCAACCTGCCGGTGGGCGTGATCGGCTGTTACGCCGTGTGGAAATTCATCCCCGACCTGCGTGGCAGCGAGCGCACGCGGTTCGATGGACTGGGGTTCCTGCTGTTCGGCGCGGCCATGGTATTGATCACTATCGCCATGGAAGGCCTGGGTGAACTGCACTTGCCACACCTGCGGGTGATGTTGCTGCTGTTTGGCGGCATGGCCTGCCTGGCCGCCTATTGGCTGCGGGCCGGGCATGTCGAGAACGCGTTGTTCCCGCCATCGTTGTTCAAGACCCGGACCTTCGCCGTGGGCATTCTCGGCAACCTGTTCGCGCGCCTGGGCAGCGGTGCCCTGCCGTTCCTGGTGCCGTTGCTGCTGCAAGTGGCCCTGGGCTATTCACCGTCCCAGGCCGGCATGAGCATGCTGCCCCTGGCGGCGGCGGCCATGGTCGCCAAGTCCGTGGCCCGACCGTTGATCGAACGCTTTGGCTACCGCGCCGTGTTGACCAGCAACACCCTGGCCCTGGGCCTGATGCTGGCGAGCATGGGCCTGGTCAGCGAAGAGACGCCGTACTGGCTGCTACTGGCGCAACTGGCGGTGCTGGGGGCGATCAACTCGCTGCAATTCACCGCGATGAACACGGTGACCCTGATCGACCTGGACGACGCCAGCGCCAGCAGCGGCAACAGCCTGTTGTCGGTGGTGGCGCAACTGTCCCTGAGCCTCGGCGTGGCCTGCGCCGGCGCGCTGCTCGGCGGCTTTACCGCCCAAGTGGGCAACGATGGGGTGGAGACGGTGCTGGGGGCGTTCCAACTGACGTTCGTGACGGTGGGGATCATGGCGATGCTGGCGGCGACGATTTTTTCCCAGTTGTCGAAGCAGGATGGGCGGCGGGACAAGCGGCCGGATGAGCATATCGAGCATTAGACCTCAGCCTCCGTGGTGAGCCAGACACTTGTGGGAGCAAGGCTTGCCCGCGATACAGGCGACTCGGTTTCCTTGGGGAAGTGCGTTGCCCGTATCGCGAGCAAGCTTTGCTCCCACAGAATGTCCCCAGGCCAGCGTTGTCCACAGCTCGTCCAGAACTTTCGAAGAAAGTGGCACGAGGCTGCTACACTGCGCGACATTTTGTTTTGCAGGCCAGTCCCGTGACCACCATTGCCACCGCTTTTAATACTTTGCCGCTGTCCGCCGCCATGCTGGCTAACCTCGAATCACTCGGTTATGCCCAGATGACGCCGATCCAGGCGCAAAGCTTGCCGGTGATCCTCAAGGGCATGGACCTGATCGCCCAAGCAAAGACCGGCAGCGGCAAGACCGCCGCTTTCGGCATCGGCCTGCTGAACCCGATCAACCCGCGTTTCTTCGGCTGCCAGGCGCTGGTGATGTGCCCGACCCGTGAGCTGGCCGACCAGGTCGCCAAGGAAATCCGTCGCCTGGCCCGCGCCGAAGACAACATCAAGGTCCTGACCCTGTGCGGCGGCGTGTCCTTCGGCCCGCAGATCGCCTCCCTCGAACACGGCGCCCACATCATCGTCGGCACGCCGGGGCGCATCCAGCAGCACCTGCGCAAGGGCTCACTGGTGCTCGACGGCCTCAACACGCTGATCCTCGACGAAGCCGACCGCATGCTCGACATGGGTTTCTACGACGCCATCGAAGACATCATCCAGCAGACCCCGGAACGCCGCCAGACGCTGCTGTTCTCCGCTACCTACCCGGTGGGCATCAAGCAACTGTCGTCCAAGTTCATGCGCAACCCGCAGCAAGTAAAGGCCGAGGCGTTCCACTCCGATGCGCAGATCGAGCAGCGCTTCTACGAAATCTCCCCCGAGGAGCGCATGGACGCGGTGGTCAAGGTCCTGGCGCATTTCCGCCCGGCCTCCTGCGTGGCGTTCTGCTTCACCAAGCAGCAGGTGCAGGAAACCGTCGACCACCTGACGTCCAAGGGCATCTCGGCCGTCGGCCTGCATGGCGACCTGGAACAGCGTGACCGCGATCAGGTGCTGGCGATGTTCGCCAACCGCAGCACCTCGGTGCTGGTGGCCACCGACGTGGCGGCCCGTGGCCTGGATATCGATGCGCTGGACATGGTGATCAACGTCGAGCTGGCTCGGGATTCGGAAATCCACATCCACCGCGTCGGCCGCACGGGTCGCGCCGGTGAGAAAGGCATCGCCATCAGCCTGGTGGCGCCGTCCGAAGCCCACCGCGCCCAAGCCATCGAGCAACTGCAAAAGTCGCCACTGAGCTGGGACCAACTGGACAACCTCAAGCCCCAGGGCGGCGGGCCGCTGCTGCCGGCCATGAGCACCCTGTGCATCGGCGCCGGGCGCAAGGACAAAGTCCGCCCCGGCGACATCCTCGGCGCCCTGACCGGCGAGGCCGGCATCCCTGGCGCCCAGGTCGGCAAGATCGCGATCTTCGATTTCCAGGCCTACGTGGCCGTGGAACGCGGCATCGCCAAGCAGGCCTTGCAGCGCTTGAACGATGGCAAGATCAAGGGCCGCTCGTTGCGGGTGCGGATCCTGTAACCGATCGCCTGACGAACAGAGATCAAACTGTGGAAGCGAGCTGTGTGGGAGCAAGGCTTGCCCGCGATGAAAACGCCGCGGTCTCTTCAGGACCGCAGCGCCTGGATCGCGAGCAAGCTTTGCTCCCACACAGCTCGCTCCCACATTCAGTTATGTGGGAAAGCCGAGAGGACACCGTTTTGCGCTCTACCGAAGTCGTGATCATTGGCGCTGGCGCCGCAGGGTTGATGTGCGCGCTGACCGCGGCCGCGCGCGGGCGGCAGGTGATGTTGCTGGACCACGCCAACAAGGCCGGCAAGAAAATCCTCATGTCGGGCGGCGGGCGCTGCAATTTCACCAACATGTACACCGAGCCGGGCAATTTCCTGTCGCAGAACCCGCACTTCTGCAAGTCGGCCCTGGCCCGCTACACCCAGTGGGATTTCATCGCCCTGGTAGCCAAGCACGGCGTGCCCTATCACGAAAAAAAGCTCGGCCAGTTGTTCTGCGATAACAAGTCCAGCGACATCCTCGGCCTGCTGCTGGATGAATGCGACCAGGCCGGCGTCAGCCTGCACCTGGATACCTCCATCACGCAGATCGAAAAAGCCGACGGAGGCTACCGGCTGCAAACCACCCTCGGCGCCCTTGCCTGCCAATCCCTGGTGATCGCCACGGGCGGGCTGTCGATCCCAACGCTCGGGGCAACCGGCTTCGGTTATCAGGTGGCAAAACAGTTTGGCCATGAACTGCTGCCAACCCGCGCCGGACTGGTGCCGTTCACCATCACCGATCAGCTCAAGACCCTCTGTACCGAACTCTCGGGCACGTCGGTGGATTGCTTGGTGAGCTGCAACGACCAGAGCTTTCGCGAGAACATCCTGTTCACCCATCGCGGCCTGAGCGGTCCGGCGATCCTGCAGATTTCCTCGTTCTGGGAACCGGGGGACACGGTGCAGATCAACCTGCTACCCGACCACGACGTGCCGCAATGGCTGCAACAGCAGCAGGCCGAACGCCCCAACAGCGAACTCAAGACGTTGCTGGGCGAGCTGTTCACCAAGAAAATGGCCAACCTGCTGGCCGACACGTGGTTCGTGTCCATACCCATGAAGCAGTACACCCATGCGGAGCTGGCGGACATCGCCGAGAAACTGGCGAGCTGGAACGTCGTCCCTGCCGGCACCGAAGGCTACCGCACCGCCGAAGTCACCCTCGGCGGCGTCGACACCCGGGAAGTCTCGTCCAAGACCATGGAGTCGCTGAAAAGCCCGGGCCTGTATTTCATCGGCGAAGTGCTGGACGTCACCGGGCACCTGGGCGGGTTCAACTTCCAATGGGCGTGGGCTTCGGGGTATGCGGCGGCGCAGTACGTCTGACTCGACACGACTCGAATGTGGGTAATAAACCCTGTGGGAGCGGGCTTGCTCGCGAAGGCGGTGTATCAGGCAATTCAATAGCGGCTGACACACCGCTTTCGCGAGCAAGCCCGCTCCCACAGTAGCTCGGTGGCGGACATCGGAACACTTTTTGCTGCCGGATGTGATCGCCGCCATTGCGTCGGCGTCATTACTGCCTCAATTTAGCGTCATTGCCCGTCAGGCCCGTGCACTTCATGTCAGCGAACTCGTTTAGCCAGTCTTTGCGTCGCCTTTGGGCGTTGGATAAGTTCAGTTATAGCGTGCGGGTCTTCATCGCCCTGACCGGCAGCATGGGGTTGTGCTGGTACCTGGACGAAATGGCGCTGCTGATTCCCTTGTTCCTGGGCATCATCGCCAGCGCCCTGGCCGAGACCGACGACAGTTGGCAGGGCCGCCTCAATGCGTTGGCCGTGACCCTGGTGTGCTTCAGCGTCGCCGCGCTGTCGGTGGAGTTGCTGTTCCCCTACCCCGTCCTGTTCATCGTCGCCCTGGCCCTGGCGGCATTCGGCCTGACCATGCTTGGCGCCTTGGGCGAGCGTTATGGCGCAATTGCCTCGGCCACCCTGATTCTGTCGGTCTACACCATGATCGGCGTGGACCAGCGCGGCGGCGCCGTCAACGATTTCTGGCATGAACCCCTGCTACTGGTCGCCGGTGCCGCGTGGTACGGCCTGCTGTCGGTCGTGTGGCAGGCATTGTTTTCCAACCAGCCAGTGCAGCAAAGCCTGGCGCGGCTGTTTCGCGAACTGGGACGCTACCTCAAACTCAAATCGTCGCTGCTGGAGCCGATCCGCCAACTCGACATCGAAGCCCGTCGCCTGGAACTGGCCCAGCAAAACGGTCGCGTGGTCGCCGCCCTCAACAGCGCCAAGGAAATCATCCTGCACCGCGTCGGCAATGGCCGACCCGGCTCGAAAGTCAGCCGCTACCTGAAGTTGTATTTCCTGGCCCAGGACATCCACGAGCGAGCCAGCTCGTCTCACTATCCCTACAATGCCCTGGCCGAAGCGTTCTTCCACAGCGACGTGCTGTTCCGCTGCCAACGCCTGCTGCGCCAACAAGGCAAGGCCTGCCAGGCGCTGGCCGAGTCGATCCAACTGCGCCAGCCATTCATTTACGACCACACCTTCGCCGAGGCCCTCAACGACCTGCACGCGTCCCTCGAACACCTGCGCATCCAGAGCAACCCGGCCTGGCGCGGCTTGCTGCGTTCGTTGCGGGCCCTGTCGGTGAACCTGGGCACGATGGACCGCCTGCTCAGCGACGCGAGCAACCCCGACGCCCTGGCCGACGCCACCGACAGCAGCCTGCTCGACCGCTCGCCGCGCAATCTCAAGGACGTCTGGCTGCGCTTGCGTACGCAGCTTACGCCCACCTCGCTGCTGTTCCGCCATGCCCTGCGCTTGCCACTGGCCCTGGCCGTGGGTTACGCCGTGGTGCACATGATTCACCCGTCCCAGGGCTATTGGATCATCCTCACCACGCTGTTCGTCTGCCAACCCAACTACGGCGCCACCCGGCGCAAGCTTGGCCAGCGGATCATCGGCACCGCCATCGGCCTGACGGTCGCCTGGGCGTTGTTCGACCTGTTTCCCAATCCGCTGGTGCAATCGTGCTTCGCCATTGCCGCCGGGGTGGTGTTCTTTACCAACCGCACCACCCGCTACACCCTGGCGACAGCGGCGATCACCATCATGGTGCTGTTCTGCTTCAACCAGGTGGGCGACGGCTACGGGCTGCTGCTGCCGCGGTTGTTCGATACCTTGCTCGGCAGCCTGATTGCCGGGCTGGCGGTGTTCCTGTTCCTGCCCGATTGGCAAGGTCGCCGGCTGAACAAAGTGCTGGCCAACACGCTGACCTGCAACAGCATTTACCTGCGCCAGATCATGCAGCAATACGCCGTCGGCAAAAGCGACGACCTGGCCTATCGCCTGGCCCGACGCAACGCCCACAACGCCGATGCCGCGCTGTCCACCACACTGGCCAACATGCTGATGGAGCCGGGGCATTTCCGGAAGGAAGCCGATGTGGGGTTCCGCTTCCTGGTGCTCTCCCACACCCTGCTCAGCTACCTGTCAGGCCTGGGCGCCCATCGCGGCACCGAGTTGCCGACCGAAGTACGCGAACAGTTGATCGACAGTGCCGGGGTAAAACTGGCGGCCAGCATCGACGAAATCGCCCAGGGCCTGGCGAGTAAACAACCGATTGCGATCCAGAGCGATGAGGAGGAAGCCCTGGCCAGTGAGCTTGAGCAGATGCCTGATGAAATCGACGAGGGGCAACGGCTGGTGCAGACGCAATTGGCATTGATCTGCCGACAGTTGGGGCCGTTGCGCACGTTGGCGGCGCATCTGATCAAGGATACTGGCGAGGCTTGAGGGTTGTGGTGCTGACACTATCGCCATCGCGAGCAGGCTCGCTCCCACAGTGGATTTGCTGTGCACACAAACTTTGCATCACCGAAGGCCCACTGTGGGAGCGAGCCTGCTCGCGATGAGGCCAGTCCAGACAGCTCACATACCATGTTGCTTAAGCAACCGGTCATAACTCCCATCCGCCTTCATCGCCGCGATCTCCCGGTCAAACCCGGCCACGATCTGCTCGTGCTCCGGGTTCTTCAGGCTGACCAGGATGTGCAGGCTGTTTTCGCTCAAGGGCTTGGGCAGGAACTCCACGGCACTGCGCACCTTGGGCGATTCGCGGGCCAGGTAATAACGAGCGACATACTCGTCTTCCAAGGTCAACTTGACGCGGTCGGCCGCCAGCATGCGCACCGCCATGGCGAAGTTGTGCACCGGGACCTTCTGCATTTGCGGGTCTTCGTCGAAGTCCTTGGCATAGGCATAACCGCGCACCACGGCGATGGGATAGGCACGCAACTGTTGCAGGTTATCGAACGGGATCGTTTCGTCCTTGCGCTTGATGAAGCGCACGCGGTTGAGCAGGTATTCGGCCGAAAACTGGCCTATGTGGGTGCGGTCCTCGCTGTACCAGGCATTGATCAGCACATCATAGCGGCCCTCGCTGATGCCCAGCATCGCCCGGGCCCAGGGCACCTGTTCGAAGTCCGTGGCATAGCCGGCCCGCGCCAGGGCCGTGCTGACGATGTCGGTCGCCAGGCCGCCATTGATCAAGGTGGAATCGGTAAAGGGCGGCCAGGCATCGGCGACCAGACGCAACTTCTGCGCACAGGTCTCGTAGCTCAGCAACAGCAATCCAATCAATGCAAGCGCTCGATGCAATCGCGGCATGCCAAACATCCTTGACGGGTTCAAAGCCCGGTTTGTTTTTAGCCGAAACCCAACGGGCATCCTCAGACACCCGGTCCTAACGTTAGCTCATTGGGACCGCTGCGCAGCGCTGTCACGAAGATTACACAAAGACGACAGCCCCGCGACAAAGGAATGATGGCATTTTGGTCTTTGTCACAGATTTTCCGGTCACATGAGCAAGAGACTTCCGAGCCAAGCACGCTTAATATCGGCATCAGGTTCTTCAGGAAATTCAAAAAATGGATATCGAATGGGTCTGCAAACATCACACTGACCTGAGCAAGGAACAGCTGTATGCCATCCTCAAGCTGCGCGCCGAGGTGTTCGTCGTCGAGCAGAACTGCGCCTACCCCGACGTTGATGGCCTGGACTTGGAGGGCGACACCTGCCACCTGATGGCCTGGCGCGACAACCACCTGGTGGCCTACCTGCGCCTGCTCGACCCGCACTCGCAAAACAGCGACGTGGTGATCGGGCGCGTGGTCATCGCGCCACAGGCACGCGGCCAGGGGCTGGGTCATACGCTGATGGAAAAGGCCCTCAAGCAGGCCGAGAAACGTTGGCCCGGCACGTCGATCTCATTGTCGGCCCAGGCGCATTTGCAGGGGTATTACGGGCGGTATGGGTTTGAAGTGGTGGGGGTGGAGTATATGGAGGATGGGATTCCACACATTGGTATGCATCGGCCCTGAAAATGCTTTTCGCGAGCAGGCTCGCTCCCACAGTGGATCTTCAATAAACACAAAATCTGTATACGAAGATGATTAAAATGTGGGAGCGAGCCTGCTCGCGAAGGGGCCCGCACCGACACCGACATATTCAGGGATACTCAAGCACCGCTTTGATCCGCGGTAAATTTCCCTCGATCCACCCCCGATCGATCGCCCCCCAATCGCGAATCCGATACCGCCCGGCATGGTTGCGCGCACCGTCCTCCTGCTCGAACTCACACACGATGTCCAGGTCCGCCAGCGCGACGATGGTGTCCTGCGCCGTGCGCCGAGGCATGCCGGTGGCTTCGGTGAGGGCCGGGACGTTGCTGGCCAGGCCGCTGTCGATCAGGTAGGCCACGTACAGGCGACGGTAGAAACTGGTCTTGGTCTTGCTCACGTCCATCCGGTCATTCCTTGTGAGGTTGCAGGTCCCGCCAGGTCAGGTACACCCGCAGGTCGAATTCCAACTGGTGATAGCCCGGCAGCATGTGTTCGCAGAGCTGGTAGAAGGCCTTGTTGTGATCCGACTCCTTGAAGTGCGCCAGCTCATGCACAACGATCATCTTCAGGAACTCGGGCGCCGCGTCCTTGAACAGCGCCGCGATGCGGATTTCCTTCTTGGCCTTGAGCTTGCCGCCCTGCACCCGTGACACCGCGGTGTGCAGGCCGAGGGCGCGGTGGGTCAGGTCCAGGCGACTGTCGAACAACACCTTGTCGATGGCCGGCGCGTTACGCAGGTATTGCTGCTTGAGGTCCAGCGCATAACCGTACAGGGCCTTGTCGCTCTGGATCGGATGCCGACCCGGGTAGCGCTGTTGCAGGTAATCGCCCAGACGATCCTGGGCGATCAATTGCTGCACTTGGGCTTGCAGGGCGGCGGGATAGGCCTGGAGGTATTTGAGCGCGGTCATCGGCGGGCAACACAGTCACAAGAGGCCGCCAGTGTAGCGAATTCAGGCCTGCACCGCGCTCCAGTCGAAGGGCGTGGCGAAGGCATCGGTGTCTTCGGCCATCAACGGTCGCGCCACGAGGAACCCTTGCACGTATTCACAGCCATGGGCCTGAAGCCACCGATACTGCTCGCGGGTTTCCACTCCTTCGGCGATCACCCGCAAGCCCAGTTGCGTGCACAAATCGATCACTGAAGCAGCCAGCGCGGCATCCCGGGGCGATCCTGGTAGACGAGCGATCAGGTGCCGGTCGAGCTTGAGGGTATCGAGTTCAAGATCACGCAGATGCGCCAGCGAACAAGGCCCTGAACCGAAGTCATCCAAGGCCACGCGCACCCCCAACTGGCGCAGCAGACGCAGTTGCTTTTGGGTTTCATCGGGATTGCGCATCAGCGCATCCTCGGTCACCTCGACCTCCAATTGCCGAGGCTTCAAGGCGTGGCGCTCCAGGACCTGGCGCAACTCCGTCACCAGGTTCGGCATGCCGAATTGAGTGCTGCTCAGGCTCACGCCCAACACCAGGTCATCAGCGAACAGACGCTCCCAGACTTTGCGCTGGGCCGCGCTGCGATGATAGATCCAACTGCCCAGCCGACTGATCAACCGTGCCTCTTCCAGCAACGGCAGGAACAGCCCCGGCGGCACATCGCCGACGCTCGGGTGCTGCCAGCGCAACAGCGCCTCGAACCCGCGGATACGCCCGTCGACGATGCTCACCTGCGGCTGGTAGACCATATTGAAATCACGGTTCTCGATGGCCGAGCGCACGCTCTCTTCCAACATCAGCCGTGAACGGGCCCGACCGTTCATTTCCTGGTCGTAGAAACGATATTGCTGGCGACCGGCCCGCTTGGCTTCGTACATGGCGATGTCGGACGCCCGCAGCAACCCATCGAGGTTGGCGCCACAGTCAGGGTACGTCGCGATGCCGATGCTGGCGCCAAGCGCCACGTCCATGCCTTCGATCTGCTGGCAGATCGCGACGCGTTCGATGAGCTTCTCCGCGATCTTCGCCGCCTGCTCGGGAAATTCCAGGTCCAGCAGCGCCGTGAACTCGTCCCCGCCCAGCCGCGCCAGGATATCGAAGGGGCGCAGGCACGCCTTCAACTGCTCCGACACCCAGCGCAACACCCGGTCCCCGGCATCGTGCCCCAGAGAGTCATTGACCCGCTTGAAGCCGTCGAGATCCAAGTACAGCAGCACCCAGTTGCTTTCCAAGCGCTCGCTGCGCATCAACAGGTTTTCCGCGGTCTGGTAGAAACCACGGCGGTTGAGCAAGCCGGTGAGCGGGTCCGTGACGGCCTGGTATTCGAGTTGCTGGTGCAGGTGGCGCACCACGGACATGTCCTGGAGCGTCACCACCATCGCCTTCTGCTCCGAGGGCAAGGGCGCGCAGGACAAGGCCACCGACACCTGCTGGCCGGGTGCCGTGCGCAGCACCGCGTCATGCAATCGCCAGGTTTCGCCACGCTGATAGGCGTTGTGGATCTCGGAACCGATCCATTCGGGGATGTGCGGTTTTTGCAGGAAATCCAGGAACGGCATGTCCTGCAACTGCTTGGCGGTGGCATTGAGCAAGCGGCAGGTGGACGGGTTGGCGAAGCGGATACAGCCGGCCTCGTCCACCACCAGGATGCCTTCGGCGGCGTTGTCCAGCACCGAGGCATTGAAGGCCCTGGCCGCCTCGAGATCCTGGCTCAGGCGCTGCAAGGCCCGGCGATTGCGCTGGTGCTCGAGCAACGCCTGGACCTTGGGCTTGAGGATTTGCGGATCGAAGGGCTTGAACAGGTAATCCACGGCGCCACTGGCGTAGCCCTTGATGACCGCGTCCTGGGACTGCTCGTTGGCCGTCAGGAAAATGATCGGCGTGAGCCGCGTGCGCTGGCTGCCGCGCATCAGGCGCGCCACTTCGAAACCGTCCATTTCAGGCATCTGCACATCCAGCAGAACCAGGTCGATGTCATGTTCGAGCAGCAGGTTAAGCGCCTCGACTCCGGAGGACGCGGTCATTACCCGCCAATCCTGCCGCTGCAACAAGGCCCGCATGCTGAGCAGGTTTTCAGGGTAATCATCAACAATCAAAAGGACAGAGCTGTCTTCGCCGGGCGTTGGTTGCGCGCATTCCATGCTGCTTCTCTTATCGGGCGCCACGTCCGTTTTTACGTAGCAAAAGCGGACAAATACTGTCCCCTCACTCTAGACCGGGATTTTGAAAAGCAGTAGGTGTCAACGCGCCATCATCCAGACAAAGCCCGAAATAGCCGACTAACGGTCACCCTCCTCGGGCACAGAAACTGCAATGACACCTTCGACGGACAATTGACGTCAAACATCCGCCGAACGGTCAACAAGAAAAAGCCCCTGTCCAGCGTTCCGAAACGCTTCAAAAGGGCGGTTTAAAGCCTCCCGCTACGGCATACACCTTTACATCTCGATACGCAGGACCTGGACATGATCGATCTCGCAACCTGGAACTTGAGCATCCCCGAGGGCAGCCCGGCGATGACCATTGAAACCCCTCGACTGGTACAAGGGTTTAAAGACGAATATTTCAACGCCGAAACCGGCACCGTATTCTTCTGGGCACCCGTGACTGGCACCAAGACGGCCAACGCGACTTACCCGCGCAGCGAACTGCGCGAAACCTACGCTGACGGCACTTTGCGCAATTGGCTTTACCCCGCGGCGGACAACACCCTGCGCGCGATCGTGACCGTCAATCAGGTGCCTAGTACTGGCAAGATCGTGATCGGCCAGATTCACGCCAAGGACAGCACCAGGCCGATGGTGAAACTGGAGTACCAGTACAAAACCTACAGCTCTACCGGAAATATCGTTGCCAAGGTGCGCATGCGTCCTGACGACGAGACGGGCCAGGTCATCACTATTGCCACGGGCGTGACGCTCAACCGTAGTTTCTCTTACATGATTCATTTGAGCCCGAAGGGTGCGCTGGGCATCACCGCGGCGGGTTACAACTGGCGAACCTCTGTTGATCCGAGCTGGAAAGTCAAACCGCTCTATTTCAAGGCCGGCGTGTACGTGCAGGACAACACCGGCTACGTCACCGAGGGCGGAAAAGCGACATTCAGCCTGCTGGAAATCAAACACACCACGCTTTGAGTGCAACCTGCTGCGCCGTAATAGCGGCACGGAACGCTGCTATCGGCGCCCCTCCTTAGAAAGCATCCGGCTTGGGTAATACCTGTCAGTTAAGAGCAAACGACATAAATCCTGTGGGAGCAAAGCTTGCTCGCGATAGCGGCAGAGTCGCCAACATCGTTGTCGGCTGGCTTACCGCAATCGCGAGCAAGCTTAGCTCCCACAGGTTTGCTGCTTGACTGACTGGCATTGTCCGGCTTGGGTGCTTTTTTTGTCCTGCCCTAAATAGCTGCCAAATAGCCATCGCGTAATGGTTCCAAGAAAAAGCCCGGCACCCGACCAACGGTTGATTATCTCGGGCACAAATCCGGAAAACGCCACTCTGACGGTCTGCTGACGCCAACCCTCCGCCGGACGAATGCGCCAAATTCCCGTCCGCGCCCCTTCTTGGCCTCAGCAAAAGTGCGTCCTAGAGCCTCCGGCGATGGCGTGAATCATTTCTTTTGCAGTAGAAAGGATCCGAACATGGTCGACCTTGCAACCTGGAACCTGAGCATCCCTGAAGGCAGCCCGCCGAAAACCATCGAAACCCCTCGACTGGTGGATGGGTTCCAGGACAAATATTTCAATTCCGAAGGCAGCACGGTGTACTTCTGGTCTCCAGTCACTGGCACCAAGACTGAAAACGCCATTTATCCCCGCAGCGAATTACGCGAGACCTACCGGGACGGCACTTTGCGCAACTGGGTTTATCCCGACGCCGACAACCAGCTACGAGCAAGCTTGGTGGTCAACCAGGTGCCCAGCAGCGGCAAGATCGTGATCGGCCAGATCCATGCCAAGGACAGCAGCAAGCCCATGGTCAAGCTGGAATACCAGTACAAGGAAGACAGCGCCACCGGGAACATCGTCGCCAAGGTCCGCATGCGGCCCGATGACAGTGAAGGCCGGGTGATTACCGTGGCCACCGGGGTGAAGCTCAATCGGTCCTTTTCTTACCGGATCCACCTGGATCGTACCGGCGACCTGGGCATCACCGCGGCCGGCAACAGTTGGTACACCACCGTTGGCCGTGCCTGGCGCGACAAGCCGCTGTACTTCAAGGCTGGGGTGTATGTGCAGGACAACACGGGCTATACCAGTGAAGGTGGGAAAGTGACGTTCAGCGTGTTGGATATCGATCACAACACCTGAGTTTTCACGTCCTAAAATCTCGTAGGAATTTACACCCTGCGGCGAGGGAGCTTGCTCCCGCTGGGCTGCGAAGCGGCCCCACTCTTTCGTCGGCTTTACCGTATGCGCCGGCTTTTCACGGGCCGGCACACTCAAGTCAAATTCATTTCTGGACCAGCGGTTTGTTCCTGAGCCGCAACGGTTCCGAATCATAAAGAGCGGCAAACCGACCCGCGTCCCACTCCCCTCGCATACCCTCAAGCAGTCCATCAATTCGATGCCCACTGCTCGCCAGCGCCTGGCTCATTGCATCGGCGATTCGCTCGATGATCAAAGCGGGCTTATCAACTTTGCAATGCTTGCGACCAAACTCGATCAACTGCTTGCGATCCGGATATGTTTTTACCTTGTTCATCTTGATCGACCTGCATATGCCTGGCCATCCGACGCTTGATCTGGTCCGCCAGAAAACCCTCAGGCACATTCATGTCGAATATCGGATGAAGGATATTGCTAACTGAGGGCGTAGGGTCATAGGGCATGACCAGCGAAACCTCCCGAGGCGCCTCGGCACTGGCATAGGCAAACGAGAACTGCGAACCTTTGGACAAGTCGCCGCTATAGCCTTGTGGTGTCATGACATTGAGCAGCTTGACCCTACTCATCATGTTCCACCAGTTCCGCCAGGGATTTGAGATCGATGCGTTTATCGACGGTTTCCAGAGCCATCCCCAATGCCGACACGACCCGAAACAGGGTGTACACGGCCACGTTTTCGCCGGCTTCAAGGTCGATGATCGTTTTGCGATTGCAATTGGCTTTTTCGGCGAGCAGCTGTTGGCTATAGCCTTTTGCACGGCGTAGCGTGCGCATTCTTTCGCCTAAAGCAGAAGGATTGAGTATCAGCATAATGTCCACCATAAGGGACTTTTACAAACGAAAGCTGATTATGTCCTTTATAGCGGACATTTCTAGGGGCTTTCGGCCGCCAGTTTTTTGCAAGCGAGAGACAACGTTCGACATGCTGACAGTTGATCACACTACAGAAACTTTTCTTCTGAAAATCTCGTAGGAAACCGTCTGTTGTGGCGAGGGGATTTATCCCCGCTGGGCTGCGAAGCGGCCCCTCTTTCCTCCAGACCTACCGCATTTGCAGGTTTTACGGCGGCTGCGCCCCCGAGCGGGAGCAAGCTCCCTCGCCACAGGGGTCCGGTGCGTCCTACAGGGCCGATTTTGGCCTTGGGAATCTGCTCTATAGTTCGGTGGGTCTGCTGGCTTTGGTCGGTGGGCAGGGGTTTCGCAGCCCACTGACAGAACAGAGACTTTGCACCGTCAAATGAAAATTCAGGCAAACTCGCCTGCGTTCGTTTTATGGCGGTTGCGTGCGGGAGACCTTCGGGTCTGCCGGGTTTGGTCTCTATCTCGGTCTGCGAACCCGCGCGCAACTGCCACCCATTTGTTTCGCAGCAAGAAGGTGGCGATCAATTTTTATTAATAGAGCCCAAACCTTATGACGACGACTCAATCACTTAGCCGCTTCACCCCTCTCACTCCAATCGCCACCACCCAACCCGTGCTGTTCATCGATAGATCCGTCCCACTGACCGAGCTTCATGCCTGCGCCAGCGAACGCCTGCACGCTACCCTCGATTACTTGACGCTCATGGCCTGCGCCACCCTGCGCGATTCGGCCGCCAGCGACCTCAATACCCTCACCAACGTCGCCCGGATTCTGGTCCAGGATGTCACCGACGTGTTCGGCGTCATCGAACAGCGCGGCCTCGAAGACCAATAAAGCCCTCCTGGCGGGAGACAATCCCCTGTGGGAGCGAGCTTGCTCGCGATGCGGTGGATCATCTGCATGGATGTCCACTGACACAGCGCGAGCAAGCTCACCTCTAAATCCACCAGCAAAGTCATCGAGAATGACAGGAGGTCATGTGCATAATCTTTTGGGCAGAGTAGGATTAAATCCTATCTTATCCCGGAGGCTCATCATGCGTAGCACTCAACAGTTCAGCATCACGCTGCCTAACCAGATGGCCGACGTAGTGAAAGCCAAGGTGGCTGCCGGCGAGTACGCCACTGAAAGTGAAGTCATTCGTGATGGCCTCAGGGCGCTGCTGGCTCGTGATCGGGCTTTGGAAAACTGGCTCGTAGGCCAAGTAACCCCAGCTTACGATGCCTTGAAAGCTGATCCCTCGTGTGCGCTAAGCGTTGATGAGGTGCGCTCCCGATTGGCTGCTGAGCACCAGAACGCCACTGTAAAATCGTAATGACCTATACCGTCGAGTTTGCACCGCAAGCCCTTGAGCAGTTAGCTGCGCTCTATCGCTACATTGCCACAGAGGCTTCGCCAGAAATTGCCCATCGGTATACCGACGCCATCGTGACCTATTGTGAAGAACTACAGACGTTCCCGCACCGAGGAAACCCGAGAGACGATATACGGCTGGGTTTGCGCATCACAAACTACCGTAAGCGGACAGTGATTGCCTTCGCCGTTGAGGCCGAGCAGGTTTTCATTTTGGGCATTTTTTACGGTGGACAGGATTTTGAGGGTGCGTTGCAGAGCGAACTGGACGATTGACGCAAGCCCGCCCGCGAAGAGGCCGGCACATTCAACAGCTTCATCGACTGTGATACCGCCGTCGCGAGCAAGCTCGCTCCCACAGGAGAAACGCGGTCCTCATCAAGAGCCAGGTCGGCTACTAGGCCGCCTCGCGGAGGACGTTGATCTCGGGCGCCCCGTTAACCACGATGGCCGAACGCAGGCATTGTGGAGTGGGCATCCCGGCATGGATGCCGGGATAGCCGCGCTGGGCCATGGATGGCCCTTCGCGGCGGCCCACGGAGCAAT